>JANMDK010000070.1:0-32072 GCA_031376265.1 Pseudomonadota bacterium
TGCGATTGGCCATGGCCATGACTCTCTCCCTTGGGTTAGTAGGTGGCCCGGCCACCCGAAATATCGAACACCGCGCCGGTCGAGAACGAGCAGTCCTCGGAGGCCAGCCAGCCGACCAGCGAGGCGATCTCGTCCACCTGCACGAAACGGTTCATGGGGATCTTGGAGAGCATGTAGTTGATGTGCTGCTCGGTCATCTGGTCGAAGATCGCCGTCTTGGCGGCCGCCGGCGTCACGCAATTGACCAGCACGCCGGCCTGCGCAAGTTCCTTGCCGAGCGACTTGGTGAGCGAGATCACGCCGGCCTTCGAGGCCGAGTAGGCCACCGCGTTCGGGTTGCCTTCCTTGCCGGCGACCGAGGCGATGTTGACGATGCGCCCGTAACCGGCCTTGACCATGTGCGGCGCGACCGCGCGGCAGGTGAGGAACTGGCTGGTGAGGTTGATGGAAAGCACGCGCAGCCACTCCTCGATCGGGTAATCGACCGTCGGCTTGTTCATGCCCGCGATGCCGGCGTTATTGACCAGCACGTCGATCTTGCCGAGGTCGGCGATCGCCTTGGCGGTCGCTTTCTCCACGGAGGCCGGGTCGGCCACATCGACCTTGTCTTTCGCATCGAGGTCCCAGACGCGCACGTTCGCGCCAGAGGTTTCGAGGCGCTTGACGATGGCCGCGCCGATGCCCTGCATGCCGCCGGTGACGACCGCCGTGCGGCCCTTGAAATCGAGCTGGTTCATTTCCTGCTCCCGGATTTATTCCTTCACGGCCCCGGTCATTCCCGAGACGTAGTATTCGACGAAGAACGAGTACAGCAACGCCACCGGCAGCGAGCCGAGAAGGGCGCCTGCCATGAGCGCGCCCCAGTGGTAGACATCGCCCTCGACCAGCTCAGTGACCACGCCTACGGGCACCGTCTTTGTCTCGGAGGACGAGACGAAAGTAAGCGCATAGATAAATTCGTTCCAGGACAGCGTGAACGCGAAGATCCCCGCCGAGATAAGGCCGGGGACGGCAAGCGGGAGGATGATCTTCACGAGAATCTGCCAGCGCGTGGCCCCGTCGATAAGGGCGCATTCCTCCAGCTCGTAGGGAATCGACCTGAAGTACCCCATCAGGAGCCAGGTGCAGAACGGGATCAGGAAAGTCGGGTAGGTAAGGATCAGCGCCCAGCGGGTGTCGAAGAGGCCGAGCTGCACGACGATCGCGGCCAGCGGAATGAAAAGGATCGAAGGAGGCACCAGGTACGCAAGGAAGATGGCGAGGCCGGTCTGCTTGGCGCCTCTGAAGCGCAGCCGCTCGATGGCGTAAGCGGCGAACACGCTTGCCGCCAGCGATGCGAAGGTCGACACGACCGACACCAGGACCGTGTTCCACATCCACTGCGGGTAGTCGGTGCGAAAAAGCAGTTTCTCGAAGTGAGCCAGCGTTGGGGTCACGATCCAGAATGGATTCGCTCCGCGCGACACAAGTTCCTCGTTTGGCTTGAATGCGGTCATCGCCATCCAGTAGAACGGGAAAAGCAGAACGATCAGGAACACGATCATTGGAATATAGACCGTGACCCACCGCCTGGGCAGCGACTGCAGGTAGTCCATCCCCACCGTGTCCGGCGCTTTGTCGCTCATTTGTCCGAGCCCCCCTGTTGCCAAGCGCGCCTTTGCAGACCGAAGTAAGAAAACAGAATTGCCGCCAGCAGGAACGGCACCATCGCGGTGGCGAGCGCCGCGCCTTCGCCGAGCGCGCCTCCCAGGATCGCGCGCTGGAACGAGAGCGTAGCCATGAGGTGGGTCGCGTTCAGTGGTCCGCCGCGAGTGAGCACGTAGATCAGTTGAAAGTCGGTGAAGGTGAACAGGACCGAGAACGTCATCACCACGGCAATGATCGGCGTGAGCATGGGCAGCGTTACATGCCAGAACTTCTGCCACTCGGTGGCTCCGTCCAGAGACGCGGCTTCATAAAGGGAGGGGGAGATGGTCTGCAGGCCGGCCAACAGGGTGATTGCAACAAAAGGCACGCCGCGCCAGATGTTTGCGGCGATCACCGAACCACGCGCCAGCCACGGGTCACCCAGGAAGCTGATGTAGTTGTCGATGAGCCCCATTTTTACCAGCGCCCAGGAAAGCACCGAGAACTGGGCGTCGTACAGCCACCAGAACGCGAGGGCCGACAGGGCAGTGGGCACGATGAAAGGCAGCAGCACCACGGCGCGAACAAACGCCTGGAACGGCAGGGTCTTGTTCAGCAGCAGCGCGAGCCAGAGGCCGAAAACGAACTTAACGATGCTTGCAACGATCGTGTAGAAAAGAGTGTTGAAAAGAGAAAGCCGCGCAACACTGTCGCCAAACAGGAAGGCGAAGTTCTCGAATCCCACCCATTCGCCGGAACGCCCGATCTTGGCGTCGGTGAATCCGAGCCAGGTGCCCAGCCCAAGCGGGTAGGTCAAGAAGACCAGCAGGATCAATCCCGCGGGCACCATGAAAACGAGCCCGAGAGTATTGCGGTTGTCGAAGAATCGGCTAAGCGTCATGTGTTCTCAGCGGAAGTGCCGGGACGCACGGGGCCGTTTTTCCGGCCTTCGATTGTCCCGGCAAGCTTAAAGAGTGCTCAGACCTTGTAATAGCGCTGCGCTCTTGCCTGCGCGCGTTCGGCCGCCTCTCTGGGCGATTTCGATCCGCTTGCGGCTTCGGCAACCATGTTGACCATGACGAAATCGGCCATTGTTCCGGCCGAGGCGTAGCCGAGCTTGCCCGCGAAGCTGTTCGGCGTCATGTTCTTGACGCAGTCGCGATACGGGGTGTTCTTCGGGTCGGAAGTCCAGATAGGATTGGACTCGTAGGCCTTGAGCGGCTGGGTCACGTAGCCGATGGACGCCTGCTGCCAGGGCTCGTACTGCTCTTTTTCCATCATGAACGTCACGAACGCCTTGGCCGCCTGGGGCGCTTTGCTGTACTTGAAGATCATCGCTTCGGTGAACAGGTGCAGCTCGGTTCCGCGCCCGACCGGGCCGACCGGGAAGGCCGCATGGCCGATGTCGCCGGTCATTTCCTTTACCTTGGGGTCGGTCGCATTCTTCGCCGCGTAGTAAACCGAAATCCCGTTGTTGGTAACGCTGATCAGGCCATCGAGGAATGCCTTGTTGTTGTTCGGATCGAGCCAGGACAAGGTGCCCGGAATGAACGTGGCGTACAGCTCCTTGGCGTATTCGAGCGCCTTGATCGTCTCCGGGCTGTTGATTACGACGTTGTTCTTCTCGTCCACCATCCTTCCGCCGAAGGCCCAGACCAGCCAATGGCACCAGGCGTTTCCGTCGCCCGTGGCGTTGCCGAGGGCAAACCCTGCCGGAGTGTTTTTTGCCTTGAGCGCCTTGCAAAGTTCGAGGAACCCGCCCATGTCCTTCGGGAACTCCTTGAAACCCGCTGCCTGCATGTGGCTGATGCGATGCACGAACGTCGCACCTGCGGCACCGAGAGGGATGGAGATCCACTTGTTGCCAGACATACCGTAGGTTTTGCAAACATCGTACCAGCCGCCGTACTTGGCGCCCAGGTAATTGGCCACGTCGGTGACGTCGAGCAGCTTGTCCGGGTACAGGTGCGGGTCGTCGAAGAACCCGTAGATGACATCGGGCCCGGAGCCAACGTTTGCCGCGACCGCCGCTTTCGGGCGCACGTCCTCGAAACCCTCGTAGTCGATTCGCACATCGATGCCCGTTTGCGCCGAGAACTTCTTGATGTTGGCGTTGAACAGGTCTTCGTCGCCTTGCACGAAGCGCTTCCACTTCAGCACGCGCAGCTTGGCGCCCTTCTCGGGTTTGAGATTGAGCGCGGGCACGCCCTTCGCCTGTGCCAGCGCCTCGCCGCCGACGCCCACAGCCGCAGTGCCTGCTGCGACACCGGCAGATGCTTTCAGAAAGTCCCTTCTGTTGAAATTGCTCATGGTCTCCTCCGTGGTGAGATAAACACAATCAGGCGAGTGCGCATCAGGCCAGTCTGCGGCCGCTCGCCGGGTCGAACAGGTAGGTCAGCTCGGGGCGCAGGCGCACGGCGGTGCCCGGCTTGAAATCGTGGCGCTCGCGCACTACCGCGGTAACGTCGACTCCCGCCATCTTGCAGAAGATCTGGGTGTCCGCGCCTGTCGGCTCGACCACCACCACTTCGGCCAGCACGCCGTCGTCGGTCACCGCCAAATGCTCCGGCCGCACGCCGACGATCACGTCGCGTCCCGATTCGGCTTGGTTATTGGCGGGAATGGGCAGGTGAAGATTCCCGCCGATCGCGATGCCTGCGCCGGTGACCTTGCCGGGCAGGAAATTCATCGCAGGCGAGCCAATGAATCCCGCCACGAACAGGTTCGCCGGGTTGTCATAGAGTTCGAGCGGCGAGCCGATCTGCTCTGTGACGCCGGCATTCATCACGACGATCTTGTCGGCCATGGTCATGGCCTCGATCTGGTCGTGAGTGACGTAGATCGATGTCGTCTTCAACCTCTGGTGCAGCGCCTTGATCTCGGTGCGCATCTGCACACGCAGCTTGGCGTCCAGGTTCGACAAGGGTTCATCGAACAGGAAGACCTGGGGCTTTCTCACGATCGCGCGACCCATTGCGACGCGCTGGCGCTGGCCGCCGGAGAGCTGGCGCGGATAGCGGGCGAGATAGTCGGTCAGCCCCAGGATGCGCGCGGCGTCGTCAACGCGGCGCTCCATTTCGTCCTTTGGCGCGTTTGCCAGGCGCAGGCTGAAAGCCATGTTGTCATACACGGTCATGTGCGGGTACAGCGCGTAATTCTGGAACACCATGGCGATATCGCGCTCCTTCGGCGCCACGTTGTTCACCACCCGGGTGCCGATCCGGATATCGCCGCCTGAGATTTCCTCGAGCCCGGCGATCATGCGCAGCAGCGTCGACTTGCCGCAGCCCGAAGGGCCGACCAGCACGCAGAACTCGCCGTCCGCAATGTCGATGTCCACGCCATGCACTACCGGGGTTGAACCAAACGACTTGTGCACCCGGCTCAAAGTCACTGCCGCCATGTCATTGCTCCACTTTCCAGTCCTTGCTGTAGCGCTTCATGGTCGAGTCCATGTGCGTTTGCATGGCGCTGCGCGCGCCCCGCGAATCGTGCCGGGCGATCGACGCTACGATCGCCTTGTGCTCGCGGATCGTGTCCGCGGCCATGAGCGGATGCTCGTGCTTTCGCTCGAGCGTCCGGTAGAGCGGTCCCATGCGCTGGTCCCAGAGTGTTTCGACGAGCAGGACGTAGGCGCTGTTACCGCTGGCCTCTGCGATCCGCACGTGAAACAGGCGGTCTGCAACCAGCGGGTTGTGGTCGCGCTTGGATTCTTCGACGATCGCCGCGTGGGCCTCCCGCACCGCGCGGATCTGCGCCGGCGTCGCTACCTTGGCGGCCAGCGCCGCGCATTCGCCTTCGATCAGCCGTCGCGCGCGCATGACCTCGAACGGTCCGGACGCCTCGGCGAGCTCGCTGGTGCGTCGTGGCTCGTTCGGCTGGGTGACGTAGATGCCGGATCCGACACGCACGTCCAGGAGCGTTTCCATCTCGAGCGCGATCAGCGCCTCGCGCAGCGACGGCCGCGACACGCCGAGCTGCTTGGCAAGGTCGCGCTCGGGCGGCAGGCGGTCGCCCGGCGTGAACTCGCCACCATTGATGAGCGCGCGAATCTGGTCTGCGATCTGCCGGTAAAGGCGCCGCGGTTCGACTGTCTGGATTGGCATTGTCTCGTGCGCCGGGCTTATTGGTGGGCTGCGGGGCCCGGATCGCGAGGCGAGACTAGCAATGCACCGGGGGCTGGTCAAGTGGTCAGGCCAATTTTAGCTGATCCGGCGGGATCGAATTCGCGGGCTAGAGTGGTGCGCCGCAGCGTTTCGCTGCATGCGATTCTGCGCGCGCGGAAGCCGCAAACCGCGTTGCTATAATCCGCGCTCCTTCAAATACCCACCCACCGGGAGAGCAAGTTGCCAGGCAGACTCGCAGGCAAGACCGCGGTCATCACCGCGGCCGGGCAAGGCATCGGACGCGCGACCGCCGAGGCCTTCGCGCGCGAAGGCGCTACAGTCTGGGCGACCGACGTCAACGAGAAAACCCTCGCGGAGCTCGCAGGCAAGCCCGGGATCCGCACGCGCGTGCTCGACGTGATGGACGAAAGCGCGGTGAATGCAGCAGCCAAAGAGATCGGCGCGATCGACATCCTCTTCAATTGCGCCGGCTACGTGCACCAGGGAACGATCTTCGACTGCACCCCCAAGGACTGGGAGTTCAGCTTCAACCTCAACGTGCGCTCGATGTACTACACGATCCGCGCGTTCCTGCCGGCGATGCTCGCCAAGGGCGGCGGCTCGATCATCAACATGTCGTCGATCGCCTCGAGCGTCAAGGGCCTGCCGAACCGCGTCGTTTACGGCGCTTCCAAGGCGGCGGTGATCGGGCTGACCAAAGCCATCGCCGCGGACTACGTCAAGCAGGGCGTCCGCTGCAACGCGATCGGCCCCGGCACTGTGGACACGCCTTCGCTGCATGACCGGATCAATGCCTTCGCCGACCCCGTGCAGGCGAGGAAAGACTTCATTGCGCGCCAGCCCATGGGACGCCTGGGCGGCGTGGACGACATCACCGGGATCGTGCTGTTCCTGGCCTCCGACGAATCGAAATTCGCCACCGGGAATATGTATTCCGTCGATGGCGGAATGACTATCTGAATCACTGGGAGAACTGAATGAAATTGTGTCGCTATGGCAAGGACGGCTTCGAGAAGCCGGGCATGATCGACGCGGAAGGCAAGCTTCGCGACCTGTCGAAAGTCGTCAGCAGCATCGGGCCGAACGAGATCTCGCCACGCGGCCTCAAGAACCTTGCCCGCATCAAGGCAGAGAGCCTGCCCGTGGTCGCGGGCAATCCGCGCATGGGCGTGCCCTACGTGGGCATCGGCAAGTTCGTCGCGATCGGCCTCAACTATTCCGACCATGCCAAGGAAGCCGGCATGGAGATCCCCTCGGAACCGATCATCTTCAGCAAGGCCACGACCTGCATCAGCGGCCCGGACGATAACGTCATCCAACCGCCGGCCTCGACCAAGCTCGACTGGGAGTGCGAACTAGGCATCGTCATCGGCACCAAGGCGCAGCACGTCACCAAGGAAAAGGCGCTCGAGCATGTCGCCGGCTACTGCGTGGTCAACGACGTTTCCGAGCGCGCCTTCCAGCTGCAGTCCTCGCAGTGGGACAAGGGCAAGGGCTACGACACGTTCGGGCCGATCGGCCCCTGGCTGGTGACCACCGACGAGATTCCCGACCCGCAGGTCCTCGACATGTTCCTCGACCTCAACGGCAAGCGAATGCAGAGCGGCAACACGCGCACGATGATCTTCGATTGCGCGCACCTCGTTTCGTATGTGAGCCAGTACATGACGCTGCTGCCGGGCGACATCATCACCACCGGCACGCCGCCGGGCGTCGGCATGGGCGTCAAGCCGAACCCGGTTTTCCTCAAGGTCGGCGACGAGATGACCCTGGGCATCCAGGGGCTCGGCCAGCAGAAGCAGAAGGTCGTCGCCTACCCGCGCTGACCGGCGGCCGGCTGCAAAGAAAAAGCCCGGCTTGCCGGGCTTTTTTGCTTTATGCGGCGGCTTTCTAGCCGGCGGGCTTGGCCTCTTCAGCCAGCGGTGCCTGGCTATCGCCGGCCTCCTCGGGGCCGCCCTTCGCAGCAAGCTTCTTCAGGCGCTTTTCTTCCTGCTTTTTCTTCTTGGCGAGTTCCTTCTGGCGCTTTTCGTACTGGAAATTTGGCTTGGCCAATTGGACATACTCCTCAAAGTGGGTCGGTCAACGCAGGGAACACGGAAGCAAGAATACCTTAGTAACTCATGCTTGCGGCATTCAGGATGCCCGCACCGGCGGAAAGCGCGCCGAGAAACACTCCCGAAGCCACCTTGCCGGCGGGGATGTCGCGCCCGATGTCCGGCAGCACGACGCGGGTCACCAGGTAGACCAGCAGCTGCACCACCAGCGCGATCGTTGCCCAGATCGCCAGGTCGAAGGGGTTCACGCTGTGCTCGACCGCTGCCGCAAGCGGCAGCACGAACCCGATCAGCGTGCCCGAGAGGCTCGCTGCGGCAGCGGCATTGCCCTGCCGGATCAACGCGATCTCCCGGTACGGGGTGATGTGCACGTAGATCGTGAGGAACACGAGCACGAAGCCGATGCACATGGTGAAGTAGACGACGAATTCGTCCAGGCCCTGCAAAGACAGTTTCAGGAATTCCATGGGGACGTCCTCCTCATTCGAAGTAGTGCGGCACGAACCGGCTCGTGTTGCGCGTGATCGGCGTGTCGTCCTCGCGGATGCCCATGCCGGCGGCCGCATCGCCGACGATCCATGAGCCGATGACCGCATAGCGTCGCGTGCCCTCCGGCGCGCCCGGGGTTTCATAGCCGGGCAACGGGGCATAGCCCTGGTAGACCCAGCCTTCGGCGCCATACCCGCCGGGCTCGCGCACCACGCCAAGCCGTCTGTTGAGCGTCACGTTCGCCCCTTCGCGGGAAAGCAGCGGCTTCTTGACGTACTCGCCGGCGAAGCGCGACGGCGTGAAGTAGGCCGGCAGCAGGTTCGGATGCCCATAGTTGAGCTCCCACAGCACGGCGAGCAGCGCCTTGTTCGAGAGCATCATCTTCCAGGCCGGCTCGACCCAGTGCGCACTCTGCTGCAGGAGATGCGGGCCGAAGGCTTCGCGAACCATCCACTCCCATGGATAGAGCTTGAAGATGCGCTCGACGGGATCGTTTTCGAGATCGACGAACTTGCCTTGCGCGGCGTCCCAGCCGAGGTCCTCGATGAATACGGGACGCGCGTCCCAGCCCGCCTGGATCGCCGTGTCGCGCAGGTATTCCGTGTTGCCAAAGTCCTCGTCGTTGTCGCGTACCGATGCGAACCTGAGCGGGCCGCGGTTTTCCGAGCCCTTGAGGACGGACCACCTGTCGATCAACTTTTCATGCAGTGAGTTGAATTGGTCCGCTTGGGGGCGCACGTCTTCGAGCCACTGCCACTGCACGACGCTTGCTTCGAGCAGTGCGGTGGGGGTGTCCGCGTTGTACTCGAGCATTTTCGGGTCGCCCTCGCCATCCCAGCTGAAGTCGAAGCGCCCGAAGACCGATGGGTCGCGGCGCTGCCAGGACGCGGCCACCATGTCGTGGAAAGGTTCCGGAATGGCGAATTGCGCCATGCGTTTTTCCTTGACGACGACGTCGACGGCCGCGAGGCAAAGGCCGTGCAGCTCCTCGGTCACCGCTTCGAGCCGGTCGACCTCGCCGGCGCTGAAGGCATAGCACGCCGTTTCGTCCCAATAGGTCCCGTCCATCGAGTGGTAGCTGAATCCTGCGGACTCGCAGCGCTCCTGCCAGCCGGGCCGCGGCTCGGAAACCTCGCGCCGCATTCAGCCGCCGGAAGACATCGAGTGCCCGCTGGAACCGAACCCGCTGCGGCTGACCGACGAGCTGCCGCCCGACGAGGATGAGCCGCTACGGCTTGCGCCGGACATGCGAGTAACGCCGCCATGGCCCGCGCGGGTCGCCTCGAGCGCGTTCGGGCTGGGACGGGGACGGCCGCTCGTAAAGCTCGAGCCGAAGTAGCGCGGTCCATAGAAATACGAAGACGAATGCCGGCCATCGTTCACCCGCGAGCACTCGGCCGGGTTGCCCCAGTCCTTGGTGCAATCCTCGAGCTTGGTGTAGACGTCGCGCTGCGCTTCCGGTTCGCCGCAGCCGGCCAAGCTTCCGGCCAGCACGAGCGTGATCGCCGCACTGCGCTTGCGCTTTTCTCCCCTGCGCTCTGCCATGCGCCCCCCTGCAGTCTCGCGGCGATCATACCCGGCGCGGGCTCGGCTAAGATAGTCCCAGTTGTGACTCCCGACGTAACGCCCTTCGCCAACCGGCTGCGCAAGAACCTCGCCCACTGGCAGAAGTGGGCGCGGCGCCGCGCGATTTCCTGCTTTCGCGTCTACGATCGCGACATCCCGCAATTTCCTTTCGCGATCGACTGGTATGCGCCGGTCGAGCCGCAGGACGAAACTGGTCCGGGCGGACCGCACCTGCATGTGCAGGAGATCGAGACCGGGTGGCAGATCCCCGACGAGGATTACACGGCGTGGATGAAGGCGTCCTGCGACGCGATCTGCGCTGCGGCGGACCTCGCGCCCGCCAGGCTGCACCTCAAGCGCCGCGAGCGTCAGCGCGGCCTTGCCCAGTACGAAAAGCTCGACGAGCCCGGCGAGCCGTTCGTCGTCGACGAAGCCGGCCACCGTTTCGAGGTCGATCTGGACACCTACCTCGACACCGGGCTGTTCCTCGACCATAGGCCGGCGCGCGCGCTTGTCGCTAAAGCGGTTTCGCAAAGGGTCGCAACCGGCGCCAGCGTCGATTTCCTCAACCTGTTCGCCTATACCGGCAGCTTTTCGGTCCATGCGGCCGCGGCAGGCGCGAGCGCCTCCACGACGATCGACTTGTCGAACACCTACCAGGCGTGGACCGCACGCAACTTCAAGCTCAACGGCATCGACGCGGCTCGCCACCGGCTCGTGCGGGCCGACGTGCTCGCCTGGCTCAATGAAGCCGGCGCTCGACCGCAGCGCTTCGACTTCATCGTGCTCGACCCGCCCTCGTTCTCGAATTCGAAGAAGATGCAGGGCGTCCTCGACGTGCAGCGCGACCACGCGGACATGGTGCGGCAGTGCCATTCGCTGCTCGCGCCGGGCGGTGAACTGTTCTTCTCCACCAACCTGCGCTCGTTCAAGCTCGACCCGGGCCTCGAACCGCTGCGCATTGTCGAGATCACCCACCAGAGCGTTCCGGAAGACTTCCGCCGTTCGGGCCGCCCGCCGCCGCATCGCGCATGGAAGGCCATTCGATGAGCGGGCCTGGCGATTCGGCGCCGGGAGTCGACGGCGGCCTGACCGCGCGCTAAGCGCTCAGGGGTCGGCGTGCAGGAGTTTCTCGAGGCTCTGCTCGCGGATGCCGTAGTAGGCCATCAGGTCGCGGACCTGCGCATCGATTTCGGCGCGGGGCGCCGTCTGGTCGCGCCGGACCGCGAGAATCATCTTGTTCTTGCTCGTGTGCTCGAGCGAAATGAATTCGAAGATCTTCGCCTCATAGCCCCGCGACTCGAGCAACAGTGCCCGCAAGCCGTCGGTGACCATCTCCGCCTCCTGGCCGAGATGAATCCCATGCCTTAGCAGGGGCCGCAGCGCGGCGGGGCTTTTCATCTGCGGACGCAGCTCTTTGTGGCAGCACGGCGCGCACAGGAGGATCGCCGCCCCGGCCTGCAGGCCCGCGTGGATCGCGTGGTCCGTGGCGGTGTCGCAGGCATGCAGCGCGATCATGATGTCGATCGGCTCGCGCGCGTGGCTGCGGATGTCGCCCTGCTCGAAAGCTAGGCCTTCGAGCCCGGCTTTGGCAGCCGCGGAATTGCAGAGATTCACGAGATCTTCACGCAGCTCGACGCCGGTGACGCTGACCTCGATCCCGCGGGTATTGGTCAGGTAATCGTGCACGGCGAAGGTGAGGTACCCCTTGCCGGAACCGAAGTCGACGACCCGCACCTGGCTCGCGCCTTTGAGCGGCGAGGATTCGAACGCGTGGTCGAGGACCTCGACAAACTTGTTGATCTGCTTCCACTTGCGCGCCATTGACGGGACGAGCCGATGATCGGCATCGGTGATGCCGAGTGCTGCGAGGAAAGGCCGGTCGAGATCGAGGAAGCGCTCCTTCTCGCGGTCGTGCTTTCCCGAATCCGGTTCCAGCCCGGCCCGGCCGGTGCGCAGGCTCACCTTGCCCTTGCGGCTGATCGCCAGCTGGATTTCCTTCGTGGTGGTGAGCAGGTGCGCATTCTCGAATTCGGTCCCCAGCACTTCCGCAATGGCGGGAAGGGCTTCCTCGATCGGGACATTCTTGGTCACATCGCGCGTCTTGTAGCTGTAGACGAGCGACAGGACCTCTTTGCCCTTGACCGCTACCTTTCGCGCGACGACCCGCTCGAGCTCGGGTTCACCCCCGCGGTACTTCGCAAGCACGAGCTTGACGAAGGTATTGCCCTCCAGCGACTTGGACAGAAGCGAGAGGAACTGCTCGTGTTGGGGTGGAGGGGACGCGGGCGTGGTTTTCAGGGGCATGAATCATCGTAGCCGAAAACGCTTTCCCGCCCGTCGCCGAGGTTGCTCATGGGTCACAAGGCCGTGTAATACTCGCGCCATGAGCGACACCGGAAACGCTTCCGCCGGCGGTTTGTCGGCCACTGCCCGCTCGCGCCTTGCGGCCTGTTCGAGCGCGACGCTCTCGACGCAGCTCTTCAAGCGGGGGCTGCGCAACCAGGTCATGCAGGGTGTGTCGCGCCTGACACCCAAGGCCCCTGCGCTGGTGGGCGAGGCTTTCACGCTGCGAAACATCCCGGCGCGCGAGGACATCGATCACGTCGGCATCCACCAGGACCCGGAGCACCCGCAGCGCAAAGCGATCGAGATCACGCCCGAGGGCTGCGTCCTGGTCATCGATTGCCGCGGCGATGCGCGCTGCGCGTCTGCGGGCGGCATCCTTGTGCGCAGGCTGGCGGTCCGCGGCGTGGCCGGGCTGGTCACCGATGGCGGCCTGCGCGACACGCCGGAGATCTCGGCCGAGGCCTTTCCTGTCTATTGCAAGGCGCCCTCGGCACCAATCAGCCTCACGCATCAGCACGCCGTCGACTACAACGTGCCGATCGCCTGTGGTGGCGTGGCCGTCTATCCGGGCGATGTCATCGTCGGCGACGCCGAAGCCGTCATCGTCGTGCCTCGCCACCTTGCAGCCGAGATCGCCGAGGATGCGTACGCGCAGGAGGAGCTCGAGCGCTTCGTGCTCGAAGAGATCTCGTCGGGCCGGCCGCTGCCCGGCACCTATCCGCCGAACGACGCCACCAAGGCGCGTTTCGAGGCGTGGAAGAAGAAAGCCCGGTGAATCTCGCCGCCTGGAACGAGATCGAGGAAGGCTGGGTTGCGCGCGCCCGCGCGCTGCGGCCGGTGCTCGAAGCGGCTGCTCCGCGCATCGACGCGGACTGCGCCCTGACGCCCGAAGTGCTCGACGCGCTTTTCGAGGCGCGGATGTTCCGCATGTTCCTGCCGCATACGTTCGGCGGCGCGGAGCTCGAGCCCGCGACGTTCTTCCAGGTGGTCAGCGAAATCGCCGCAGGCGATGCAAGCGCGGCGTGGTGCGTGGCGCAGAGCTCCGGCTGCTCGATGTCGGCGGCTTACATGGATCCGGCCGCGGCGCATCGGGTGTTCGGCGACGCCCGTTCGGCAGTCGCATGGGGTTATTCGATGGGGCCACAATGCCGCGCGACGCCGGTGGCCGGCGGCTGGCGGGTTAACGGCACCTGGGGCTTTGGCAGCGGCAACCGGCACGCGAGCTGGGTCGGCGCGCATTGCCACCGGACCGACGAGGCGGGCGAGCTCCTGAAGCACGCCGACGGGCGGCCGCTCGAGCGCACGATGCTGATCCCGCGCGGCTCGATCGACATCAAGGAGAGCAGCTGGAACGTGCTCGGGCTGCGCGGCACCGGCAGCGACAGCTATTCGGTCACCGACCTTTTCGTGCCGGCGGAATTTTCGCTGATTCCGCGCGCCACCGCGCGCGACCATCACCTCGCGGAGGGCGCGGCGCCGGAGCTGGAGCCCGAAAGGCGGGAGCAGGGTCCGCTATACCGTTTCTCACCGATGAACGTCTACCAGGCGGGATTTTCCGCAGTCGGGCTTGGTGTGGCCCGGGCAACTCTGGATGCCTTCGTCGCGCTGGCTAGCAAGAAGACGCCTTCCGGCACCGGCAATCCGCTGCGCGACGACAGCTGGATCCAGACGCGCATTGCGCAATCCGAGGCCCGATTGCAATCGGCGCGCGCATGGATCCTTTCGATCCTGCGCGACATGTGGAACGAATGCTGCGCCGGCCAGCTCGGTTTCGAGTCGCGCGTGCAGATGCGCCTGGCGTCGACGTACGCGATCCACGAGGCCCGCGAGGTGGTGAGCGCGTGTTACGCCGATGCCGGAGCGACGGCGATCTTCGAGGGCAATCCGTTCGAGCGCCGGCTGCGCGACATCAACGCGGTCTCGCAGCAGATCCAGGGCAACTTCACCCACCTGCAAAGCGTGGGGCAGTATTACCTCGGGCTCAAGCCCGGCCTGCGCTTCATCTAGCAGCGCAAGTATGTGAGGTATCGCGCAGAGTTTTTTGCGCCGATCGCCTATCGTGGGTGCACGTCAAGAAACTCTCGTGCAAGCGCACACAGCCCGGCACCGCGAAGGCAGTCAAAGATGCATCACCCCACGCTCGTCAAATGGGCGGACCTGCTTGGGCCGCTGTTCCCCTCGGACGCCGAGGTCGCGCTGAGCCCGCAGATGCACCAGATCTCGATCCGCTGGGTGCCGCGCGACGAATCCGGCCGCGCGGCCGCGCAGAGCTGCAGCGTTGCGATTTTCATTTCGCCGACCGCGCTCAAGGACTACCGCAATGCGCAGGACGGCCAGCAGGCGCGCGCGGACCGCAAGTTGTTTGCACTTGTCCATTCGAACCTGAAGCGACAGCCGCCGATCGCATCGCCGGTGGACGCCGAAGAGGGCGTGCTGGTCCGTATCGCCGTCGCCTCGGTAGACATCCTCTCCCGTTAGGCGCGAGCTTAGTGCCGGGTTGCAGGCGCCTTTGGCCTGCGCCGCCGCTCATACTCGTTGGCATAGAGGCCGATCTTGCGCCGCACGTCTGCGCGATCGATGCCGAGCCAGCTGTCCTGGATTTCGCGGCTGGTGAATTCGATCGTGACGATCGGCGCATCGCAGGGAGAGATCGAGATCGGCAGGATTTCCGGCGGCAGGCCGTCACCCGCCCATAAGGGATGCGTGATGCCGTCTACCCCCAGCTCGGCGCTCACGCCGCCAAGCCGTGTGCCAATGGCCTTGCGGATATGGTCCAGGCCGAGATCGAACTGCTGGCGCTGAAGCGCGCTTGATAGGCCCATCGGGCACTCCCTTTTTGGCAGACCGCAAGGGTGGGGCAGGGCGCAGCACGCCTCAGTGCGGTGCGTCACCGACCCGATGCCCGGGGCTTCATACACTTCCATGCATAGAGTGCAGAAGGCCCGAGAGGCCGCCAGGACCCTGTATGGAAACCATCAAGATGAGCCCGCGACCGATCCTTGAGCGTTGGGCTGCAATGCTCCGCCCCTTGTTCCCGGCCCACGCCGAGTTCGACCTCAAGCCGCGCCATGTCCAATTCGAGGCGCGCTGGCCGCCGCACCGCTCCGTGGCGATCTTCATTGCGCCAAACGCGGTCGAGCATTACCGGAACGCCGAGGCCGCGGTGCGCACCCGCGCCGACCAGAACCTGCTGGCGTTCATCAAGGACAACCTGCGCCGCTTCAGCCCGGTGCAGGACGACGAATTCAAGATCGTCGTGGCATCGATCGATTTCGTGCCGCTTCGCTAGATAGCCGTCTGCGCACGTGAATCGGTTCGCACGTGTGCCGCGGAATTCCGGGCCAGCATGCTACGATTTCCCGCAGATCAGGGGAGATCATGCCGACGTTTTCCGACCGCTACACGCGCAAGCAGGGCATGCAGCGCACGTACGAGTACAAGGTCAGGATCACGCCTTCGCGGCGAGCGCACCTGTGGGAGGGCGTCGTCAAGCACGAGGGTGAGGTCAAGGGGCAGCCGACGGGGCAGGTGGGCTTCCGGGTGCCAGCCGACGTAGTCGAGGCGACCGCGCGCGTGCTGATCGAAAGCGCGATCGAGAAACTCGCCGGCGTCACCGAGTAGGCAACGCCCATGCGGCGCCGCGTGCCCGTGGGCAGCGGCGCCGGAATGGCTTAGCGGCGGTTTTCCCAGTTCGGGGTTTGCGCGTACGGGTATTGGTTCGAGATCCTGCGGCCCGACGAAATGCGGTTGTCGAGATCGGGCGGCAGCTGGCGGTATTCGCCCGGCCCGAACGTGCGGCACTCACCGCGGAACTGCGGCTCGCTGCAGAAAATCCAGTAGCCGCGCTCGACCTTCAGAGACGAAGCGCGATCGTTGAAGTTCGCGAGATCCTGCGCGCCTTCGCGGTCCAGCGTGACCGCGCGGCCGGTGAAGTTCGGTCCGCCGTAGAGCGTGGCACTGCCCCAGCGTCCGCCGCCGCGGCCGTCGCGCATGTCGCCGCGGTTGTCACCGCGGTACCCATCGCGGTTGTCGCCGCGCATATCGCTGCGCGCCGTGCGCACTGAGCTGATCTGGCCGCCGACATTGCCGAGGGTCGGGTACCGGCCGGGATTCAGGACCGTGCATCCACCGTTAAAGTTGATGTCCAGGCAGACCTCGACTGGCGCGCCTTCGACCACCGCCGACATGGCGCGGTCATTGAAGCCGCGCTCGCGGAAATCAGACACCGTGCCGTCCATCGTCACAAGGCGGCCTCCGAAGTTTTCGGCTTCGTAGAAAGTCACGCCGGCCATTGCCGAAGTGGCGGCTAGGGTCGCGACAACAAGTGCGAGGGGCCGCAGGAATTTCGTCATGGTTTGGTGCTCCTAAAAATGGGTGAGGACTGCGTACTGATCCCCCAAGGTACGGAAAAGAGCCACAAACGGTCTGTGCGCTGGGATACACGAAAGGGCCGCGCGCGATTACTTGTAGGGGGAAGCCGACACCCCCGCCCCCGGCGTCCGCGGGCGGCTCTCGCGAGACTAACGATTCGTTTGGTTGCCGCTATCGAACTTTCCGCCCTGGCTCTTGTTGCCGGTGTCGTTCGCGCCGCGCACATCGGCCTGCCTGAGGGCCTCCGCTTTCGACTTCGGGTCCTGCCCCTTTCGCGTGCCGGTTTGGTGGCTGCCTTTCTGCTTGCCCCTTTCGGGAGGATTGCCTTGTTTTGCCATGTCGGACTCCTAAGAGGATGCCCGATGCTAGTCGGCTGGCTCGCATCGGTAAGTGCGCTGATTCACCGAGGCAGGTTCATCGGGTTTCAGAGATAATTTTCCAAAAACGGAAAGTCAACTTACCTGAAATCCGCGCCAGTATTCATTCTTCAGGATTAAAAGTTCGACAATCCTGCCGCCGGAGCCGCCCGGCTACTTGATCGGCGAGCGCAGGTGCCAGCCGGTGGCGAGCTGGTAGGCGTGCCCGGCGGCAAATAAAGTCGCTTCGTCGAACTGCCGGCCGATCAGCTGGACCGCCGTCGGCAGGCCGTTCTTGGCGAACCCTGCCGGCACCGACAGGCAGGGCAGGCCAAGGAAATTGCCGACGCGCGTGAGCCGCGTGATCGTGTTCATGACCTTGATCATCGTGTCGCCGCCGCCGACATCCGTTTCGGCGATCGTCGGCGTCTGGAAGCTGACGGAGGGCACGTGCAGCACGTCGGCCTTCGAGAACACGGCCTGCGAAAACTGCTGCAGGGCGATCCCGCGCAGCCGCAGGCTTTCGAGGTAGGTGGCCGCAGGCACGCCGAGCCCCAGCTCCAGCCGCGCGCGCACCTGGTCCGAGTAATCGCCGGGCCGCGTGCGCAGCCAATTGGCGTGCGCGGCGGCAGCCTCGGCCGCAATGATGATGAAGGCCGCATTGCCCCACGGGTCCATGTCCGGCAGGTCGACTTCGACGATGTCGGCGCCGAGCCGCGCATAGGTTTCGAGGCTCGCGTAGACGAGCGATTCGATCTCCGGGTCCATGTTGTCGTGGAAGTAGCGCCGCGTGGTGGCGATGCGCAGCCCCTTGATCGGCCGTGAGAGCCGGGCCTGGTAATCCGCAACCGGTAATTGGCTTGCCGTAGGGTCCAGCGGGTCGGCGCCGGCCATCGCGCCGAGGATCACGGCGCAGTCCTCGACGGTGCGCGCGAGCGGCCCCACCGTGTCCATCGAAAACGAAAGCGGCATCGCGCCATGCCGCGAAACGCGGCTCCACGTCGGCTTGATGCCGGAGAGCCCGCAAAACGTCGCCGGCGCCCGGATCGAGCCGCCGGTATCCGAGCCGAGGGCTGCAAACGAGGCGCGAGCCGCAACCGCGGCGCCGGAGCCCGACGACGAGCCGCCGGTGATGTGGTCCGGATTCCACGGGTTGCGGCAGTGGCCGAAGTGATAGTTGTGACCCGTGGGCCCGTAGGCGAACTCGGCCATGTTGAGCACGCCGAACTGGATCGCGCCGGCCGTGTCCAGGCGCTTGAGCGCAGTAGCCGTCACCGGGGCCGGACGATCGGTGGTGATCTTCGAGCCGCACGAGGACGCCACGCCCTCGCGGTAATACATGTCCTTGTGCGCCATCGGCACGCCGTGCAGCGGCCCGCGCACGATGCCGCGCTCGAGCTCGGCATCGGCCAGGCGCGCGGCGGCCAGTGCTTCCTCGGCGTCGATGCGGATGAAGCAGTTGAGCGCGGGCTGCACGTGGCCGGCGCGCGCAATCACGGCTTCCATTGCCGCGGTGCACGTCACTTTTTTTGCGCGGATCGCACGCGCGAGGCTGACCGCGGAGAGGTCGAGGATTTCGCCCGACTTCATGACGCTTCTCCGGCGGCGACCTTGAGATAGGTGGCCGGCTCCGTCTCGAACGAGATCTCCGCCGCGGCCTTGGTCACGCCGCCCACCTGGGCGTTGAGCGTGGCCGCCGCGCTTTCGGCGCGCGCCGGATCGAGGGCGACGCCGACCGAGGCGAGCATCGCGGTCAGGGATTCTGGGGTTTGCGTGGTGGCGGGCTTGCGGCTCATGGCGGAACTCCTGGAAGGTTCTGGCGGGTTGCGCGCCAGTGAAATGCCCCGCGCGCCAACGGGCGATGATGCCAGTTGGCGGGGCAATTGCGGTAAGCTTCCCTTTCCCCAGCAACGCAATCGTTCCCGGAGTTTCCATGCAGCCCCTCAAGGTGGACAGCGAGCGGCTCTGGCAGTCGCTCATGGACCTCGCCAGCATCGGCGCCACGCCCAAAGGCGGCGTCAAGCGCCTCACGCTGACCGACCTGGATCGCCAGGGCCGCGACCGCTTCGTCGAATGGTGCAAGGCCGCCGGCATGAAAGTGCGCTTCGATGCGATCGGCAACATCTTCGCGCGCCGCCCCGGGGTGGACGATTCGCTTCCGCCGGTCATGACCGGCAGCCACCTCGACACCCAGCCGTCGGGTGGCAAGTTCGACGGTGCCTATGGCGTGCTCGCCGGGCTCGAGGTGGTCCGGCGGCTCAACGAGCTCGGCATCCAGACGCAGGCGCCGATCGAGGTCGCCGCGTGGACCAACGAGGAAGGCTCGCGCTTCGTGCCGACCATGATGGGTTCGGGGGTGTATGCCTCGGTCTACACCGCCGAGCAGATGCAGGCGCAAAAGGACGTCGACGGCGTCAGCGTCGGCGACGCGCTCAAGGCCATTGGCTATTGCGGCGATGCGAAGCCGGTCAAGGTCGGCGCCTATTTCGAAGCGCATATCGAGCAGGGCCCGGTGCTCGAAAACACAAAGACGACCATCGGCGCAGTGCAGGGCGCGCTCGGCCAGCGCTGGTTCGACGTCGAGGTCACCGGCCAGGACTCGCATGCCGGGCCGACGCCCATGGAGTTGCGCAAGGATGCGCTGCTCGGCGCGAGCCGGCTGGTGATCGAAACGAATCGCGTTGCGCGCACCTACCCGGACAACGCGAGGGCGACGGTGGGCCACCTGCGCGTCTCGCCGAATTCTCGCAACGTGGTGCCGGGCATGGTCAACATGACGCTCGACGTGCGCAACGCCAAGGACGAAACGCTGCTCGCGATGGTCGAGGACCTGCGCAAGTCCGCCAAGGCGATCGAGGCCGAGTGCCGCGTGACGATCGACATCAAGGAAGTGCTCTACTTTGCGCCGAGCCATTTCGACCCGAAGCTGGTCGAGAGCGTGCGCGCATCGGCTAAGGCCCTGGGGCATTCGTGCCGCGACATCGTCAGCGGCGCGGCGCATGATGCGGTGTACCTCAACCGCGTCGCGCCGACGGCGATGATCTTCGTACCTTGCGAAGGCGGCCTGTCGCACAACGAACTCGAAAACGCGCGTCCCGACGAGATTGCCGCCGGGGCGAGCGTGCTCATCAACGCAATGGTGGCCGCGGCGGTCGTCGCCGGGCAGGCCAAGGCAGCGTAGGAAGAAACCGGGAAAGGAAAACCATGAACGACCGCGCCAACAATGCAGTGGATCTCGAAGGCAGTGCCTTCTTCATGCCGTACACCGCCAACCGCGAATTCAAGAAGGCGCCGCGCCTTCTCGAGCGCGCCGAGGGCATGTACTACTGGACGCCGGAAGGCCGCAAGATCCTCGACGGCACCGCGGGACTCTGGTGCGTCAATGCCGGCCACTGCCGCCCGAAGATCGCCGAGGCAATTGCCGCGCAGGCAAAGAAGCTCGACTTCGCGCCGTCGTTCCAGATGGGCCACCCGATCGCCTTCGAGTTCGCCGAGCGCCTGGCGGCGATCGCCCCCAAGGGCCTCGGCCGCATTTTCTATACGAACTCGGGCTCCGAATCGGCCGATACTGCGCTCAAGATCGCCTTGGCCTACCACCGTGCCAGGGGCGAGGCCGGCCGCTTCCGGCTGTTCGGCCGCGAGCGCGGCTACCACGGCGTGAATTTCGGCGGCATGTCGGTCGGCGGAATCGTCGGCAATCGCAAGACCTTCGGCACCGCAATGCTCCCCGGTGTCGACCATATCCGCCACACGCATGACCCGAGCCGCAACCTCATGAGCCGAGGCCAGCCCGCACACGGCGTGGAGTTCGCCGACGACCTGGAGCGGCTGGTCGCACTGCATGATGCGTCGACCATCGCGGCGGTCATCGTCGAGCCGGTGGCAGGCTCGACCGGCGTGTTGATCCCGCCAAAGGGTTACCTCGAGCGGCTGCGGGAAATCTGCACCAAGCACGGCATCCTGCTCATATTCGACGAGGTGATCACCGGTTTCGGGCGGCTGGGCACGCCGTTTGCGGTCGACTACTTCGGCGTGAAGCCCGACATGATCACATGCGCCAAGGGCATCACCAATGGCACGATCCCAATGGGGGCGGTGCTCATCTCGGAACAGATCTATGAAACCTTCATGAAGGGTCCCGAGGGCATGGAACTCCTCCACGGCTACACGTACTCGGGCCACCCGATGGCGTGCGCGGCGGGGATTGCGACGCTCGACGTCTACGCGGAAGAAGGTCTGCTCACGCGCGCCGCGGAACTGGCCAAGTACTGGGAAGAGAAGCTCTGGACGCTGCAAAGCGCCAAACATGTGATGGATTTGCGGGTGATCGGGCTCATGGCCGGCATCGAACTGCGCTCGCGCGAAGGCGGGCCCGGCAAGCGGGCGTTCGAGGCGTTCACCAAGGCGTTCGACAAGGGCGTGCTGATCCGCGTGACCGGCGACACGATCGCGGTTTCGCCGCCGCTCATCGTCCAGAAGGAACAGATCGACCAGATCGTCGGCACCATCGACGAGGTGCTCAATACCGTGGCGTAGTCGATTCGTAGTATCGTCAACGCCTGTAGTCCACACGCTTGGGGAGGCGAGAAATGGACAACACTTCTGGGCAGGGCAAGGGCTCCGCGGTGCCGGAGGAGATCAAGGGCCTCAGCTGGGGCGGATTCTTCTGGAACTGGATCTGGGGACTGTTCAACCGGGTCTGGCTCTCGCTCCTCGTCTTCGTCCCGGTCGTCGGCATGGTCGTGCCATTCGTGCTGCTCTTCAAGGGACGCGAATGGGCCTGGCAGAACAAGAGCTGGGAAAGCGTCGAGCACTTCAACAGCGTGCAGCGCAAATGGAGCATCGCAGCGCTGATCTTCCTCGGCATCGGCGTTGCGCTCATCGCCGCCGGCGTGATGATGGGCGGCCTGTCCGGTGATTCCCCTTCATCCACGCAGGCCGAGATAAAGCCGCCGCCCGCCAAGCCCGCATCGTCTTCCTCTTCGGCGCCCGCGCCGCGCCCCGCGCCCGCGGCCCAGGCCAAGCCTGCGCCTTCTCCCGAGCCCGCAGCGCCGGTGCCGTCGGCAAAGGCTTCGGATGCCGCAGCCGCGGCGCCAAAAGACGGCAAGGCGCCTGCCGTCGCGATGGCTGCTCCGGCGCCAGCCGCAGCCGCGGCGCCCGCGCTAGTAGCGGCTACCACGACGGCTAAAGCCGATGCGCCGGCGCCGCGTCCGCGGGTTCGTCGCGAAGCGCCGCCGCAGCCACTGGCGATGTACACGCCGCCCGCGGTGGCGCCCAAGGTGCACACGCCGAAATACAACGACCTCATGACCGCGGTGCTCAAGCCCGACCGGGAAGGCGTCTCGCATCTCCTGGAGCTTGGCCGCTGGGTCGACAAGCCGGACGCCAATGGCGTCACGCCGCTTATGGCCGCGGTGCGCAACCGCGACACCGCGATGGCCGAGCTGTTGCTGTCCCGCGGGGCCAACGCAAACGTGAGCGCGTCGAACGGCTTCAGTGCGCTGGGGATCTCGCGCGCCAACGGCGACACCGCAATGACGACGCTGCTCCAACGCGCCGGCGCGCGCTAGCGAACGGGGAGGCGGAATGGCGACCGAGGAAGCCGCAATCAAGGGTCCGGAGACGGATCATTCCCTCAAGCAGCTCACGCAGGTGGTCTATGCCCTGCAGGCCGCGTCGTTCCTCGTCGGCTTTTCGATCATCGCCGCGATCATCGTCAACTACGTGAAGCGCGAAGACGTCGCAGGCACCCTGTACGAATCGCATTTCAACTGGCAGATCCGCACCTTCTGGTGGTCGCTGCTCTGGGGCGCGATCGGCCTGATCCTGTGCCTGATCGTGATCGGCTTCGCGGTCCTGGCCGCGGACGCGATCTGGGTGATGTACCGCGTCGTCAAAGGGTGGCTGCGCCTCTCCGAGGGCAAGCCGATGTACGCCGCCGAGCCGCGTTAGTCGGCGACCCGTTTCGTTGCCGCGCTAGACGGCACCGGAGTTATTCCCCGACCTACTTGGCGGCAGTGCGGACGACCCCGAGCCTGCTGTTGCGCGCCGGCTGGCGCAGCCGCTGCGGCGAGACAAGGTCGCGCACGAAATTCGGCAGGGCAAACACCGCCTCGTGCGTTTCGCCGTTGTAATACTGCAGCTCGATCAGCTTGCGGTGCTCGATGCGGCGGTCGATCTCGTCGGCGGTGAAGGCCTTGGGGTCGAGCTTGTCCGAGGCGCAGGCCATTGCCCACAGCGAGCCGTAGAGCGGCACGAACATCGTGTACGGCCGCACGTTGCGGAAAACCGAGTTGAGCCGGTTCGAGAGCTCGGCCACCTGCGCCGCTTGCGCGACCGGCGAGCCCAGGTGCAGCGTGAGCGCGCCGCCGGGCGCGAGGATCTGCCGGCACTGCTGGAAGAACCCGGTCGTGTAGAGCGGCTCGGCCGGGCCCATCGGGTCGTTGAGGTCGAGCACGATCAGGTCGAATTTCTCGCTCGTCTCGCGCACGAACTGCAGGCCGTCCTCTATGAGCACGCGCAGCTTGGGGTTGTCGAACACGCCGTTGTGCACGGCGCCGAAATGCTCCTTGGCCACACGGATGACTTCGGCGTCGATCTCGACCATGGTCACCTGCTCGACCGACGGGTGCTTGAGCATCTCCTCGGACGAGCCGCCGTCGCCGCCGCCGATGATCAGCACGTTCTTCGGGCCGGCATGCGCCGTGGCCGCGGGATGGATGAGGTTCTCGTGGTAGACGAACTCGTCCTTCTCGGAAGTCATGTTGAAGCCGTCGAGGCGGAAAAGTTTGCCGAACTGCGGCGTGTCGTAGATCGCGAGCTTCTGGTACTTGGTCTGCCACTCGCCGATCTGGCGCGAGGCCTTGATGTAGAAGCCGGTGGAGTCGTTCAGCGGCTCCATGAGCCTGTGCTCGCCGCGGTCGATCTCGTGCGTGGCCGATTCGGTCGGCTGGAAGTGGTCGATCAGCGCCTTGAAAAGCGCGCGAGCCTTCTCGCTGTTGTCGCCGCTGTAGTTGCAGACGTAGATGTCCAGCGTGAGGCCCTGGCGCTCGGGCCAGGTGTGGATCGCGAGGTGCGATTCGGCCAGCACGACCGTGCCGGTGAAGCCCGAGCCTTCGAACTGCTTGAAGGTCGAGTCCATGACGGTGAGGCCGGCATCGCGCACCATCTGCAAACAGAGCCCGGCGAACTGCGCACCGTCGAGCAGGAGTTTCGGATCACAGCGACAGCCGTTCAGGTCGCCGATCAGATGCAGACCGTTCATCTTCGTTCCCCTCCGTAAAACGCGAAGGCGCACCCGGGTGCCCTATGGGCAGCGCTCCAGGATGCGCCTCACAATTCGCCTTGCGGCCAAAAAACGAAAACCGTGCACTTCGTGCAGGACCTCTCTTGGGCCGTCCCGATCCGGCTCTTGCCGGTCTTCGAGTTCAGTCGCCCGCGAATGACTTCAAAAATACTTTTGCTTACATTCCCCGCCAAATTCACGTTCGCAACAGCGGGACTGCATAGACCGCCGATTGCGCTGAATGTTCCCTAACTACCGCTCTTTCCGGCGCGCATCTGCTCCGCGTATCTCCTCCAAGGCGGCGTCGATCAAGCGTCGGGCGATCGATATTTTACTTGGTAGTTTAGGCAATTGGAAGACGTCGAACCATTCCGCCGCCTCGATCTCGGTCTCCTGCGGCGCAATTTCGCCACCCGCGTAGTCGCAAAAGAACGCGATCATGAGCGAGTTCGGGAAAGGCCACGGCTGGCTGGCGAAGTAGCGGATGTTGGTGACCGAAACGCCGACTTCCTCCAGCACTTCGCGCGCAATGCATTGCTCGAGCGTCTCGCCGGGCTCGACAAAACCGGCAAGCGCGCTGTACATGCCCGGCGGGAAGTGCGGGCTGCGGCCCAGCAGGATCTCGTTCCCGCGTCGCACCAGCGCCATCACCGCGGGCGAGATCTTCGGATAGAAAGTCAGCCGGCAGCCTTTGCAGATGCGTCCGCGCTCGTCCGACTTGGATTGGGTCGGCGCGCCGCAGCGGCCGCAGAACTGGTGGTTGCGGTCCCAGTCGATGAGCTGCACCGCGCGCCCGGCAAGCGCGAAATGCGCATCCTCGAGCACCGAAAAGAGCACGCGAAGGCCCTGCCACGCCATGCCTTCAGGCGGCTCGGAGCCTTGCGGGGCCTCGGCGGCGTAAAGGTGCTTGCCGCCCAGCTTGCCGAAGTAAAGCGAGCGCACCGGCTCGATGCACAGGGTGGAAAGGAGGCCGCCTCCGGCAGCGCTGCCCGCTTTGCCGAACGGCACGCGCGCCCAGCTGGGCCGGCTCTTGACGCGCATGTCGTCGGTTGGGGTCGTCGAGGGAGGGCCCATTTCGACCAGCAGCTGGTCGCCGCGAAACACGAACCAATGGGCGTCCTCGTCCGAATCGGCCGAGACGAGGTGGACGTAGTCGTCCGGGCTGGTAAAGGGCATCGTCATGGTGGCCGCCAGTTTAATGGCAGTTTCGTGCCGCGGCCCGGGCTGCCAAGGTGCATTGGCTATAATTCGCGTCTTCCCGCAGCCCGGCCGTCGAACCTAGATGAACTCCCCAGCCCCGCAGACCGACGCCAGCGCGGGCTCGCGCGACGTTTCCGACGCCGACCTCGCCAACGCGATCCGCTTCCTTTCGATGGATGCGGTGCAGGCCGCCAATTCCGGCCATCCGGGCATGCCGATGGGCATGGCCGAAATCGCCGTGGCGCTCTGGCACCGCAACCTGCGCCACAACCCGGCGAACCCGCACTGGGCCAACCGCGACCGCTTCGTGCTTTCGAACGGCCACGGCTCGATGCTGATCTACTCGCTGCTGCATCTCACCGGGTACGCGCTGCCGCTCGAGGAGCTCAAGCATTTCCGCCAGCTGCATTCGAAGACGCCGGGCCACCCGGAAGTCGGCGTGACCCCGGGTGTCGAGACGACGACCGGACCGCTCGGGCAGGGCATCTCCAACGCGGTCGGCATGGCGATCGCGGAGCGACTGCTCGCCGCCGAATTCAACAAGCCCGGCCACGACATCGTCGACCACCACACCTATTGCTTCATGGGTGACGGCTGCATGATGGAAGGCATCTCGCACGAAGCGTGCTCTCTCGCCGGCACGCTGGGCCTGGGCAAGCTGATCGCCTTCTACGACGACAACAGCATCTCGATCGACTCGGAGAAAGGCAACATCAAAAGCTGGTACACCGACGACGTGCCCAAGCGCTTCGCGGCCTACGGCTGGCAGGTGATCCCGAATGTCGACGGTCACGACGTGGCCGCGGTGCATCGCGCGATCGGGAAGGCGAAGCGCGAAACCGGCCGTCCCACGCTGATCTGCTGCAAGACCATCATTGGCAAAGGCGCGCCGACCAAGGCCAACACCGGTGGCGCGCATGGTGCGCCGCTCGGCGAGAAGGAAATCGCCGCGACGCGCGAGGCGCTCGGCTGGAAGTATCCGGCATTCGAAATACCGACAGCGATTTACGACGGCTGGAACGCGAAGCGCAAAGGCTCCCGCCGCGAGACCGAGTGGAAAAAAGCGTTCGCCGCCTACGCCCAGGTTTTTCCGGCCGAGGCGGGCGAGTTCGAGCGACGCATGGCCGGCGACCTGCCGAAGGATTTTGCCGCCAAGGTCGCTGCGCTCGTGGCCGCGACCAATGCCAAGGCCGAGACCATCGCGACCCGCAAGGCCTCGCAAAACGCGATCGAAGGCTTGGCGCCCGCGCTCGCGGAATTGATCGGCGGCTCGGCCGACCTCGCCGGCTCGAATCTCACGCTGTGGAGCGGCTCGAAGCCCGTCGGGCGCGAAGGCGGCGGCAACTACCTTTTCTACGGCGTGCGCGAGTTCGGCATGTCCGCAGTCATGAACGGCCTTGCGCTGCATGGCGGCTTCATCCCGTACGGCGGCACGTTCCTCACGTTCTCGGATTACGCGCGCAACGCGTTGCGCATGGCCGCGCTGATGAAGCTGCGCACGCTCTGGGTGTTCACGCACGATTCCATCGGCCTGGGCGAGGACGGCCCGACGCACCAGTCGGTCGAGCATGCCGCCTGCCTGCGCCTGATGCCGGGGCTGGATGTCTGGCGCCCGTGCGACACGGTCGAGTCGGCGGTGGCTTGGGCCTCGGCGATCGAGCGCAAGGACGGTCCGAGCGCGATGCTGTTTTCGCGGCAGAACGTGGAGTTCGCCAAGCGCAGCGATGAGGTGATTGCCAACGTAAAGCGCGGCGGCTACGTGCTTTCGGACGCGCCGGATGCCAGGGCCGCGATCCTTGCCACGGGCTCTGAAGTCCCGTTGGCGCTTGCCGCGCAAAAGCAACTGGCCGAGGCGGGCATCGCCGCGCGCGTCGTGTCGATGCCTTCGACCAACGTTTTCGACCGCCAGGATGCAACTTATCGCGCCGCAGTGCTGCCAAAAGGCATGGCGCGTGTAGCGGTCGAAGCCGGCGTGACCGATTTCTGGCGCAAGTACGTGGGTCTCGAAGGCGCCGTGGTGGGCCTCGACCGCTATGGCGAGTCAGCGCCCGCCAGCGAGTTGTTCAAGTTCTTCAATATCACCGCCGAGGCCGTGACTGCGGCAGTGAAGCAGGTTTTGTCCCAGCAATAGGAACCGGAGTCAGCAGATGGCACTCAAGGTAGCAATCAACGGCTATGGCCGCATCGGCCGCAACATCCTTCGCGCCCACTACGAGGGGGGCAAGAAGCACGACCTGCAGATCGTCGCGATCAACGACCTCGGCAATGCCGAGACCAACGCGCACCTCACGCGCTACGACACCGCGCACGGCAAGTTCCCGGGCACGGTCACGGTCGAAGGCGAGAGCCTCATCGTCAATGGCGACAAGATCCGCGTCTGCGCCAAGCGCAACCCGGCCGAGCTCCCGTGGAAAGAGATGGGCGTCGACGTCGTGCTCGAGTGCACGGGCCTGTTCACGACCAAGGAAAAGGCGGGCGCGCACCTGACCGCCGGCGCGAAGAAAGTCATCATCTCGGCCCCCGGCGGCAAGGACGTCGACGGCACGGTGGTGTACGGCGTGAATCACGGCACGCTCAGGGCGTCGCACACCGTGATTTCCAACGCCTCGTGCACGACAAACTGCCTCGCGCCGATGGCCAAAGTGCTGAACGACAAGATCGGCATCGTCAGCGGCCTGATGACTACGATTCATGCCTATACCAACGACCAGGTGCTGACCGACGTGTACCACGAGGACCTGCGCCGCGCGCGCTCGGCCACGATGTCGATGATCCCGACCAAGACCGGTGCGGCCGCGGCCGTGGGGCTGGTGCTCCCGGAACTCAACGGCAAGCTCGACGGCTATGCGATGCGCGTCCCGACGATCAACGTGTCGATCGTCGACCTCACTTTCATCGCCAAGCGCGCGACTACGGTGGACGAGATCAATGCCTTCATGAAGGAAGCCGCCGGTGGCGCGATGAAGGGCATCCTCGACTACACGAAGGAGCCGCTGGTCTCGATCGACTACAACCACAACCCCGCCTCGTGCACGTTCGACGCCTCGCTCACCAAGGTGGCCGAGGGCACGCTGGTCAAGGTCGGCGGCTGGTACGACAACGAGTGGGGCTTCTCGAACCGCATGCTGGACACGACCATCGCGTTCATGAACGCAAAGTAGTCGCGGCACCGGCAGCATGAAGTTCCTGCGCATGACGGACCTGGACCTGAAGGACAAGCGGGTCCTCGTCCGGGTCGATTTCAACGTGCCGTTCCAGGACGGCCGTATTTCTGAAGACACCCGCATCCGCGCCGCGCTGCCCGGCATCAAGCACGCGCTTGGCAAGGGCGCGCGCCTGATGCTCGTATCGCACCTTGGCCGCCCGACCGAGGGAAAGTATGAGGAATCCGAGTCGCTTGCGCCGGTGGCAAAGCACCTCTCGCGCCTGCTCGGCGTGGATGTCCCATTGATCCATAGCTGGATCGACGGAAAATTTGATCCGATGAGCGTGCAGCCGGGCAAGGTCGTGATGCTCGAGAACTGCCGGTTCAACGTCGGCGAGAAGAAGGACGACGAAGGCCTCGCCAGGAAGTACGCCTCGCTCTGCGATGTCTACGTCAATGACGCCTTCGGCACGGCGCACCGCGCCGAAGCCAGTACCCACGGCGTGGCCCGTTTCGCGCCAGTCGCCTGCGCCGGTCCGTTGCTGGCGGCGGAGCTCGACGCGCTGGGCAAGGCATTGGCCCACCCGGCGCGCCCGCTGGTGGCCATCGTCGCCGGCTCCAAGGTGTCGACCAAGCTCACGATCCTCGCCGAGCTCGCCGCCAAGGTCGACCAATTGGTCGTCGGCGGCGGCATCGCCAATACGTTCCTCCTTGCCGCAGGCAGCCGCATCGGCAAGTCGCTTGCCGAGCACGACCTGACCGGCGAGGCGAGCAAGGTCATGGCGACGCTAATGGCCAAGGGCGGGAGCATCCCCTTGCCCATCGACGTCGTGTGCGCGAAAGAATTTTCGGCGACTGCCAAGGCGGAAACCAAGGCGATCCGTGACGTGCAGCCCGACGACCTGATCCTCGACATCGGCCCGCAAAGCGCCGCGGCGCTGGCGGAGATCGTGAAGAAAGCCGGGACGGTGGTCTGGAACGGGCCGGTGGGCGTGTTCGAATTCGACCAGTTCGGGGGCGGCACCGAGAAGCTGGCGCACGCGATTGCGGAATCGAAAGCCTATTCGATCGCCGGCGGGGGCGACACGCTCGCCGCGATCGCCAAGTACGGCGTCACGGACAAGATTTCGTATATTTCGACCGGCGGCGGCGCTTTCCTTGAGTTCCTCGAGGGAAAGACCCTGCCGGCGGTGGCCGCGCTGGAAGCCCGCGCAGCCGGCTAGCGGGCTAGGTGCCGGCCTTGGCCGGGCGCACTTCGATGCCGGCAATCCTCGCCAGCTCCTTGTGCACGCGGCTCACGCGCTCGACTTCGCCCTTGGCGGGGAAGCGCTCGTAGAAACCCTCGGCGCGGAAGGCCTTGATCTGGTCGCGCCACGGCGAAAGACGCTTTTCCCACCGGTTGACCCGCCCTTCGACCGGCTCGGCGTCGGCATAGGTCAGGTCCGCGCAGACGCGAATCATCGCCTTGATCGTCACCGGTCGCGTAACCATGTAACTCTCGTGGCCCCAGGCGTCGTCCCAGACGCGCTCGGCCGCCTTGAGAAAGTCGCGCAGCATGCCGTAGTAGCGTCCGGCTTCTTTGGCGCTGCCGCCGGCGACCTGGATCTTGCGCCACTCGCGGTTGGTCCAGCGCTGCAGCTCGTTGAAGAGCTCGGCCTGCAGGATCCACTTGTCCTTCTGGCTGCGGCCGCCGAGGCGGTTAATGCGATAGCGCAGCGGGCTGTCGCCCTCGCTATAGAGCGCCCCGACCATGCGCGAGGCGAACTTGCGGTGCGGCTCGGCCCAGGACACGCGCTCGTACAGGTCGACGAGGTGGCTCTTGTTGATTCGGGTCGGCGTCGAGTTGATGATCACGAACATTTCGGTCGCGAAATCCTCGCTGCGGCCGTCGAAGATCATGCAGGGCACGTTGATCTGCGCCGCTTCCTCGGGACGGTCGTCCAGGTGGAAGCGAAGCGCTGCGAGGCGGTGCTGGCCGTCGACGATCAGGAACTTCTTTTGCGGCTCGGAAAGGTGGCCGATGCCTTCGACGCCCGCGGTGCGGAAACCGAGCTTCTCGGACGTAAAGAGCAGCACCGTGCCCGGGATCGGAGGCTGGGTGATGGCGGTTTCGTAGAAATTCTTGAGCTGCTTGACCTTGCCCTTGGAGACGGCGCGCTGGAAGGCCTTGTCGCTGCGCTCGATCTTCGCGATGAACTGGGCGATCTCGTCGTCAGCGGAGATCTTGGCCGGCGCGATTTCCTCGCCCTCGCCATAGAAGCGGCTGATGAACTGGACCTTTCCCAGCAGGTCTTTGGCCGGCACGCTGGCGAAGTAAAAGATGCCGTCCTTTTGGCGAATCTGCGTGGCGAGCACTCGAACCTCCCCCAGGTTGCGCGCTCCCCGGCGCGCCGGCAGGAAATATAGCCGAGTTTTGCCGAAGCGGGTACTCCGGAATCGCGAATTCGGCGGATTTATTCACGGAGATTGGCTCTCCATGCGGCGATCCGGGCAATTCCTATATACGGAACGCTATATTCCCGAGGCGGGCGGCCGGTTTTGGGGGGTTACATTTCGGCTAGCCGCGCGGCCTCCATGGCCAGCGTCCCGGCCGGCCGGGCGACTTCTTCGAGGATCGAAAAGTGATTGGACCTAGGCACCACCAGCCTGCGTACAGGCTTGCCTGCCGCGAGCAGGGCGGCGGCATAGTCCTCCGACTGACGGATGAGCTCCGGCAGCTCCGCGCCGCCCACGGTGACGGTCATCGGAATCGACGACAAAGGCAGGCGCATCGGGGAGTTAGCACCCGCTTCTGTTAAATTCATCTTTAGCGGCGCATTGAGGTACGACAGCCGGATCGGCTCTAGGTCGAATAGGCCGCTGATCGGCATGGCGGCGCTGACGCCGGGCAGGGTGGCCGCCATTGCCGTGAGGTGGCCGCCGGCGGAGTGCCCCGCCACCACCAGCCGCCGGCTGGCACCCAGGTCCGGTTGGAGCCGCGCCACCAGCCAAGCGATCGCCGCACGGATCTCGCCCACGATCTGCGTCATCGTTGCCTGCGGCGCCAGGGTGTATTCGAGCAGCGCGACGTTGAGGTCGTGCGCGAGCAAGCCCTCGGCCACGAAGGCGTTCGGCTCCTTCTCGTTCGACTGCCAGTAGCCGCCGTGGATGAAGGCCACCGTCGGCCGTCCCCCGGATGCGGCATGGAAGAAATCGAGACGCTGGCGGGGGAGGGGGCCGTAAGTCAGGTCCCAGTCGACGTTGGCGCGGGCATACAAGGCTTCGCTGCGCCGGCCCCAGTCGGTCTTGATCGATTCGAGCGAGGGCTCCGTGGCACGGTTGTTATAGGCGGCGTCCAGTTCCGCCTGGCCGAAGCCGCGATAGACGCTACTGCTCATGGCGCCGGTCCGAGTACGGCGACGGCCTTGATCTCGATCAGCGCGCCCGGGCGGATGAGCCCGGCGACCTGCACGCCGGTGGCGGCGGGGTAGGGCGGGCCGCCGAACACCTTTTTGCGCACAGCGG
>JANMDK010000136.1:0-16259 GCA_031376265.1 Pseudomonadota bacterium
CGCACGTTGTCGCGCGCCTCGTTTGCCGAGGCGCTCGATGAGGAAGCGTTCGTGCGCGCGATGCTGGAGTTCGAAAGCGCGCTGGCGCAGAGCCAGGCCGAATTCGGCGTCATTCCGGCCGTGGCTGCGAAAGCGATCGAATCGGCCTGCGGGCTAGTGCAATTATCGGCAGCGAAATTGGCTGCCGACGGTAAGCTCGCCGCCTCGCTCGCAATTCCTTTCGCCAAGGCGCTGACCGAGGCGGTGCGCGCCGTCGATCCCAAGGCGGCCTCGTTCGTCCATTACGGGTCCACGAGCCAGGACGTGCTCGACACCGCGCTCATGGTCTGCGTGCGTCCGTGCATCGCCGATGCCGATCGAGTGCTCTCGCTCGCGGTCACGCAATTCGCCGCGCACGCGCGGCGGCATGCGGCGGATGTCATGATCGGCCGCACGATGCTGCAACCCGCAATCCCGATCACCGCCGGCCTCAAGCTCGCACGCTGGGCTAGCGCCCTGAATCGCTGCCGTGCGCGTCTCGCGGAAAGCTCGGCACGGGCGCTTTGTGTCCAAATGGGCGGACCGGTCGGCACGCTCGATGCGCTTGGGCCGCGCAGGGCCGAAGTGCGCCGAGCAGTGGCCAAGCGGCTGGGACTGGCCGATTCGCCCTCGTGGCACAGCCATCGTGACGAGTTCCTCGCGTTTGCCTCCAGCATTGCGATCGCCGTCGGCGCTATCGGCAAGATCGCGCGGGATGTCGCGCTCCTCTCGCAGCCGGAAGTTGGCGAGATGCTCGAATCGGCGCCGAAGAAGGGGGTCGGCGGCTCGAGCGCCATGCCCCACAAGCGAAATCCGGTTTCCTGCCTGCAGGCGATTGCCGCTGCGTCGCGGGCGCCGGGCCTGATGGCTACGTTGTTGAATGCCGCGGACCAGGAGCACGAGCGGGCCATCGGCAGCTGGCAGGGCGAGCTAGCGTCATTTCCGGAGTTGATGGACACGCTGGGCGGTGCGCTCGACGCGATCGAGCGCATTGCCGCCGGCTTAGTCGTTCATCCCGCAAGGATGAAGGAGAACCTCGAGGCGCTGCAGGGACTCGTCTTCTCGGAGAGGTTGTCGCGCGTGCTGATGAAAACCGTGGACCGCGCAACCGCGCAGTCGAAGGTAGACGACTGGTGTTCGCAGACGCTTGCAGGTAATCGCCAGCTGCAGGAGGTTGCGTCCGCTGCGGCGCCGGGTCTCGATCTAGCCGAAGTCTTTTCGCTCGAGGCTATCGTGCGCGACCTGGGCCCGGTCCTGGAGGAAGAGCTCGCCGGACTCTGAGCTTCGAGCGCGCACCCGCACGAAACGATTTCCCTACTGCGCGTCCGGCTGGTTCATCGGCTGCGCTTTCTCGAACGCCTCGAGCTCCATGCACGCGCTGAACACGCGCATGGTCGCCGGATAGGGCGCGAGGTCGCATTCGTAGCGCTGGGCGTTGAAGATCTGCGGGACGAGGCAGCAGTCGGCCATCGTCGGAAGGTCGCCCTGGCAGAATTTGCCTGTGCCGGCCGTCTGTGTGAGATCGGCCTCGAATTTCGCAAGTCCTTCGGCGATCCAGTGCCGGTACCACGTGTTGACGCCATCCTCGTCCTGGCCGAGCGCGCGCTTGAGATGCTGCAGCACGCGCAGGTTGTTCAGCGGATGGATCTCGCAAGCGATCAGCAGCGAAAGTGACCGGACGCGCGCCCGTTGAAGCAGGTCTTTCGGCATGAGTGCCGGGGCGGGATGCTTTTCCTCGAGATACTCGATGATCGCGAGCGATTGGGTGAGCAGGCTGCCGTCGTCGATGAGCGCAGGAACGAGTCGCTGTGGATTGATTGCCCCGTAGTCGTCCCCGCGATGCGCGCCCTTGGGCAGCGAAATCACTGTTGGGTCGTAGGCGAGGCCCTTGAGGTTGAGCGCGATGCGGACGCGAAACGCCGCAGAACTGCGAAAGAAAGTGTAGAGCTGCATTTGCGTGCGCCTCGCGGGACTCAGAGCGCCGGAACGATCTTCACGCGCAGGTCAGTGAGCCCTTCGATGCTGGCGACGAGCTGGTCGCCCGCCTGCACCGGACCGACACCTGCAGGCGTCCCGGACATGATGATGTCGCCGGCCTCCAGCGTGTAGTACTGCGAGAGATACTCGATCTGCTCGGGGACCAACCAGATCATCTCCGAGAGGTCCGACCTCTGCCTTTCCTTACCGTTGACCAGGAGCGTGATCGCGCCCTTGGTTGGATGACCCAGGGACGACGCCGGCGTCAGCGCGGCGCAGGGCGCGGCCTCATCGAAATTCTTGCCGAAGTCCCATGGACGGCCCTTGTCCTTGCCGAGCTGCTGCAAGTCGCGCCGAGTCATGTCCAGGCCGACCGCATACCCGAAGATATGTGCATTGGCCTGTTGCGCCGTAATGCGCCGGCCGCCCTTGCCGATCGCCACAACCATTTCGGTTTCGTAGTGGTAGTTGGTGGTCTTCGCGGGGTAGTGCACTTCACCGCCGCCGGGAATCAGTGCGAATTCCGACTTCAGGAAGAAGAAGGGCTGCTCGCGCCCGTCGCCGCCCATTTCCTTCTGGTGCTCAACGTAGTTTCGTCCGACGCAGAAAATGCGCCGCACGGGGAACGTGTCCGAAGACCCGGTGATCGCCAACGCAGGGGGGGTCCAGAGGGGGATCGCATATGCCATGAGAGCCTCGCAGGAGTTGAATCCGGAAAGGGTGGCATTCTAGTCATTATCCGGCGAGCTCGCGCTCCATCAGTTCGCGCAGCTTGAAGCGCTGGATCTTCCCGGTGGCGGTGCGCGGCAATTCCGTCACCGTTCGGATCCACTTCGGCCGCTTGTGGCGCGGCAAGCTCGATTCGCAGGCCCGCTCTGCGGCGGAGATCGCGGCTTGCGGGTCGGTGCCCGCGGTGACAAAGAGCGCCAACCGCTCGAACCCGTCGGCGTCGTTGACGCGCACGCAGGCGGCCTCCGCGATCGAGCCGTCGGCGATGGCCGCCTCCTCCAGTTCGCCCGGCTGCACCCACTGGCCGGCAATCTTGATGGACTCGTCGGCGCGCCCCTGGTGCGAGTAAAACCCCTCGGCGTCGCGCACGAAGATGTCCTTGGTACAGAACCAGCCATCGCGAAATTGCTCGCGGGTCGCATCGGGCTGATTGGCGTAGCCCGCGGCAAGCGCCGAATGCCGGATCCACAGGACACCGGGTTGGCCCTCGGCGGGCTCGACGCCCGCCTCGTCGACCAACCGGAGCTCGACTCCGGCGAGAGGCAGTCCGGTGCGCTCAGCACTCGAAGTGCCGGGCGGCGTCATCATTGCGACGCAAAAGGTCTCCGACATGCCGTAGAGCGAGAGAATCTCGCCGCCCGCGTCTGAGCGCCATCGCTCGAGCACCTGCGCTGGCAGTCGTTCGCCGGCCGCGACGAAATGGCGGATCGGTGAAAACTGCTCGAGCCGGTTGGCCGGCAGCTCCAGTAATCTCCGATAGAACGAAGGTACCGAAAACATGGCCGTAGGCTTGTGGCGGGCGGCGATCCCGGCAGCGCTGGCTGCATCCAGCGTATCTTCGTGCAAGATCGACGTGGCGCCCAACGCAAGCGGGCCGAGCAACGAATGCTCGAGCCCATAGGCAAAAAACAGCTTCGAGGTGCAGAACACGACGTCGCCCGCGCGAAGCCCGAGAACCTCCCTCATCCCGTCGCCGCAGGGCAGCACATCCTTGTGCGCATGGACTATGCCCTTGGGACGCCCGGTGGTGCCGGAAGAATAGAGCCAGAAGGCAGGATCCATTGGCCCGGTGTCGGCAGCTTTGTCCAGAGGGCTGCAGTCAGCGAGCGTCTCGCGCCAACCCGACAGGCCGATGCAGGCGTTTCCGGCAAACCCGGCGACCGACGAGACCGAAGCTTCGTCGGCAAGAAACCTTTGCGCGCCGCTATCCTCGAACATGAATTTCAGCTCGGACGGGGCGACCTTTCCGTTTACGGCAATGGCGACTGCACCCGCGTAGAGGGCGCCCAGCCAGGCCGCGGCAAACTCCGGTGTGTCACGCAACAAAAGCAGTACGCGGTCCCCGGGCCGGACCCCGTGCGCTCGCCAGGCACCGGCCGCGGCCTGCACCATCTTGCCAAACGCTGAAAAGGTGACCCGATCCTCGCCACAAAGCAGCGCAATCCGGTCGCCATGACGGGAGAGCGACGTCGGGCCAACCAGGTGTTCGGCTGCGTTCATAGTCATCAAGTATGCTAATCGATCTTTGATAGACTAAACCCGCACCCGCCGGCAGGACGGGCGGTATTCGTCATGAAGGAGGAGACCCAATGAAAATTACAGCATCGATCTGCATGACCTTCGCCGCGGCCGCGTTTGCGTGCGCGTTCCCGGCCGCAGCGCAGACCGTCAAGATTGGCCTGATCAGTTCCTACAGCGGCCCGGGTGCTGCGCAGGGCGACCAGATCGACAAGGGCGCGAAGCTCTACATGAAGCTGAACGCCGACAAGCTGCCCGCCGGTGTCAAGGTGGAGCTGATCACGCGCGACGACACCGGCGCAAACGGCGATGTTGCCAAGCGCGTCGCGCAAGAGCTGATCGTGCGCGACAAGGTGCAGATCCTTACGGGTGTCGTTTGGACGCCGAACATGGCCGCCATTGCGCCCCTGACGGCCGAAGCCAAGGTGCCGTTCATCAGCGCGAACGCCGCGGGCGCCAAAGTCGTGGGCATGTCGCCTTACGTGGCGCGCGTCTCGTTCACGTTGTGCCAGTCGGCCTATCCGCTGGGCCAGTGGGCCTCGAAGAAATACAAGCGAGCCTATTCCGCAGTGAGCGATTTCGCGCCCGGCCACGAAGCCGAAGGCTGCTTCATCCGCGGGTTCAAGGAGGGTGGCGGCGAAATCATCGGCAGCGTGCGCATCCCGCTGGCGAACCCGGACTTCGTGCCGTTCATGCAGCGTATCAAGGATGCCAAGCCGGACGCGTTGTTCGCGTTCAACCCGGCCGGCAAGCAGGCCACCGCGATGATGAAGGCGTACGGCGATCTCGGCATGGACAAGGCCAACATCAAGTATCTCGGCACCGGAGACATCACGACCGACGAGGAGCTGCAGGGCATGGGCGATGCGGCGCTCGGGGTGATTACCGTCCATCACTATTCGGCAGCGGGCGATCGCCCGGCGAACAAGGCTTTCGTCGCCGCCTACAAGAAAGAGTACGGCGCGGACCTCAATCCGGGCTTCATGGTGGTCGGCGCCTGGGACGCGATGGATGCCATCTATGCGGCCATCCGCGCGCAGGGGGGCAAGATCGATCCGGACAAGACGATGGAAATCCTCAAGAACTACAAGAACGCCAACAGCCCGCGCGGCGCAATGTCGATCGATCCGGAGACTCGTGATGTCATCAATCCGGAGTACCTGCGCGAAGTGCGCAAAGTGGGCGGCAAGCTCGCCAACGTCGAGCTCGAGACGATCACCACAGCCATCAAGGATCCGCTGAAGGAATTCGAGAAAAAGAAGTAACCGCCAAGAGGGCCCCCGCGCAACACCCGCGCGGGGGCTTTTTTTTGCCTGCCGAAGCGTAGGGCCCGCATGGACGCCTTCCTTTCCTCCCTGATCAGCGTCGCGTTTCACGGCATCGCGTACGGGATGATCCTGTACGTGATCTCGGTCGGGTTGTCGGTGACGATGGGCATGATGGGCTTCACGAACCTCGCGCACGGCGTGTTTGCCATGGCAGGCGGCTACATCCTGGTCTCGTTTCTAGCTAGGTTCCACCTCCCGTTCCCGCTTGCGCTGGCGCTGTCCTTCCTGCTGGTGGCCGCGGCCAGCGTGATCCTCGAGCGGCTTCTCTATTCGCGGCTGTACGGCGCCTCGGAGCTGGAACAGGTGTTGTTCACGATCGGCTTGATCTTCATGTCGGTGGCCGTGGCCCGCCTGATCTTCGGCACGCTGCAGCAGCCGGTCCTGCTGCCCGATTACCTCAAGGGTCCCATCGTGATGCTGGGCCGGGAGTTCCCGGTCTACCGGGTGTTCCTCATCGTATTCAGCGCTGCGATCATCGCGGGCCTGTGGCTGGGCGTTGAGCGCACGCTCTGGGGCGCAATGGTGCGCGCAGCAGTCGACAATCGCGCCATGGCGCAATCGGTCGGCATCAACACGAAGCGCCTTTTCACGATCACTTTCGCGGTCGGCAGCGGCTTGGCCGGCCTTGGCGGCGCGCTCGGCGCCGAGATCGTCGCGATCCAGCCGACCTATCCATTCGAGCAGCTGGTGTATTTCCTCATCGTGGTTTCCGTCGGCGGCCTTGGCAGCCTGCGGGGACCCTTCGTGGCGGCGTTGCTGATCGGCATCACCGATACCGCCTGCAAGTACTGGGTTCCCCAGTTCGGCGCGTTCTTCATCTACACGGCGACCATCGCGCTGTTGTTGTGGCGGCCCGCTGGCCTGTTCGGGAAAAGGACATGAGCCAGTCGATCGGGTACGCGGCCAGCTCGCGCCTGCGGTGGACGGAGTGGCTGCCGTGGGTGGTGGCGATCGCAGTCTTCTTCCTGCTGCCGGACTACCTATCGCTCGGCGCACGCGTGCTCACCTACATCCTGTTCGCCTTGTCTCTCGACCTGGTCCTCGGGTATGCGGGCATCGTCACGCTCGGCCATGCGGCATTTTTCGGCACGGGCGCCTACGTGACCGGCATCCTCGCAGCCAAGCTGGGCGTCACCGATCCGGTGATCCAATTGGTGCTGAGCGCCGGCGCGGCCGGGCTGCTCGGCCTTGTCACTGGCGCGGTGATCCTGCGGACGCACGGGCTTGCGCAGCTGATGCTGACCCTGGCGGTCGCCGCAGTCTGCCTCGAGATCGCCAACAAGGCGACCGACCTCACGGGCGGGGCGGACGGGTTGTCCGGAGTGACCATCGCCGCAATCTTCGGCCAGTTCAAATTCGACATGTACGGTAAGACCGCCTATGTCTGGTGCCTCGTGCTGGTGTTCGCGGGATGGTGGCTCATGCGCCGCCTGATCTACTCGCCGTTCGGCGCGTCGCTCACCGGAATTCGCGAGAACACGGTGCGGATGCACTCGATCGGCTCGCCGGTCTATCGGCGCCTCCTCACCGTGTACACGATCTCGGCCTGCATCGCGGGCGTAGCCGGGGCGCTGCTCACCCAGACGAACCAGTTTGTAGGCCTGAACGTGCTCGGCTTCGAGCCTTCCGGCGAGATCCTCGTGATGCTGATCCTCGGCGGCGTGGGACGAATGTATGGCGCATTCGTCGGACCGCTCGTGTTCCTTATCGCGCAGGACTACCTCGCGCGTCAGTTTCCGGAGTACTGGTATTTCGGCATCGGCCTGATCCTTGTGCTGGTGGTTTTGTTCGCACGGGGCGGCATCCTGGGGATCTCGGATTCGATCCTCGCGCGCGTGCGGAGGAAGGCATGAGCGCGGTGCTCGAGACCCATGACCTTTGCAAGCGATTCGGCGCGCTCACGGTTGCCGAGAAGATCAATTTTCGCCTCGAACCCGGCGCGCGGCACGCTCTCATCGGCCCAAATGGCGCCGGCAAGACGACGTTCGTCAACCTGCTTACCGGGTTGCTGCCGCCGTCCTCCGGGCGGGTGTCGATCGCCGGGGAAGACGTGACGCTCCTGCCGCAATCGGGCCGCGTCAAGCGGGGGCTTGGCCGCACTTTCCAGATCAACACGCTGTTCCGCGAAATGAGCGTACTCGACAACGTGGCGCTCGGCGTGGCCGAGCGGCTGGGCCTGTCGGGACGGCTGTGGCGGCCGGCGCACGCACACCAGGCGGTGCGCGACGAGGCCATGGGATTGCTCGCCTCGCTGGGCATCGGTGACGAGGGCGGCCGGCGTGTGATCGACCTGCCGTATGGGAAGCAACGCCTCGTCGAGATCGCGATTGCGCTCGGCCTCAAACCCAAGGTGCTGCTGCTCGACGAACCCGCTGCAGGCGTGCCGTCGCAGGAATCGGAGCGCATCCTCCAGGCCCTGGACAGCCTGCCGGGCGACATCGCGATCCTGATCATCGAGCACGACATGGATCTCGTCTTCCGCTTTGCGCAACGAATCACGGTGCTGGTGCAGGGTGAGGTGCTTTGCGAAGGCACGCCGGCGGAAATCGCAAAGGATGTGCGCGTAAAGAGCGTGTACCTGGGGGAAAGGCATGCCTGACGCGCTCAGGCTCTCCGGCGTGCGCGCAGGCTACGGCGCGACCGTCGTCCTCGAGGACATCGAGTTCTCGCTGGCGGAGCAAGGCTCGCTTGCGGTGCTCGGTCGCAATGGCATGGGCAAGACCACGCTGCTGGCCTCGATCATGGGGCTCACGACTTTCCATGCGGGACGCATCGAATACGCCGGCCAGCCGATCGAGCGCCGGCCGGTGCACGAGCGTGCGCGGCTGGGCATCGGGTACGTACCGCAGACGCGCGATGTGTTTCCTTCGCTTTCGGTCGAGGAGAACCTCCTCGTTGCAGCGCGTCCCGGGCGATGGTCGACCGAACGGGTGTACGAACTGTTTCCGCGGCTCGCCGAACGCCGGTCGCACATGGGCAACCAGATCTCCGGCGGCGAGCAGCAGATGCTTGCGATGGGCCGCGCGCTGATGGGCGACCCGGCGCTGCTCCTGCTCGACGAGCCGCTGGAAGGCCTGGCGCCGATCATCGTCGACACGCTGCTCGCCGCGATACAGAGGCTCACGCGCGAGGAATCGTTGACGGTCGTGCTCGTGGAGCAATCGGCCCGCCTGGCGCTGGAGATGACCAGCGATGCCCTGGTGCTCAACCGCGGCCGCATCGCCTTCAAGGGCCCAAGCGCCGGGTTGCTTGCGGATCCGGAGCGCCTGAGCGGCCTGATCGTCGCCGGCTGAGCAGAAAAGAAAAGGGCGCCCGCGAGGGGCGCCCAAAGACTAGGAGGAGGACCTAGGAAAACCCTGCCCGGCGACGCCTATACCGGCGGCGCCGGGAAACTGCATTACATCCGCGTATTACATTCGATACGCGCCTTCGCCGTGCGACGAGACGTCGAGGCCTTCGCGCTCTTCCTCTTCGGTGACGCGCAGCCCGATCGTGAGGTCGACCAGCTTGAGCGCGATGAACGCAACGAGGCCCGACCAGATGACCGTCGTGAGGCAGCCCGTGGCCTGCGTTACGACCTGGTCCCAGATCGAGTAGGTCTCGCTGGTCTTGTTGGCTACGTAGTCGTAGATCCCGGAGCCGCCAAGCGAGGGTGCGGCGAAGATGCCGGTGAGGATCGCCCCCGTCGCGCCGCCGATGCCGTGCACGCCAAAGACGTCGAGCGAATCGTCCGCCCCCAGCATGCGCTTGAGGCCATTGACGCCCCAGTAGCAGACCAGGCCGGCGATTGCACCGATGACCAGCGCGCCCATCGTGCCGACGAAGCCGCAGGCCGGCGTGATCGCCACGAGCCCGGCGACCGCGCCGGAGACCGCGCCGAGCATCGAGGCCTTGCCCTTGCCGAACGACTCGATCAACGACCAGGCAAGCGTCGCCGCTGCGGTAGCCACGAGCGTGTTCAGGAATGCCATGGCGGTCGTGCCGTTGGCTTCGAGGTTCGAGCCCGCATTGAATCCGAACCAGCCGACCCACAGCATGCACGCACCGATCATCGTGATCGGCAGGTTATGCGGCGCCATCGATTCCTTGCCGTAACCGACGCGCTTGCCGATCACGTAAGCGGCGACCAGGCCTGCGATGCCCGCATTCAGGTGCACCACGGTACCGCCGGCGAAATCCAGCGCGCCCTTGGCCCAGAGCCAGCCCGCCGCGGCCGTCACGGTTTCGAGGGTCTTGGCGTCCGTGATCGCATCCGGGCCGTCCCAGTACCAGACCATGTGCGCGATCGGCAGGTAGGCGAACGTGAACCAGAGCACCAGGAACACCAGCACCGCCGAGAACTTCACGCGCTCGGCGAAGGCGCCGACGATCAGCGCCGGGGTAATCGCCGCGAAGGTGAGCTGGAACGCGACGAACGCGAGTTCAGGGATCACTACGCCCTTGGAGAAGGTCGCGGCGACAGCGTCTGCGTTTACGCCCGAAAGGAACATCTTCGAGAACCCGCCGAAGAACGCATTGCCTCCGGTGAAGGCTACCGAGTACCCGTAGATCACCCACAGAACCGCGATCAGGCAGAAGCACACGAAGACCTGCATCAGCACCGAAAGGACGTTCTTCGAGCGCACCATGCCCGCGTAGAAGAGCGCAAGGCCCGGGATCGTCATGAGGATCACCAGCGCCGTGGCAATCAGCATCCACGCGGTGTCGCCCTTGTCGACCTTGGGCTTCGGCGCTTCGGCTGGCTTGGCATCCGCCGCAGGGGCGGCCGCCGGCTTGGCCGCATCGGCGGGCTTGGCCGCTTCTGCTGCAGGCTTTGCGGCCTCGGCAGGAGCGGTTGCCGCCGGCTTGGCGTCGGCCGCGGGCTTGTCCTGCGCCAGCGTGTTACTCGCGAACGCGAGGCTTGCAGCCAGCGCGAGGTAGGCTAATATTTTTTTCATTCCCCATTTCTCCCTAAAGCGCGTCCGCGTCGGTTTCACCCGTGCGGATGCGAATCACTTTTTCCAGATCGAACACGAAGATTTTCCCGTCGCCGATCTTGCCGGTGTTGGCCGATTTTTCGATGGCTTCGATCACCTGGTCGAGCATCTCGGACTTGATAGCCACCTCGATCTTGACCTTGGGCAGGAAGTCGACGACGTATTCTGCACCCCGGTAAAGCTCCGTGTGGCCCTTCTGCCGCCCGAACCCCTTGACCTCCGTGACGGTGATTCCCTGGACACCGATCGCAGAGAGGGCCTCGCGGACCTCGTCCAGCTTGAACGGCTTGATGATTGCTGTGACCTGTTTCATGGTTTTCCCTTTGATTCCGATGCCGGGGTCAGAACGACTTGCTGACCGAGACCACGACGACGCCCTTGCTCGCGTCGCGGAACTTGGTGCCGCCGCCGGCCGGGAGCGAATTTCCGAAGCAGTAGTAGCCGGGGTTTGCCACGTTGCAGCTGCCCTTGCCGTTGGTGTCGATGTAAGACGCGCCGAAGACCCAGCCGCTGAAGTCCTTGGTCACGCCCAGCTTCCAGTCCGTGTAATTCGCGTTCGTCGCATTGGTGCCGACGCTCCAGCCCTTGAGCCTGAACGAGCCGAGGTGCCCGACCACGCCCCAGCCGTCGCCCAGGTCATACGTGGCGGAAATGTCGAGATAGTTGGAGCCCTTGGTGCCGGGCTGCGAGAAATAGTCGTCGACCGAGTGGTAGTACTTGGCCGATATCCACTTCCATGAGCCCCCGATGTAGATTTCCTTGTTGTCGACGGTCCCGTTGAAGCGGCGCGCGGCGCTGCGCGGGTTCACGATCGTCGTGCCCGAGGCGGCGTTCGCGTCGCTGCCCGGGTAGTAGTAGTAAATGAACCCGGCATCCAGGCCCCAGTCGCCCCAGGCCTTCTTCCAGCCGCCATAGAGGTCCATTTCGAGGTTGCCGGCCGGGAAGCCCGCGCCCGAATTCACGTTCGAGTTCCAGTTGCCCAGGTAGAGGCCGCTCGAATGCGAGTAATCGAAGCCACCCTGCAGCGCCGGCTTGCCGAAGGTCTGCGAGATGCCGCGGAACCGGTATTCACTGAACAGTCCGACGTTTCCGGTGAAAGTGTGATCCGACGGCGGGGCCGCTGCGGGTGCGGCGGCCTGGGCCAGGGCGAAGCTTGGGACGGCGATGGCGGCAGCCATCGAAAGTGCGGCGAGCGTTTTGCGCATGACAGTGATCTCCCTGATTTGAAAGGCTAGCTTTGCTGCATTTAGCACCTCCCGTGCCAACCGCGAATGCGCGTCAAGCTATTGATTCATAAGCACACACGAACCAATTTTTTGCGAGATGGCACCGCGGTGGTGCATCACCTGAGAGGTTATGCGGCGATGGTGCGCAGCATTGGTGCCGCCGCGCCAGGCCTGCCGGTTCGGAAAGAGCCGCGTGCTAGACTGGTTTTGCCCTGTTTGCGCGGGAAAATTTTTCTCCCAGGTGCCCACTTCAATGACCGACCCCCGCTTGATCGACGAAATAGGCGCAAGGCTTTCCGACGTTCTCGCCAAATCGCCGGCGCGCGACGTCGAAAAGAACCTGCGAGCGCTGCTGGCGTCATTTTTCGACCGGTTCGACCTCGTGACGCGCGAGGACTTCGAGGCGCAGAAGCGCGTGCTGGAACGCGCAGGCGCGCGGATCGCGGAACTCGAAGTCCGGTTGGCCGAGCTCGAAGCGGCCCGGAGCCAAGGCACGCCGCCGGGCTGACTCACCCCGCTGCGGGACCGGCTTTAGCGCCGGACTGGTCCAAGCGGATGTAAACCGGCACCTGCCACTCCCCGTTTCTCGTAGTGCAGGCGCGAAGTCGCGCCGGGAGGGTACATGTCGCTCGCCGTTGTGCGGAGCCGGGCTCTGGTCGGGATCCTCGCACCGGAAGTCACCGTCGAAGTCCACCTCGGACCGGGATTGCCGACGTTCACCATCGTCGGGCTTCCGGACGCCGAAGTGCGCGAGGCCAAGGACAGGGTTCGCGCCGCGCTCAACCAAGCGCGCTTCGAATTTCCCGCGCGCCGCATCACGGTGAACCTCGCGCCGGCCGACCTGCCCAAGGATTCGAGCCGGCTCGACCTGCCGATCGCGCTCGGCATCCTCGCCGCCAGTGCGCAGATTCCGCCGGGGGCGCTGGAGGGGCACGAGTTCGCCGGCGAGCTCTCGCTCACGGGTGAACTGCGCCCGGTCCGCGGCGCACTAGCGATGGCGCTCGCATCGCGCGGCCGGGCGTTCGTGCTGCCGCTGCAGAATGCGGCCGAGGCTGCGCTCGCCGCTGAGAGCACGATCCTGCCCGCGGGATCGCTGCTCGAGGTCTGCGCGCACCTTCGAGGCGAATGCGCCCTGTCCCGCTATTCAGCCAAAACTCAGGCGCACCCTTCCCGTTACCCGGACATGGCCGAAGTCAAAGGCCAGTCGCATGCCAAGCGCGCGCTCGAGGTTGCCGCCGCGGGCGGGCACAGCCTGCTCATGATCGGGCCGCCCGGGGCCGGTAAATCGATGCTGGCAGCGCGCTTTCCCGGATTGCTGCCGATGCTCAGCGAAGAAGAAGCCATGGAAGTCGCCGCGCTGCATTCCACTGCCGGGCGCTTCACGCCTTCGCAATGGGGCGAACGACCCTATCGGACGCCGCATCACACGGCCTCGGCCATTGCGCTGGTCGGCGGCGGCGGCAACCCGCGCCCGGGCGAGATCTCGCTGGCCCACCATGGCGTCCTGTTCCTCGACGAATTGCCCGAATACCCGCGCAGCGTGCTGGAAACGCTGCGCGAGCCCCTCGAGACGGGGCACATTTCGATCGCGCGCGCGGCCAGGCACGCAAAATTTCCGGCCCGCTTCCAGCTCCTCGCCGCGATGAATCCGTGCCCCTGCGGCTACCTCGGCCATCCCTCCGGCAAATGCCGCTGCGCGCCCGATGTGATCGCGCGCTATCGAGGCCGGCTTTCGGGGCCGCTCGCCGACCGCATCGACCTCAAGATCGAGGTCCCCGCGTTGCCGATCGAGGACTTCGGTTCCGCAGTCTCGGGCGAGGCGAGCGATGCGATCCGCGCGAGAATTGGGCGTGCGCGCGACACACAGCAGCAGCGGCAAGGACGCGCCAATTCGCTTCTGGGGGTCACGGAAACCGAGGCGTTCTGCCTGCCGTGCGCGCAGGGCGAGGCGCTGTTGAGAAGCGCGATCGCCAAGCTCTCGCTGTCGGCACGCGCGTATCACCGCATCTTGCGGGTGGCGCGCAGCATCGCGGATCTCGCGCCCAGCCGGCAGGTCACGCCGGCACACCTCGCGGAAGCCATCCAGTATCGCCGCCTCGATCCGGCTTTCTAAAGCACCGCTTTGCTATAGTCGCCGCGACTCATGGCTACTTTCGCAATCGGCGATGTGCAAGGCTGCATGGACGAACTCGACGCGCTCCTTGCGGCTTGCGCGTTCGACCCCGCGCGCGATCGCGCGTGGTTCGTCGGCGACCTCGTCAACCGCGGCCCGGCCTCGCTCGAAGTCCTGCGTTTCGTCAAAGGCCTGGGCGCGGCAGCAACGGTCGTGCTCGGCAATCATGACCTGCACCTTCTCTGCGTCGCCGAAGGCTTCGCGAAGACGCGGCCGGACGACACGCTCGCCCCGATCCTTGCCTCGCCGGACAGGGAGGCGCTGCTCGAATGGCTGCGCACCCGCCAGCTGATGCATGTCGAGGGTAACAAGGCGCTGGTCCATGCGGGATTACTGCCCCATTGGAACCTCGCGCGCGCGCTCGAGCTGGCGCGGGAGTTTGAAAGCGCGCTGAGTGGACCGGGTTATCGCGACTTGCTGGCGCACCTGTATGGCAGCGAGCCAAGCGAGTGGAGCGACGACTTGCAAGGTGCAGACCGCATGCGTGTGATCGTAAACGCGATGACGCGCATGCGATTCTGCACCGGCGACGGCAAGATGGAATTCCGCGCCAAAGGCAGCATCGAAGCTGCGCCGCCCGGATACCGCGCATGGTTCGATGTGCCGCGCCGTTTGAACGCCGACGCCACAATCGTTTGCGGACACTGGTCGGCGCTGGGATTGCGCATCGAGCGCGGCCTGATGGCGCTCGACACCGGATGCATCTGGGGCGGCGCGCTCAGCGCTGTACGGCTAGAGGATCGCAAAGTGTTCCAGGTGCCGGGGTCGGGGCATCGAACGCCAGGCGCCGACTGATCGTCGCGTGCAACGTATCGGCTAGCACTCGACGGTGCCGGCCCGCTGCGGCTTCGGCGCCATCGAACTGCAGCCGTGCGAGCACGTATTGCGCCCCGAGCAGCTGCCAGACCGAGCCGATCAGCGATTCGTCGCCGACATAACTCACCGCGTCCGAGCGCAGGCCCACTGCGTCGAAATACTGCAGGCTCGCGGGATGGACGCTCCCGCCGCTGGCGATCGCCGGCTGGAGGAGCGCTGCATGGAACCGAAGCAATCGGTCGCCGGCGGTTGTCGTGCCTTCAGGAAACACCGCTACGTGATCGCCGCGGGCAAGCGCTTCCGGAATCAAATGGTTGGTCTTGCGAGCCGCGGTCTTGCGAGTGCGTTCGATGTAGCGTGCCGCTGCGAGAGACCAGGTATCCGACCAGCGGCCAGCGCGCGACTTCCGTCTTGGAAACGAAGCGGCTCGGCGCAACGGCGTTGAGCACGAACACGTCCAGCCACGAGATATGATTCATCACGACCAGCCCGCCGTGCGGTGGCAATCGCGACCAGCCTCGCGAACCTGGCAATGCGATCAGGAAAAGGAGTGGATGACATGACCGACTGCATATTCTGCAGGATTGTCGCAAAACAGATTCCCGCAAACATCGTTTGCGAGGATGACTACACGCTCGCCTTCATGGACCTGGGCCAGGTCAACCCGGGGCATGTGCTGGTAGCAACCAAGGCCCACGTCGAGAATGTGTTCGGGCTTGACGACGTTCAGGCATGCGCGGTGTTCCGCACGGTCGCGCGGGTGGCGCGCGCTTCGCGCGCGGCGTTCGGTTCGCCCGGCATGAACCTGTTCCAGGCGAACGGCAAGGTGGGCGGGCAGACCGTGTTCCACTTCCATATTCATGTGCTGCCGCGCTTGGAAAACGACGGCATGAGCCTCGCCTGGCCGGCCAAGAACCCGCCGCGCGAAGCCCTGCAGGACTATTGCGAGAAAGTCCGCGCCGCGCTTTCTGCGTCTACCACGGCGAGTAGCTGAACTCGCTCCGGAAGCGTTCCTTGATCGCCTCGTTGATGGGGCGATGGTTTTGCGCGCCGCGCTGCTCGATCTTGATCGAGCCCATCAGCGCGCCCAACCTGCCGGTGCTCGGCCAGTCCCAGCCGTTGGCGATGCCATACAGCAAGCCTGCCCGGTAGGCGTCGCCGCATCCGGTCGGGTCGAGGATTTCCGCGGGTTTCACGATCGGGATCTCGTGCTTCTCGCCGCCGGCATAGATAAGCGAGCCTTTCGAGCCGAGGGTGAGGACCAATGCCTTCACTCCGCCTGAGATCTCTTCCATGGACCGGCCGGTGCGGTCTTCGAGCAACTTGCCCTCGTAATCGTTGACCGCCACGTAATCGGCCAGGTCGACGAACTCCGAAAGCTCCTCGGCCGAGAACATTGGCAGCCCTTGGCCGGGATCGAACACGAAAGGAATCCCGGTTGCGGCGCATTCGCGCGCGTGTTGCAGCATGCCTTCCTTGCCGTCGGGCGCGATGATCG
>JANMDK010000151.1:0-18507 GCA_031376265.1 Pseudomonadota bacterium
TGATCATCGACGCGGCGTACGTCGACGCGCGCCTGGCCGACCTCTCGAAGAACGAGGATCTCGCCCGCTACGTCCTCTGAGCCCGGGGGGCTTGAAATCCCCCGGGCAGCCTCTATCTGGGTAGAACGGGGCGCAGGGCCCCGCTCACAGAGAGGAAAGGAGATCGATCATGGCAAACGTATCCCGCTACGACCCGCGTGCCGATTATTTCGGCGACCTGGTCGATGACTTGTTCAAGGGCTTCCTCGTGCGCCCGATGTACTCGGAGCAGCGCGCAGGCGAAGCGGTCGCCCGCATCAAGGTGGACGTCACCGAAAAGGACGGCGCCTACCTCGTGCATGCCGAAATGCCCGGGGTGAAGAAGGAAGACATCCAGCTCACGATCGACGGCGCGCAGGTGACGCTCGCAGCCGAGATCAAGCGCGAGAAGGACGCGAAGGAAGGCGAGCGCGTGCTGCACGCCGAGCGCGTGTACGGCAAGGTCAGCCGCTCTTTCTCGCTGCCGCAGGACATCGACGACGCGGCTGCGCAGGCCAAGTTCGCCGACGGCGTTCTCGAGCTCACGCTGCCGAAGAAGGCCGCCGCGCAGAGGAAGCAGATCGCGATCCAGTAATCCGGCGGTTCAAGGACCGAAGGGCCGGCGCGCGAGCGCCCGGCCCTTTTTTGTTTGCTATCCCTTAAAATCGCCCGCATGACCCAAGCCAACAACGCACAGGCAACCGAGAAGGCGCGCATCCTCGCCGAGGCGCTGCCTTACATCCGCCGCTTCCACGGCAAGACCATCGTCGTCAAATTTGGCGGAAATGCGATGGTGGACGCCGCGCTGCAGGCGGATTTCGCGCGCGACGTCGTGCTGCTCAAGCTCGTCGGCATGAACCCGGTCGTCGTACACGGCGGCGGACCGCAGATCGAGAAGATGCTGACCGAGCTCAACATCAAGAGCGAGTTCGTGCAGGGCATGCGGGTGACCGACGCGGCGACGATGGATGTGGTCGAGATGGTGCTCGGCGGCGCGGTCAACAAAGACATCGTCACGCTGATCAACAAGGCCGGCGGCAAGGCGGTCGGCCTCACCGGGCAGGACGGCGCCTTCATCCGCGCGCGCAAGCTCATGATGGCCTCGAAAGACAAGCCCTCAGAGTTCCTCGACATCGGCCACGTCGGCGAGATCGAGTCGATCGATGCTTCGGTCATCACAACCCTCGAGGCCGGCGGATTCATCCCGGTAGTCGCACCGATCGGGGTTGGCCACGAAGGCGAGAGCTACAACATCAACGCCGACCTCGTCGCCGGCAAGCTTGCCGAGGTGCTGCACGCCGAGAAACTCGTGCTGCTCACCAACATGCCCGGCGTCCTCGACGAGAAGGGCCAGCTGCTCACCGGCGTCACGCCGCGCCAGATCGACGACATGGTGGCGAGCGGCGCGTTGTCGGGGGGCATGCTGCCAAAGATCTCCTCGGCGCTCGAGGCGGCACGCAGCGGCGTGAAGACGGTGCACATCATCGACGGTCGCGTGCCGCATGCGCTGCTGCTCGAGGTGCTGACCGACCAGGGCGTGGGCACGCTGATCCGATACAAGTAATGCGCATTGCCCGCGTGCCCGCCTCGCGGCGGGTATGGATCTTCGACCTCGACAACACGCTGCACGACGCGCGGCCGCACATTTTCCCGTCGATGCATGTGCAGATCAACGAATACATCAGGCGCAAGTTCGCGGTCGATGAGGAAGGCGCCAACGAGATCCGCGCCGGTTTCTGGGCGAAGTACGGCACCACGCTCTCGGGCCTCATGCGCCACCACGGCACGGACCCGCGCGAGTTCCTCGACGCCACCCACCAGTTTCCGGAGCTCGGCGACATGCTGGTGCACGAGAACGCGCTGCGCCATGCGCTGATGCGGCTCGGCGGACGAAGGCTCGTTTTCTCCAATGCGCCGCGGCGCTACGTGGAGCAGGTGCTCGGGGCGATGGGCGTTCGGCGCTATTTCGACGCGGTGTACTCGATCGAGAGCACGCGCTACCGGCCCAAGCCCTCCTCGGCCGGCTTTCACGTGCTGATGCGCGCCCACAAGCTGGATCCGCACCGCTGCGTCTTCGTCGACGACATGCTCGAAAACCTGCGGGCGGCCAAGCGCCTGGGCATGGCGACGGTCTGGGTCTCCCACGGCGTGACGAAACCGCGCTACGTGGATGTGCGCGTCGCCTCGGTGCTCGAATTGCCGCGACACGTCTTTCGCAACGCGCGCGGGTAAACGGCCCCCGGTCCGATCTAGCGATACAATCTCGCGTCCCGATTCCGACCACCCCGCTCCATCCCTACATGCCGCGCGAGAAAAGCGAACGCAGGAAAGGCGAAAGGCGCCTCGAGATCCTCAAGGCGCTCGCCGGGATCCTCGAGTCGCCGCGCTGGGAGAAGATCACCACCGCCGCGCTTGCCGAGAAGCTCGACGTGTCCGAAGCGGCGCTCTACCGCCACTTCGCCTCGAAGGCGCAGATGTACGAGGGGCTCATCGAGTTCATCGAGAGCTCGATCTTCACCCTGGCCAACCGCATCGCCGAGGAAGAAGCCGACGTGCGCCGCCAGGCGCCGCGGCTGATCGAGACGCTGCTCGCGTTCGGCGAGACGAATCCCGGCATGGTGCGCGTGCTGACCGGCGAGGCGCTGGTCGGCGAGCACGAGCGGCTGCAGCAGCGCATGAACCAGTTCTTCGAGCGGTTCGAATCGACGCTCAAGCAATCGCTCAAGCTCGCGGCGGCGCAAGACACCACCGATGCCGGCGCCGCGGCCCAGGCCAACGGCGACCCGGCGGCGCACGCTGCCGCGCTCACGCGCTACGCCATCGGCTGCCTGCATTCGTACGCGCAGAGCGGCTTTGCCAGGAAGCCCTCCGAATCGCTCGCGGGACACTGGCGCTATATCGGCTAGGGCGCCCGACGTTATCCCAGAACTGGGATAGCAACTGCCCGTAGAGCGGCTTTCCAAGCCACTCTACGAAAACAAATCTTATGAATTCTGGCCGCAGACCGGGCAGCCCGCATCCTTGGGCACGCGTACCGTGCGCCACTCGCCGTTGAGCGCGTCGAAGAGCTGCAGCCGGCCGTCAAGCGAGGTGCCGATGCCGCAGAGCACCTTGATCGCCTCTGCCGCCTGCAGCGTCCCGATCGTGCCAGTGAGCGGCGAGAAGACGCCCATCACCGCGCAGGCCACGTCTTCTGCGTTCGCGTCTTCGGGGAACAGGCAGGCATAGCAGGGCGCATCCTTGCGACGCTGGTCGAAGACCGCGAGCTGGCCGTCGAAGCGGATTGCAGCGCCGGATACCAACGGCTTGCGATGCTTCACGCACGCGCGGTTCAGCGCATGACGCGTGGTGAAGTTGTCCGTGCAATCGAGCACCACGTCGGCCGAAGACACGGCGCGCTCAAGGCTTTCGTCCGCCAGGCGTGCGTCGATCGCGATCACTTCGACTTCGGGGTTGACCTCATGCAGAGCGTCCCGAGCGGCGCCCGACTTGCGCGCGCCGACCGTTTTGTCGCGGTAGAGGATCTGGCGCTGGAGGTTCGTTGCATCGACCTGGTCGCCGTCGGCGATCGTCAGGCGGCCGATGCCGCTGGCTGCGAGGTAAAGCGCGGCGGGGCAGCCGAGGCCGCCCGCGCCGACGATCAATGCATATGAGCTTGAAAGGCGCTGCTGCGCCTCTACGCCGAACTCGTCGAGCAGGAGGTGGCGGCTGTAGCGCAGGAGCTGCGCGTCGTTCACAACCGCCCTCGTGCGGGAGACAACCGCCCCTGATTAAGGATCAGCCCCCGGGCGCCTTGTTTTCGGCGGCGACCGTCTTCGGCGGCTGGCCAACGACCGGCGCGCCCTTGAGGTGGTTGAGCGCCTGCTGCAGCTGGAAGTCTTCCTTCGAGCCGAGCTCGATCGGCTTCCGGGAAGGATCCTCGGCCGTGGTCGTATTCTGGCGCTTGGCGGCGGCCGCGGCGCGGTCAGCGGCCTCGGCGGCTTCCTTCTCGGCGGCTTCCTTGTCTTTCGGGTTGACCAGGTGCCGCGTGAGGTCGGCCTCGCGCAAGCGAGCCGTGGTATTCGCGCCGGGTTCCTCGACGATGATGTCCGGCGTGATGCCCTTGGCCTGGATCGAGCGGCCGCTCGGCGTGTAGTAGCGCGCCGTGGTGAGCTTGATCGCGGTGCTATTGCCCAGGGGCATGATCGTCTGCACCGAGCCCTTGCCGAAGCTCTGGGTGCCGATCACCGTGGCGCGCTTGTAGTCCTGCAGCGCGCCGGCGACGATTTCCGAGGCCGAGGCCGAGCCGCCGTTGACGAGCACAACCATCGGCACGTTCTTCACCGCGGCCGGCAGGTTGCGCAGGAAGTCGTCGCGTCCGCCGCCGCGCAGGTAGTCGTCCGGCGAAGCGAAGTACTTGCGCTTGGCATCCTCGGTGCGGCCGTCGGTCGACACGACGAGGCTCTTCTGCGGCAGGAACGCCGCCGAAATCGCCACGGCGCCATACAGCAGGCCGCCCGGGTCGTTGCGAAGGTCGAGCACGAGGCCCTTGAGCTGGCCGTTCTGCTTGTACATGTTGTCGAGCGCTTTGACGAGGCTCTCGGCGGTGGCTTCCTGGAACTGGGAGACGCGAACGTAGCCATAGCCGGGCTCGATCACCTTGGATTTCACGCTCTGCACGCGGATCACTGCGCGCTGGAGGGTGATGACGATGAGTTGCGGGTCGCCTTTGCGCGAGATCGTCAGCGTGATGCTGGTGTTCGGGCGGCCGCGCATTTTCTTCACGGCGTCGTTGAGGGACATGCCTTTCACCGGCGTTTCGTCGAGCTTGATGATGAGGTCGTTGGGCTTCACGCCCGCGCGGTACGCGGGCGTGTCCTCGATCGGAGAGACGACCTTGACGAAGCCGTCTTCCATGCCGACTTCGATGCCGAGGCCGCCGAACTGGCCTTGCGTGCCGACCTGCAATTCCTTGAACGCGTCGGCATCGAGATAAGCCGAGTGCGGGTCGAGGCCGGTCAGCATGCCGTTGATGGCTTCGCTGATCAGCTTCTTGTCCTCGACCGGCTCGACGTAGTTGGCCTTGATCGCGCCGAACACCTCGGTGAAGGCGCGCAGCTCTTCGATCGGCAGCGGGGAGCGGTCGCGTTGGGCGATGGCCTGGAAGTTGAGGCTGACCAGCACGCCGGCGATGACGCCGACGAGGACCAGGCCTATTTGTCTGACTCTGCTGCCCCTGCCGTTACCGCCCATGTCTTTTCGCTCCTGGATGCGGATCTCACTTGAGGTTCGACCACTGCAGTGGGTCGAAAGCCTTACCGAGATGCCGCAATTCAAAGTATAAGCCCGTTTCCGCGCTGCCACCCGTGCTCCCGACGGTGGCTATCGGCTCTCCGGCGGCGACCACATCGCCGGGTTGTTTCAACAGTGCTTCATTGTTGCCGTAGACCGAAAGGTAGGTCTCCCCGTGATCCAGGATGAGGAGGTTACCGAACCCGCGCATCCAGTCGGCGAACACCACCCGGCCCGCCGCGACTGCGCGAACCTGCTGGCCTTCCGTGGATCGGATGAAAACCCCTTTCGGACTGCCGTTGCCTTCGGTACGTGGACTCCCGAAACGGGCAACTAGTTCCCCCCGAACCGGCAGGCGCAGCTTGCCGCGCAAGCTGGAGAACACGCCTTGGGCCGCCTCCGCGAGGCCGGCCGCTTCGGGCACCTTCTCAGCCGGCGCCGCGCGACGCCGCGCATAACCGGCGCCAGGCTTGGCGGCGAGCACCTTGCCGATCTCCTCAACCAGCCTCGCAAGCCGCGATTCGTCGGCGAGCAGCCCTTTGATCTCCCTGCGGCTCGCGCGGATTTCCCCCGCCAACTTGTCGAGCACCTTACGGCGCTCGCGCGACTCGGCCTGGATCTTCCGCCGTTCGGTGCGCGTCTCGGTTTCGATTGCTTCGAGCCGGGCGGTCTTCTCGGCGGCGAGTTGTGAAACTTTGTCCAGCTCGGCGGCGTCGGCGCGGTATTGGCCGAGCATGCGCGCCGAGGCGCGAGCGATCTCGGCAAGGTAGTACAGGTGCCTTGCCGCATCGTTCGGGTCGTTTCCGGAAAGCAGCACGCGCAGCACGTCCGGCGGGCCGGCCGCGTGGCGGGCGGCGAGCATCCGGGCAATCGCCGCCTGCTGCTTTTCGAGGCCCGCGCCGAGCCCGCGCCGCCGTGCGGCCAATGCCTGGAGCGCCTCCTGCGCGGTGCGGCTTTCGGTTTCGAGCGAGCCCAGCTCCCGGTTGGCGTCCGAAATGGCGCGCTCCGACTCGCGCAAGGCATCGCGCGACTCGCGGCGCGTTGCCTCCTTTTGGTCGAGCTCGGTCTTGAGCGACTCGATGCGCCCGCGCAGGACCTTGAGATCGTCGGCATCGCGCGCTTCCGCGGCGTGGGCGGTACCGCCGCAGACAGCGAGGAAACCAACCAGCGCGAAAGGCGTGACAAATTTCACGCGATCCGCACGCCTATGACTTGGCTTTCCCCTGGCTCGACACCGCGGCGATGCGGCTTGCGACATCCGCCTGGTCGCCGAGGTAGTAGTGGCGCAGCGGCTTGAGGTCCGCGTCGAGCTCGTAGACCAGCGGGATGCCGGTCGGGATGTTGAGGCCGACGATGTCGGCATCCGAGACGCCGTCAAGGTATTTGACCAGCGCGCGCAGCGAATTCCCGTGCGCCGCGACGATCACTCGCCGCCCTGCGCGGACGGCAGGCGCGATCGAGCCGTTCCAGAAAGGCATCACGCGTGCGACGGTGTCCTTGAGGCATTCGGTCAGCGGCAGGTCGGTTTCCTCCAGCGCGGCGTAGCGCGGGTCGCCGCCCGGGTACCGCGGGTCGCTGCGGTCCAGCGCCGGCGGCGGCGTGTCGTAGCTTCGGCGCCAGGCCAGCACCTGGTCTTCGCCGAACTTGGCGGCGGTCTCCGCCTTGTTGAGGCCCTGCAGCGCGCCGTAGTGCCGCTCGTTCAGCCGCCAGCTGTGCTCGACCGGCAGCCACATGCGGTCCATCTCTTCCAGTGCAAGCCAGAGGGTCTTGATCGCACGCCGCAATACCGAGGTGAAAGCAACGTCGAAATCGTAGCCCTCGGCCTTGAGCAGCCGGCCGCCCGCGCGGGCCTCCTCGACGCCCTTGACCGAGAGGTCGACGTCGGTCCAGCCGGTGAAGCGGTTCTCGCGGTTCCAGTCGGATTCGCCGTGGCGGAGCAGGACGAGCTTGTGCATGGATTGGGCGGTCGGTGCGGCCATGGGGAACGCGCATTGAACGCGCATTGAACGATTTAGGGGGCGGCCTATTCTATAATAGCGACCCCCCGCAACGAGCCGGGCCGAGCCACCCTTTTTTCCCTTCGAGGAAGCCCAATTCCCGTGGAATTCGTCAAGAACAACATCATGCTGTTCGCAGTGGCCTTCGTGTCGGGCGTAATGCTGCTGTGGCCCTACCTGCGCCGCGGCACCGGCGGGCCCTGGGTCAGCACCCTCGAAGCCACCCAGATGATCAACCGCGAAGATGCCCTGATCCTCGACGTGCGCGAAGCCACCGAGTTCGATGTCGGCCACCTGCTCGGCGCGAAGAACATGCCGGCCGGCAGCATCGAGGCGCGCGCCGGCGAGCTCGACAAGCTCAAGGCCAAGCCGGTAATCGTTGTCTGCGCCGACGGCAGCCGCTCTTCCAAGGCCGCGGCCGTCCTGCGCGAGCGCGGGTTCGCCAAGGTGGTCAACCTGGCCGGCGGCTACCCTGCCTGGAAGACGGCCGGGTTGCCGGTGGTGAAATAGCCATGCAGAAAGTCCTCATGTACTGCACCGCGATCTGCCCCTATTGCATCGCGGCCGAGCGGCTCCTGGCCAGCAAGGGCGCGAACATCGATAAAGTGCGTGTCGACCTCGAGCCAAACCGGCGCGCAGAGATGGCGCAAAAGTGCGGCCGCCGCACGGTGCCGCAGATCTGGATAGGCGAAACGCACGTTGGCGGTTGCGACGAGCTGCACGCGCTCGATGACGAAGGCAAGCTCGACCCGCTGCTCAAGGCAGCCTGACAAACCCAACCCTAGAGACTTCGAAAAATGGCCGAACAACAAGCAGCGTCCTTCAACATCGAGAAGCTGTACGTGAAGGACCTCTCGCTCGAGCTGCCGAATGCGCCGCAGGTTTTCATGCAGGCCGAATCGCCGCAGCTCGACGTGCAGATCCACAACGAATCGCAGCCCGTCACCGACACCCTGTACGAAGTCGTCGTGACGGCCACGGTGACGGCCAAGGCCGGCGACAAGACCATGTTCCTCGCCGAGGTTGCGCAGGCGGGGCTTTTCTCGATCGTGAACGTGCCGGCCGAGGAACTCGAGCCGCTGCTCGGCATCGGCTGCCCGACGATCCTCTACCCGTATGTGCGCGAGGCGATCTCCGACCTGGTCACGCGCGGCGGCTTCCCGCCCGTGGTGCTCGCTCCGGTTTCCTTCGAGGCGCTGTACATGCAGCGGCAGCAGGAGGAAGGCAAGGGCCAGCAGTCGCGCATCGAGATCGCGCACTGATGAGTTGGCGTGCTGCCCTCGCCGCGGCAGGCCTGGTCTGCGCCGGAATCGCGCAGGCGGCGGATTTCCGCACTGTGAACGAAAACGCGGCAGTGATGTACGACGCGCCCTCGCGCGCGTCGACCCCGGTGTATGTCGCTTCCCGCTACTACCCGGTCGAAGTCATCGTCAATCTCGATGCCTGGGTGAAGGTGCGCGACCACACCGGCACGTTGTCGTGGATCGAAAGGAAATCGCTGACTGACCGGCGCATGGTGATCGTGACCGCGCCGAACGTGGAAGTGAAGAGCAAGGCTGACGACGCCTCGCCATCGGCCTTCCAGGCGACGCAGAACGTCGCGCTCGAACTGGTCGAGATCGCGCCCGGCGGCTGGGTGCGGGTCCGGCATCCCGACGGCTCCGGCGGCTTCGTCAAGTCGTCGCTGGTCTGGGGCCTCTGAAACGCTCGCGCAGGGCGATGCTCGCTTGCGTGATTTTTCCCGGATGAAGATAGCGATCCTCGGCGCCGGCGCCTGGGGAACCGCGCTCGGCATATCGCTTTCCTCGCGCCATGGCGTTTCGCTCTGGGCGCGGGACGCCGCGCAGGCCGAGGCGATTCGCGCGGCGAGGCGCAACGAGCGCTACCTGCCGGAAATCGCGCTGCCCGAAAGCGTGAAGGTCGGCGCAGACCTCGGGGCATCGCTCGAAGGCGCGGACCTCGTGGTTCTCGCAGCCACGGTGGCCGGCTTGCGGCCGCTCGCAGCCACTTTGAAGGAACGCGGCTCGTCCGCCCCTTTCATCTGGCTCTGCAAGGGATTCGAAGAGGGCACCGGGTGCCTGCCGCATGAAGCGGTGCAGGAGGCGTTCGGCGGGTCGTTGCCTGAATGCGGCGCGCTCTCGGGCCCCTCTTTCGCGCTCGAAGTCGCGCAAGGATTGCCCTGCGCGTTAACGCTTGCGTCGACGGATGCGCAGTTCGCCGGTACGACCGCGGCGAAATTGCACGGCGGGCGGCTGCGCATCTATTACACGACCGACCTGCAGGGCGTCGAGATCGGCGGCGCAGTCAAGAACGTGCTGGCGATCGCCGTCGGCATCTCGGACGGCATGGGCCTGGGGCAGAACGCGCGCGCCGCGCTGGTGACGCGCGGCCTTGCGGAGATCCAGCGCCTCGGCGTGGCGCTCGGCGCGAATCCGGAAACCATCATGGGCCTGACCGGGGCCGGCGACCTCATCCTCACCGCGACCGGCACGCTTTCGCGCAATCGCAAGGTCGGGCTCGAACTCGCGCAAGGCCGCTCCCTGGGCGAGATCCTCGCCGGCCTGGGGCACGTAGCCGAGGGCGTGCGCTCGGCACGCGAAGTCCTCAATCTCGCGAAGCGCCATTCGATCGACATGCCGATCACGCGCGCGGTCAACGCGGTGCTGGCCGGCGAAGCCTCGCCGCGCGCCGCCGTCGAGCTGCTGCTCTCGAGGGATCCGCGCAGCGAAGGCTAGCTCGAGGCTGCGCCTTCGAACCCCTGCTGGCGCCAGGCCTCGTAGAGCACGACGGCCACCGCATTCGACAGGTTGAGGCTTCGGTTGCCCGGCCGCATCGGCAGCCGCAGGCGCTGCGCCGCAGGAACGCTCCCGATCATCGCTTCGGGCAGGCCGCGTGTCTCGGGCCCGAAAAGGAACGCGTCGCCGTCGGCGTAGGCCGGCTCGATGTAGCGCGTGCTGCCACGGGTCGAGCAGGCAAACAGTCGTGCGTTACCGAGCGCTGCAAGGCATGCATCCCAGTTCGCGTGCACCCGCAGGCTGGCGATCTTGTGGTAATCGAGCCCGGCCCGCTTGAGCTGCTTGTCCTCGAACGAGAAGCCGAGCGGCTCGACCAGATGCAGCGTCGCGCCGGTGTTGGCGGCGAGCCGGATCACGTTGCCGGTGTTCGGCGGAATCTCGGGCTCGTAGAGGACGATATGGAACATGCGCTTTTAGTCGGCCGGCGTGCGGGCGACCACCCAGTTCACCACGCGCGTCGCGCCGAATTTCTTCAGCGTGGAGGCCACTTCGTCAAGCGTCGCTCCGGTCGTCATCACGTCGTCGACGACGGCGATGCGCTTGCCCTCGACCGCGCGCCGGCAGCTGAACGCATCGCGCACGTTGGCGTGGCGCTCCTTGAGCGGCAGGTCGAGTTGCGCTGCGGTGTCGCGCACCCGCAGGCACAGGTCCGGCATCACCGTCGTCCCGCTGAGCTTTGCGAGCGCGCGCGCAATCTCCATGGCCTGGTTGTAGCCGCGGTCCCCCAGACGCGTGTCGTGTAGCGGCACGGGCACGACGAAATCGACCGACTCGCAGGCCTGGCGCCCGAATTCGCCGGCCATTTCGTTCGCAAGCAGCGGCGCCAGGGACAACTCGCCGCGGAACTTGAGGCCTTGCACGAGGACGTCGGCCGGAAATGCATACGCAAACACCGCCACTGTCGCGTCGTAAGCCGGGGCGTCCGAAAGGCAGCGGCCGCATGTCTTTCCGCCAAAGGAGGGCGAGGCGCATTGCGGGCAGCGCGGGCGCGGAAGATAGGGCAGATCGGCATGACAATCGGCGCAGAGCGTTCCCTTGCTGTCGCCGCGGCAGAGGTAGCAGGTCCCGCCGAACAGGCGTTCGCCCATCGCGGCTACACTGCGTGACCAGAGGGGCGCGCTCATCGCAGGCGATTATGCGGCAATGCCCCGCATTAAATCGCCCACATTGTTGACGGCGCCAACCCCACCGTCCGAAAATCAGCGCCTTTGCCCTGAAGGAAACCATCCCAGTGAAGTGGACCGTAGCAACACTCGGCGAGGCGCTCGTCTCGGGCAAGGCCACGAGCCGCGCGCTCGTCGAGCAAGCCCTTGCGCGCATTGCCGATCCCGAAGGCGAGGGCAAACGCGCATTCGTAAAGACTTACGCGGACACCGCGCTGGCAGAGGCCGACCACTCGGACCGCTTGCGCAAGGCCGGCATCGTGCGCTCTCCGGTCGAGGGCATCCCGGTTTCGGTCAAGGATCTCTACGACGTTGCCGGCGACGTGACCCGCGCGGGGTCGAAAGTCAGGGACGATGAGCCGCCGGCCGCTGTGGATGCGCCGGCCGTCGCGCGCCTTCGCGCGGCAGGCGCGGTGATCGTCGGGCGGACCAACATGGTGGAGTTTGCCTTCGGCGGCGTGGGGCTGAATCCCCACTACGGCACGCCGAAGAACCCGTACGACCGCAAGACCGGGCGCGTGCCGGGCGGCTCTTCGTCGGGCGCGGGGGTCGCGGTTGCCGACGGCATGTGCGCGATGGGACTGGGATCGGATACGCGCGGCTCGGTGCGTGTGCCGGCATCGCTGTGCGGCATCACCGGCTTCAAGCCCACCGCGCGGCGCATTCCGCGCGACGGCGCGTTCCCACTTTCGTGGACGCTCGATTCGGTCGGACCGCTGGCCAACAGCGTCGGATGCTGCGCGGCCTACGATGCGGTTCTGGCCGCCGAGGCCGACGGTGCGCTGCCCGACCTGCCGGTAAAGGGGCTTCGGCTCATGGTGCCGAAGAGCATCCTCACTGACGATCTCGATGTAAATGTCGCCGCGGCTTTCCAGCGCGCGATTTCGCTGCTGTCCAAGGCTGGCGCGCTCGTGTCGGAAGTCGATGCGCCATTGTTCACGCGCTCGATGGACCTCTACAAGAATGGCGGGTTCGCGGGGGCCGAGGCTTACCTGATCCATCGCAAGCGCCTCGAGACCCGCTCTGCGGATTACGACCCGCGCGTCTCGAAACGCGTCGTGCTGGCGAAGGATTTCGGCGCGGCGGATTACATCCAGCTCGGATTCGATCGCGCGGCCTTCATCCGCGAGGCCGAAGCGCTCGGCGCGCCTTATGACGCGATGCTCTACCCGACCACCCCTTCGTCGGCGCCGACGATTGCCGAAGCAGGCAAGAACGACGACGACTACTTCCGCTGGAACCTGCGCCTCTTGCGCAACACCGGGCTTGGCAACGTCCTCGATGGTTGCGGCGTTACGCTGCCGTGCCACTCGCCGGGCGAGGCGCCGGTGGGGTTGTCCGTCGCGGGCTTCGCGATGGGCGACAGGCGCGTGCTGGCCATCGCCGCGGGCGTAGAGCGCGTGCTTGGCGCGGTCACCGGCCTCGCCGACTAGCGTCCTGATCGTCCGCAGCCACTGAAGCCGATCCAGCCTCCGCCCGCGACCTACGCGATCGATCCGCGGTGCGTGCGGCGCAATGCAGATCGCGCAGCCCAGGGCTATCTGGAGGCGGCCACCCTCGAGCAGGAAGTCGGTCGGCGCATGCTCGAACGCCTGGAGTACGTAAAGCTCGCGCCCAAGCGCATTCTCGACGCGGGTTCGGGGCCGTCGCCGCAGTCCAGCGCCCTGGCGCAACGCTATCGCGACGCAACCCTGGTCCCGCTGGACCACTCGCTCCAAATGCTGCGGCAGGTCGAACCACCCGGATTGCTCAGGCGGCTGGCGGGCAGGGCGCGCACGGTGGCACTATGTGCGGACTTCGGACGCTTGCCGCTTGCGGCGCGCAGCTTCTCGCTCGTCTGGTCGAACATGGCGTTGCACTGGGGCGCCAGCCCGCAGGCCGCGCTCGCCGAATTTCATCGCGTGCTCGAAGTCGAGGGCCTGCTGATGTTCAGCACGGTTGGGCCGGACACACTCAAGGAACTGCGCAGTGCTTTTTCCGGGCGGGGCCCGGCGCCGCATGTGCATTCGTTCATCGACATGCACGACCTTGGCGACATGCTGGTGGCCTCAGGGTTTGCAGCGCCGGTCATGGACACCGAGAAGATCACGCTGACTTATCCGGACGTCGACGCGATGACGGCTGACCTGCGCGCGACCGGCCAAGCGTGCGCGCTCGCGGGGCGCGCACGCGGATTGCTCGGTCCCAGGCGATGGCAATCGGTCCGCGAGGTGCTCGAAACGACGCGGCGCGAAGGCAGGCTCGTGGCGACGGTCGAAGTCGTCTACGGCCATGCATGGAAAGCCGCGCCGCGCCGGACGCACGACGGCCACGCCGTCGTGAATTTCGGAAGCGATACTCGTTTGCGAAACTGAAATCGGAAAACGCGTCTAAATCCGGGGCTTTATCTCAGCTTCCGGCTTGTTTGCCTTGGTCGCCCTGTGATAAATTAGGTGAGTTTTTTGAGGTGCCATTACTACGCATCCATGAACGGTTTGAGCCAGGAGTTTCCCCGCCAGGAATTGTCCTTTCGGGGGCAGGGGTCCGGGTTCAGCCTGCTCCTCAAGCGCAATTGCTCGATTTCGCCGGCCGCCCTGTTGCGGATTTACGTGGCGATCGCGGCGGTAACGCTGGGGATAGCAGGCGCATTCGCCGCGCTGGGGGCATGGCTGATCCTGCCGTTCGCGGGGTTGGAGATTGTGGCGTTGGGGGTTGCATTCGCGTGGAACGGGCGGCATGCGGGGGACTACGAGCGCATCGAGCTCGGCGAAGGCCGCCTTGAAGTAGAAGTGCGTGATTCGGATTCGATCCGCTGCCACGAGTTCAATCCGGCTTGGGCTAGCGTTAGGGTGGCCGGCGAAGGACGCAGCATGCGGGTCCTTCTGGGAGTGCCGGGGCGCAGCCTCGAGGTCGGCCGTCACCTGCAGGCTGAGGGGCGGCTGGAACTCGCGGGCGAGCTGAAAAGAAGACTAAGGAAATAGGAATCGAAAGGGTGAGCATGCAACAGTTCTCGGCACGAAAACTTGGCTCCTGGGCGCTGCTCGCGGGGCTGCTGGCGCTCGCGGCGGTCGGCAGCGCGCACGCGCTGGAGTGGAACCTCCAACCGGCGGCCACCAAGATAGCGGACGACATCCACGACCTTCACGAATACGTGATGCTGCTGATCGTGGTCATCTTCGTCGGCGTGTTCGGCGTGATGTTCTATTCGGTCTTTGCGCACCGCAAGTCGCAGGGCCACAAGGCGGCGAATTTCCACGAGAACACCACCGTCGAGATCATCTGGACGGTGATTCCGCTCCTGATTCTCATCGTGATCGCCTGGCCGGCGACGCGCGCGGTGATCGCCCAAAAGGACACCGCCAACTCCGACCTGACCATCAAGGTCACCGGTTACCAGTGGAAATGGGGCTACGACTACCTCAAGGGCGAAGGCGAGGGCATCAGCTTCGTGTCGCAATTGTCCACGCCGCGGGACCAGATCGAGAACAAGGCCGCCAAAGGCGAGCACTACCTGCTCGAAGTCGACAACGAGCTCGTCGTCCCGGTCGGCAAGAAAGTGCGCATCCTCACCACGGCGGCCGACGTGATCCATGCCTGGGGCATCCCGGCGTTCGGCGCCAAGCAGGATGCGATTCCCGGCTTCATCCGCGACCTGCATTTTCGCGCCGAGAAGACCGGCATCTATCGCGGCCAGTGCGTGGAGCTTTGCGGCAAGGAGCACGGCTTCATGCCGATCGTGGTGCGCGTCGTGAGCGCGGCCGACTACACCGCGTGGGTTGGCGGCGAGAAGAAGAAAATCGCCGCGGCGGCGGACGACCCCTCCAAGGTCTGGACGCTCGACGAGATCAAGGCGCGCGGCGAGAAAGTCTATGCCGCCAATTGCGTGGCCTGCCACCAGGCCAACGGCAAGGGCACCCCGCCGGCTTTCCCGCCCCTCGACGGCGGCAAGCTGACCACCGGGCCCAAGGCCGGCCACATCGACATTGTCCTGAACGGCAAGGCGGGCACCGCGATGGCGCCTTTTGCCAAGCAGCTCAGTGACACGGACATCGCTGCGGTCGTCACGTACGAGCGCAACGCGTGGAGCAACAAGTCCGGCGAGGTGATCCAGCCCGCCGAGATCAAAGCCCTGCGCAAGTAACGCCATACCTTAGGAGACACCCAATGAGCGCAGTCCTCGACGACCACGGCCACGGCAAGGACGATCACCATCACGGTGATCACCACCACGGCTACGGCGGGATGATGCGGTGGATCACCACCACCAACCACAAGGACATCGGCACGATGTACCTGTGGTTCAGCTTCATGATGTTCATGGTCGGCGGGGTGATGGCGCTCGTGATCCGCGCCGAGCTGTTCTCGCCCGGCCTGCAGATCGTAAACCCCGACTTTTTCAACCAGATGACCACGATGCACGGGCTCATCATGGTGTTCGGGGCGATCATGCCGGCCTTCGTCGGTTTCGCGAACTGGCTGATCCCGATGCAGATCGGCGCGCCCGACATGGCCTTCGCGCGCATGAACAACTGGTCGTTCTGGATCCTGCCGTTCGCAGGGTCGCTGCTCATCATCTCGTTCTTCGTGCCCGGCGGCGCGCCCGGCGTGGGCTGGACGATGTACGCGCCCCTGACGGTCCAGATGGGCATGGGCATGGACCTCACGATCTTCGCGGTCCACCTGCTCGGCATGTCCTCGATCATGGGCTCGATCAACATCGTGACCACGATCCTCAACATGCGCGCGCCCGGCATGACACTCATGAAGATGCCGCTGTTCTGCTGGACCTGGCTGATCACCGCCTACCTGCTTATCGCCTCGATGCCGGTGCTTGCGGGCGCGGTCACCATGACGCTCACTGACCGCCATTTCGGCACCTCGTTCTTCAACGCGGCCGGCGGCGGCGACCCGGTGCTCTACCAGCACATCTTCTGGTTCTTCGGCCACCCCGAGGTCTACATCATCATCCTGCCGGCCTTCGGCGTCGTCTCGCAGATCCTGCCGGCGTTCTCGAGGAAGCCCCTCTTCGGCTACGCGTCGATGGTCTATGCAACGTCTTCGATCGCGATTCTGTCGTTCATCGTCTGGGCGCACCACATGTACACGGTGGGCATGCCGGTGACCGGGCAGCTCTTCTTCATGTACGCGACGACGCTGATCGCGGTGCCCACCGCCTGCAAGATCTTCAACTGGCTGGCCACGATGTGGCGCGGCTCGCTCACGTTCGAGACCCCGATGCTGTTTGCGCTGGGGTTCCTCTTCCTCTTCACGATGGGCGGGTTCTCGGGCCTCGTGCTGTCGCTTGCCGCGGTCGATATCCAGCTGCACGACACCTACTACGTGGTGGCGCATTTCCATTACGTCATGGTGGCCGGCGCGCTCTTCACGGCCTTCGGCGGCATTTATTTCTGGCTGCCCAAGTGGACCGGCAAGATGTACGACGAGACGCTCGGCAAGTGGCACTTCTGGCTGTCGATGATCTTCTTCAACATCACTTTCTTCGTCCAGCACTTCTCGGGCCTGGCCGGCATGCCGCGCCGCATCCCGGACTACCCGCTGATGTTCGAGACCTGGAACAAGATTTCCACGATCGGCGCGTTCGGTTTCGGGATCTCGCAGCTCCTGTTCCTCTACATCATCGTCAAGGCGATCTCGAGCGGCGAGAAAGCCGCCGAGAAGCAGTGGGAGGGCGCCGATTCGCTGGAATGGACGCACCTCCCGTCCCCCGCGCCTTACCACTCGTTCGAGACGCCGCCGGTCATCAAGTGAGCGAAGGCCTTTCGCAGTATTCCCAGGGCGCGCCGATGAGCCGCAACGCCAAGACGGGCCTGATCCTCGCTTCGGTCGCGCTCGCGTTTTTCCTGGCGATCATCGCCAAGTACTGGCTGCTCAGATGAGCGCGGCCGGCACCAGCCAGGACCCGGGCGAGAACCGGCGCACGCTGGTCAAGCTGTCGATCGTCGCCTCGCTGATGTTCGGCTTCGGCTATGCCATGGTGCCGTTCTACAAGCAGATCTGCCTCGCCCTCGGAATCAACAGTCTCGTGCCGGTGGCCAAGGCCACCTCGGAAAACACGCAGGTCGACTACTCGCGCAAGATCAGCATCGAGCTCGACGCCAATGCGCACCGCATGCCGTGGCGTTTCCGGCCGCTGCAGCCCCATATCGAGATCCATCCCGGCGAGCTCATGACCGTCGAGTACGAGATCACCAACACGAAAAACGAGCCGGTTACCGGCCAGGCAATGCCGAGCTACGGGCCGCAGCTGGCCGGCCAGTACTTCAACAAGCTCGAATGCTTCTGCTTCACCAAGCAGACGCTCGCCGCCGGCGAGACGCGGCGCATGCCGGTCGTGTTCCTCATCGACCCCAAGCTGCCCGCCGACATCAAGACGATCACGCTGTCGTACACGTTCTTCGAGGTCGCAGGCATGGGCGGCAAATCGTGATGGCCGCCGAAGAGCCGCGCAAGGCCTCCATCGCGGAAGTCGCCAAGGCGGTTTTCTGGTCGTTCTTCGGGATTCGCAAGAGGAAGGATTACGCCAGCGACTCCGCGCGCATCAGCCCGGTGCAGGTCGTCGTCGCGGGGCTGATCGGGGCCGCGCTGTTCGTGCTCGCGCTGCTGGGAATAGTAAAGCTGGTGACAAGCCAGGCCGCATAACAGGACAGGGAATACGGGAGAAACAAATGTCGCAACATCCGACCACGCAGGGCACACCAGCCTATTTCATACCGCAGCCGATGCCGTGGCCCATCATGGGCTCGGTGGGCCTTTTCCTCATGGCCCTCGGCGCCGTGTTCGTCTTCAACGGCATGGGCGGCGGCTGGGTTTCGCTCGCGCTCGGCTTCATGATCCTGCTCTACATGATGTTCCGCTGGTTCGGCGACGTGATCCGCGAGTCCGAGACCAACATGTACTCCCGGCAGGTCGACTTGTCGTTCCGCTGGGGCATGAGCTGGTTCATCTTCTCCGAGGTGATGTTCTTCGCCGGTTTCTTCGGCGCACTGTTCTGGGCACGCGTGGTGTCGGTGCCCGACCTCTCCAGCCTGCTGCACAACGAAGTCCTGTGGCCCGGCTTCAACTCGCACTGGCCTTCGGCCGGCCCGGGATTCGCCGAGAAATTCTCGCCGATGGGCGCCTGGGGCCTGCCGGCGCTGAACACTTTCCTGCTGCTGTCCTCGGGCGCGACGATCACGGTCGCGCATTGGGCGCTCAAGGAAAACAAGCGCGGCCTGCTCAACCTCTTCATGTTCTTCACCATCGCGCTGGGCGTGATCTTCCTCG
>JANMDK010000148.1:0-7252 GCA_031376265.1 Pseudomonadota bacterium
CACCAGCCTTCTAAGCTGGGGGTTGTGGGTTCGATTCCCGCCGGGCAGGCCAGAAAGGTTTTACGAGCGTATCAACGGTGGCCGTAGCTCAACGGTAGAGTCCCAGATTGTGATTCTGGTTGTTGTGGGTTCAAATAAAAGCAACCAGTGGCCGATGGGATAGATTTGGGTAGTTGGATAGAATGTGCTGTAGCAATGGTGGCCGTAGCTCAATGGTAGAGTCCCAGATTGTGATTCTGGTTGTTGTGGGTTCGAGTCCCATCGGTCACCCCAGTTCCCAGCGCCAGTGCGGCGTGTGTGTGAGTTCTCATACAGACTCGCATCGCCCTTGCATGCACCCTGACTCCTTCTCGCAGCACACTTGCAGGAGACAAAAGCATGGGCATCATCTGGACCATCCTCATCGGTTTCATCGTAGGCCTGGTCGCGAAGATGCTGACCCCGGGTCGCGATCCCTCTGGCTTCTTCATCACCGCGATCATCGGCATTGCCGGATCGCTTCTAGCGACCTACGGCGGGCAGGCCCTTGGCCTCTATCGCGCCGGGGAAGCCGCCGGCTTCATAGGCTCGCTGGTTGGCGCGATTGTGCTGCTGTTCGCCTGGGGCGCCATTCGCCGCCGCGGCACTCGCGTCTAAGCCCCTGCAGATCGCAAGCTACAAGGACGCCCCGATGAGCCTCATTGATATCCTCCAGAGATACAACACTCTTAACGCATCCCCGCTAAACGACTCGGCGACCGACGATTTCGACCAAGTCTCCGGGGAGGCGCCGCCGGACCTGCTCGGGCAGGGCGTTGGCGATGCATTCCGTTCCGACGACACGCCGCCGTTCGAGGACATGGTGAGCCGCATGTTCGGCCAATCCGACCCGCAGCAGCGCGCGGGTGTCCTGAACCAGTTGCTTCGCTCGATGGGGCCTGCGGTCATCGCCGCGCTTGGGAGTGGCATTCTGGGCCGCCTCCAGAACCAGCAATCGAAGGGCGGAGTTCCGCAGGTCACCCCCGAGCAGGCTTCCGAGCTTACGCCGGAGCAGGTCAGGGAGATCGCTGCGCAGGCCAAGCAGAACGACCCGGGCGTTCTCGATCGAATCGGCGGGTATTACGCGCAGCATCCGCAGATCGTGAAAACGCTCGGCAGCGCAGCGCTTGCGATTGCCCTTGCCGGATTGTCCAACCGGATGAAGCGGCACTAACTGCGGGGAAGGTGTTCCTTTTCGAGCAGGAATACGTACTCGTCGCCAGCGCTGGTCTCAAGCCAGGTGAACGGCAAGCGCGGATAAGCGCGTTCCAGGGCCTTGCGGTTGTGGCCGATCTCGCAGACGAGTACGCCATGTGCATTGAGGTGCGCCGCGGCGTTCGCGAGGATCCTACGGACAAGCATGAGGCCATCGTCGCCGCCTGCAAGCGCCATGCGCGGCTCGGCCCGGTATTCGCCGGGGAGCTTCCGCATGCTGGCGGCATTTACATAGGGTGGGTTGGACACGATCAGGTCATAGCGCCTGACCCCGAGCGAAGAAAAGAGGTTCGAGTGAAAGAGCTTCACGCGTCGGCCAAGGCGATACTCGTCGACGTTGCGCCGGGCAACCGCCAGTGCGGCCTTCGACAGGTCGGCGCCATCGATCTTCGCCTTGTCGAATGCGTGGGCAAGCAGGACGGCGAGGCACCCGGAGCCGGTGCAGAGGTCCAGGGCGGTCCGGACCGGGGTGCGGAGGAACGTTGCAATGGTGTCCGGCAGGAGCTCCGCAATAAAGGATCGGGGCACGATCACCCGTCGGTCGACATAAAAGCGATGCTCGCCGAGCCAGGCTTCATGCGTCAGGTAAGCGGCGGGAAGGCGCTCGCCGATCCGCCTTTCGACAAGCGCGTCTACGCGCTCAAGCTCGGTCGGCGTCATTCTGCGGCTCGCGCTCGCGTCGAATTCGCCCGGTGATACCCCGCATGCGTGGAGTACCAGCCAGGCAGCTTCTTCACTTGCATTGAAGGTGCCGTGACCGTACGCGAGCCCAGCCGAATTCAGCCGCCGCGCGATTCTAGCCACGACCCTTTCGATCGTGGGCTGGCGCGGCTGAGCCAACCCGTCAGCCGGCAGTCGCGTCGATCTTGATCGAATCGAACGAGGCGCCGCCGGCCGCGGCAAAGACCGAATCTTTCTTCTCTTCCTGCTTCGTTTCGCCCGCCGGAGGCGCGACCGGCGCGGTTGTGCCTGTGATGTCGCCCGCCGTTGCCTGGTTGATCAGCCAGAGCATGTTGGTCGCCGAGTCCGCGTTTGCCATGGCCTCTTCCTGCGAGATCTTGCCGTCCATGAAAAGCTTGAACAGCGCTTGCTCGAAAGTCTGCGAGCCGGGCGACATGCTTTTCTCCAGCGCGTCCTTGATTTCGTTGATTTCGCCTTTTTCGATCAGCTCCGCCACATGGCGCGTATTGAGCAGGACTTCGACGGCCGCCATGCGCCCGCCGGACTTGGTGCGGATCAGGCGCTGGGAGATGATCGACTGGAGCGCGGCCGACAGGTCGAGCAGCAGGCTGGGCCTGTTCTCCAGCGGATAAAAGTTGATGATGCGGTTCATCGCGTGATAGCTGTTGTTCGCGTGCAGCGTGGCAAGCGCGAGGTGGCCGGATTGCGCATAGGCCAGCGCCATTCCCATGGTGTCCTTGTCGCGGATCTCGCCGATCAGGATGATGTCAGGCGCCTGGCGCAGCGCATTCTTGAGCGCCACGGTGAAGCTCTTGGTGTCGGTGCCGACTTCGCGCTGGTTGACGATCGATTTCTTGTTCTGGAAGATGAATTCGACGGGGTCTTCGAGGGTCAGGATGTGCCCGGCCTTGCGCTCGTTGCGAAAGTCGATCATTGACGAAAGGGATGTCGACTTGCCGGAGCCGGTGGCCCCGACCATGAGGATCAGGCCCCGCTTGGCCATGATCACTTCCTTGAGGATCTCAGGCACGCCCAGGCTGTCGAGCGGCGGAATACTGCCGGGGATGAAGCGAACCACGACGGCAGGGCTGTTTTTCTGCCGGAACGCGCTGATTCGGAAGGCGCCGACGCCCTCGAGCGCAAACGCGGTATTGAGCTCGAGCTCGTCCTCGTACTCCTTGATCTGCTTTTCAGTGAGCACTTCGTAAAGCAGGGTCTTGACGGAGTCGGCGGTCATGACCGACTGGTTGACCGGCACCGCATTGCCGTTGATCTTGATGTTGATCGGCGCGCCGACCGACAGGAAGATGTCCGAGGCCTTTTTCTCGGCCATCAGCTGGAACAACCTTTTCATTGCCGACATATTTTTCCCCCCAGCGTCAGTGCCCGGCGCGCGCCCTAATCGCCGCGCAGCAGTTCGTTAAGACTCGTCTTGGCGCGCGTTTGCGCATCGACCCGCTTGACGATAACCGCGCAATAAAGGCCGTACTTGCCGTTTGCGGCCGGAAGGGTGCCCGGGACCACCACGGAACCCGACGGGACGCGGCCGTAAATGACCTCGCCCGTGGCGCGGTCGTAGATCTTGGTGCTCTGCCCGATGAAAACGCCCATCGAAAGCACGCTGTTTTCTTCAACGATGACGCCCTCGACGACCTCGGAGCGGGCGCCGACGAAGCAGTTGTCCTCGATGATCACCGGGTTCGCCTGCAGCGGCTCCAGCACGCCGCCGATGCCGACCCCGCCCGACAGGTGCACGTTCTTGCCGATCTGTGCGCAGGAACCAACCGTTGCCCAAGTGTCGACCATTGTCCCCTGGTCCACATAGGCGCCGATATTCACATAGGAGGGCATGAGGACAACGTTCTTGGCAATAAAGGATCCGCGCCGCGCCATTGCTGGCGGAACCACGCGAAAACCACCCGCCGCAAACTTGGCCGGGTCGTATGCGGCGAACTTGCTTTGCACCTTGTCGAAATACTGCGTGCCCCCGCCGGCAATTACGCCGTTGTCGGCCAGCCGGAATGAAATGAGGACCGCTTTCTTGATCCACTGGTGAGTGGTCCACGCCCCGCCGATCTTCTCGCAAACGCGAAGCTTGCCGGCGTCGAGGCTCGCTATCACATGCTCTACGGCTTCACGCACCGGCGACGGTGCCGAGCCGGGGCTCAGGTTGGCGCGGTCTTCCCACGCCTGGTCGATGATTTTCTGGACGTCTTGCATTGGCTATAGCTTTCCCGTGAAACGGTTGACGCGCTTGATTGCTTCGACACAATCCGCCAGGGGCTGCACGAGGGCCACGCGGACGTAATTCTTGCCTGGATTGCCGCCGTTGTTTTCGCGCCCCAGAAAGCTTCCGGGCAGGACGACGACATTATAGTCGCGGTGCAATTCCCTAGCGAACTGCGCGTCGTCGACGGGCGTGCGTATCCAGAGGTAAAAACCGCCGTCCGGCATGGTTGTATCGAGAGGCGCTTTAATCAGCGGTAAGACCGCCTGATATTTTTCCGCGTAGAGGCGGCGGTTCGCGACCACGTGCGCTTCGTCGCGCCACGCGGCAATCGAAGCCTTTTGAACCGTCACGCTCATTGCGCTGCCGTGATACGTGCGATAGAGAAGGAAGCTCTTCAGCAAACCGGCATCGCCGGCGACGAACCCCGAACGCATCCCGGGCGCGTTTGAGCGCTTGGAGAGGCTGGAAAAGACGACGAGGCGCTCGAACCCCTGCCGACCGAGCAATGTGGCCGCCTGCAACGCGCCCATTGGTGGATTGCCCTCATCGTAGAAGAGCTCCGAATAGCATTCATCCGATGCGATAACGAATCCATGCTTGTCTGAGAGCGCGAAAAGGCCGCGCCAGTCTTCGATTCCCATCACCGCGCCGCTGGGATTGCCGGGCGAGCACGCGTAGACAAGTTGCACGTCACGCCAATCCCTGTCGTCGACGCTTGCGTAGTCCGGCTTGAAGCCGTTGGACGCAGTGGCATTGACGAACACCGGCGATGCGCCCGCCAGCAACGCCGCGCCTTCGTAGATCTGATAGAAAGGGTTGGGGCACACCACAAGCGCACGGCCGCGCGACGGGTCGATCACTGTCTGCGCAAAAGAAAACAGCGCCTCGCGCGACCCATTCACCGGCAGGACCTGGGACGAGGTATCGATGGCGCCTAACGAATAGCGGCGCTTCAACCAGGCGGCAATCGATTCGCGCAATTCAGGCAATCCGGCGGTGGCAGGGTAAGCCGCCAGGCCATCGAGATTGGACACGAGCGCCGAAGTCACGACCTCGGGCGTGGGATGCTTGGGCTCGCCGATGGAAAGATTGATTGCCGGGAGCGCCGGGTTCGGCACGATGCCCGCCAGCAGCAGTCGCAGCTTTTCGAAAGGGTAGGGCTGGAGCGTTGCGAGGCGGGGATTGACCTTTTCCCGCGCCGGACTACCGGCTTGCATGCGGGTCGCCCGGCGTCATTGCATCCAACGCCACGTAAGGCTCGGGCCGCCACCCACGCTTGCGGTGATCCACCACGACTGTCGTGAAAATTCCACCGCGTACATTGAAGCGCGCAGTCAGCCGCATGTAGCGCGGACGAGTCGCCTTTGCCAGGTCGCCCAGGATCTGGTTGGAAACCGCCTCGTGGTAGGCGCCCTGGTCACGATACGACCAGACATACAACTTGAGCGACTTGAGCTCGACGCACGCCTTGTCGGGCACGTAATCGAGGAGCAGGGTTGCGAAATCCGGCTGGCCGGTCATCGGGCACAGGCAGCTGAATTCCGGGATTTCCATGTGGATCCGATAATCCCGGCCGGGATTCGGATTCGGAAACGTCTGCAGCTTGCTTCTCGGTCGGGAAGGCATTTCGACGCGCGGGCCTGGCGGGGAAGGGGGGATCGGGAGCGCGAAAATGGTATCATAGCGCGCTCAGTTTCCATGGCGTTTCGTCGATCGAATCGAGCGTAATTCCGATCGCGCCACGGACCGTCGAACTCAGAAAAAACAAGCTTCCGTGCGTCTCACCCAGATCAAGCTCTCAGGTTTCAAGTCGTTCGTCGATCCCACTTCGATCCACGTGCCTGGGCAACTGGTCGGCATCGTCGGGCCAAACGGGTGCGGCAAATCCAACGTTATCGACGCAGTGCGCTGGGTGCTCGGCGAGTCGCGGGCGTCAGCCCTGCGCGGCGACTCGATGATGGACGTCATATTCAACGGCTCGGTGAATCGCAAGCCGCTCGCGCGCGCAAGCGTCGAGCTGATTTTCGACAACACCTTGGGGCGCGCAGCCGGCCAGTGGTCGCAGTACGCCGAAATCTCCGTAAAGCGCGTGCTGCAGCGGGATGGCGAGTCGTCGTACCACATCAATAACCAGCATGTTCGCCGTCGCGACATTACCGATATCTTCCTCGGGACCGGGCTGGGGCCCCGCGCCTACGCGATCGTCGAGCAGGGCATGATCTCGCGTGTCATCGAGGCCAAGCCGGAGGAGCTTCGCGTTTTCCTCGAGGAAGCGGCCGGCGTCTCGAAATACAAGGAAAGGCGCCGCGAAACAGAGAACCGCCTTTCGGACACCCGCGAGAACCTCTCGCGGGTCACCGACATTCGCCTCGAACTCGCGGGGCAGATCGAGAAGCTCGAAAAGCAGGCTGAGGTCGCGGGGCGGTACCAGGGTTTCCAGTCGGACCTGCAGACCAAGCAGCAACTGCTCTGGTTCCTGCGCCGGCGCGATGCGGCCGCCGAGCGCGAGCGCCACGCGCATGAAATAGTGCGCACCGGCAACGAGCTCGAATCCGAAACTGCGAAACTGCGCGAGACCGAAAGCAAGATCGAGTCTGCGCGCAGCGCCCACTACACGGCCGGCGACGGCCTGAATGCAGCGCAGGCCGCCTTGTACGGCGCGAATTCCGAGGTCGCAAGGCACGAATCCGAACTCCGCCACGTGGAAGAGACTCGGCAGCGGCTCGAAAACCGGCATATCGAATTACGCGCCCAGCTCACCTCGTGGCGCGAGCAGCGTTCGCAACTTACCCAGGCGCTGCACATGTGGGCAAACCGGCAGGTCGGCGCCAAGCAGCGGGTTGAGGACGCGCAGCGAAGCCTGGCAGCGGAAAACGAGAAGCTGCCTCATGCGGAGCGGGGCTTTCGCGTATCGCAGGACAGGCTGAACGAGGTTCGCAGCCAGTCGATGCAGGCCGAAAGCAGGTACCAGCTGGAACAGACCCACCTCGGCCATTCCGAGCGCTCGGTGCAGGCACTTGAGCAACGCGACGAGCGGTTAAAAGCCGAGCTCGAAACGCTGGACAAGCCTGATGACCAGGCATTGCAGGGTCACGAGCGCCGCGTCGT
>JANMDK010000153.1:0-4663 GCA_031376265.1 Pseudomonadota bacterium
GTTTTTGAGCGTCACGACCGGACGACCGCCTTTTAGCTCGGCGTGCATCATGGCGTACTCCGGAATTTCGACCCAGGCGGCCGTGTCGCGGGTAAGCGGCTCGGAGGCGATCAGGATCGAATCGGCTTGCCCGGTGCCCCCGGTCATCTTCCACTCGCCGTCATGCAGGCCGTAGTCGCGGCCTGCCGTGTACCAAAGGCTGAGGTAGGAGAGGTTGGCTTCATGGAGGCGCTCGGCATCGGCGGTCTGGTAGCACCCGAAGTCGAAGCAATACCTCACCGCGGCCAGCTGGCTACCGTCAGCGACGAACAGGTTCAGGGACGATGAGACTTCGATGCCGACTTCCCTGCGCGTCTCGCGCAGGATGGCCAGCGTGCGCTCGATTGCGTGGGTGAGTTCCTCGGCGGAGGGGCGGCGGTGCGCATCGGGGAGTTGCGACACGACGAGCGCATACACCCATTCGCTGTCCGTCGTACCGTGAACCTGCGCTGCGAATTCGGGATCGACGTGCCGGAGCAGATGGGGTTTCATTTCGCCAAAGCGGGCGAGGTCGCCGTTGTGCGCAAGGACGAGCGGAACGCCCGCGAAGTGAAACGGGTGGACATTCTGGAGGGAAATCTCGACCCGCGTGCTGTACGCGACGCCCCGCACATGGGCCAGCACGCAGCCTGCGCGAATCTTCTCGGCAAGCCCCTTGAGGTTGCGGTCGAACACGGGCAGCGATTGAGAGTAGTAGGAAAACGGCCGCTCAGGTTCGCTCGTGGCCGGATCCCAGGCGCGCATGCCGAAGCCGGCGAGGTTCAGCATATGCAGCATCTTCGGCATGTAACTCTGGCGCACCAGCGCGGAGTCGGGCTGGAACAGCAGGTTGTCGAGCAATACGGGCTGTCCCAGATAGAGGAGGGCTCTGCACATAGCGGAACTACAACAGGGGCCTTGACCGCAGTCAAGATTCCGGCCGCTCGGGTGCCGGATAATCGCAGGCTCACAGGAGGCGGCAGAAGATGGGTGGTCCGGACGACTCGATGCCTAAGGGGACGAACGCGGGGGCGAACGCAGCCGATGCGAAAACTGCCGCGCAAAAAGGCGCGCGCAAGCGGGGCTCGCCCAAAGGCCGCCGCGTCGATCCCCAGGCGCTCGCCGAAGTGCTCGCGCTGCTGGGCAACGAGCCGCGGCGCCCCGACCTGCTGATCGAGCACCTGCACAAGATCCAGGACGCCTACGGCCACCTTTCGGCGGCGCACCTCGCCGCGCTCGCGCAGGAAATGCGTCTCGCGATGGCCGAGGTCTACGAGGTGGCGAGCTTTTACCACCACTTCGACATCGTCAAGGAAGGCGGGCCGGCGCCGGCCTCGCTGACAGTGCGCGTGTGCGATTCGCTTTCGTGCGAGATGGCCGGGGCGAAAGAATTGTTGCGCAAGCTCCCGGGGTTGCTCGGCAAGGATGTGCGCGTCCTGGCGGCGCCCTGCATCGGCCGGTGCGAATCGGCGCCGGCCGTCGCAGTCGGCCAGAACTCGGTGCTCGAAGCAACCGTCGAGGCCGTGGCCCGCCATGTGCGCGAACGCCTGACCAAGTGCTTCGAGCCGAAATACGTGGATTACACGAGCTATAAGAATGCCGGCGGGTATGCCCTGATCTCGGATTGCCTCGCAGGCAGGCACACGCGCGACTCGCTCACCGCCGTCATGGAAAATTCCGGGCTCCGCGGTCTTGGCGGCGCCGGGTTTCCGGCTGGGCGCAAGTGGCGGCTGGTCGCGGCCGAGCCCGAGCCGCGCAACATGGCCGTCAACATCGACGAGGGCGAGCCGGGGACCTTCAAGGACCGCTACTACCTGGAGCGCGATCCCCACCGGTTCCTGGAGGGCATGCTCGTGGCCGCCTGGGCCGCAGGTGTCGGCGAAATCTGGATCTACCTGCGCGACGAATATGCCGGCTGCCGCGCGGTGCTGGAGCGTGAGCTCGTAAAGCTCACGAAGAATCCGCCGTGCGCGCTGCCGCCGATCCACCTGAGGCGCGGGGCCGGCGCCTACATCTGCGGCGAGGAGTCCGCGATGATCGAGTCGATCGAGGGTAAGCGCGGCATGCCGCGCCTGCGCCCGCCGTATGTCGCGCAAATCGGGCTGTTCGGCTACCCGACGCTCGAGCACAACATGGAAACCGTGTACTGGGTGCGCGACATCTTCGAGAAAGGCGCGGAGTGGTTCGCCTCCCAGGGGCGCAACGGCCGCAAGGGGTTCCGGTCGTTTTCCGTCTCGGGCCGCGTGAAGAAGCCTGGCGTGCATCTCGCGCCTGCGGGGATCACCGTCCGAGAACTCATCGATGAATTCTGCGGAGGCATGAAGGAAGGCCACGAGTTCTACGCGTACCTGCCCGGCGGCGCTTCCGGCGGCATCCTGCCGGCCGCTCTTGGCGACGTGCCTCTCGACTTCGACATGCTGCAGCCGCACGGCAGTTTCATTGGCTCGGCGGCCGTGGTGGTCCTGTCGCAAAAAGACAAGGCGTCGGATGCCGCTAAGAACCTCGTCCGCTTCTTCCGCGAGGAGTCGTGCGGGCAGTGCACACCCTGCCGTGTCGGCACCGCCAAGGCACTGGCCCTCATGGAAGCGCCGCAATGGAATCAACCGCTCCTCAAGGAGCTCTCGGCCGCGATGATGGATGCGTCGATTTGCGGCCTCGGACAGGCGGCGCCGAACCCGGTGCTCAGCGTGATGAAGTTCTTCCCGCAAGAGGTGGCCTGATGGAAAGAGCGAGCACCGACCAGCTGGCGACGATGCCGATCGAGTTCAAGCTCAACGGGCGCACCGTCGTCGGGCGCCCGGACGAGTCGATCCTCGAGACCGCCGAGAAGAACGGCATCGAGATCCCGCGCCTGTGCTACATGCCCGGTCTGCGCCCGGACGGCAACTGCCGTGCCTGCGTGGTCGAGATCAAGGGCGAGCGCGTGCTCGCGCCTTCCTGCTGCCGCTATCCCAAGGAAGGCATGGAAGTCGTGACCGATAGCGAGCGCGCCAAGCTCTCCCAGAAAATGGTGCTCGAGCTGCTGCTCTCCGACATGCCGGAGAAGGACTATCGCAAGGATTCCGAGCTCGACCAGTGGGCGGCGAAAATGGAAGTCGGCCTGCCGCGCTTCCCGGCGCGCCACCAGCCGTCGGAGGACCTCTCGCATCCGGGCATCGCGGTCAACCTCGATGCCTGCATCCAGTGCACGCGCTGCGTGCGCGCCTGCCGCGAGGAGCAGGTCAACGACGTGATCGGCTATGCCTTTCGCGGAGAGCATTCCAAGATCGTCTTCGACATGGACGATGCCATGGGCGCGTCGACCTGCGTGGCCTGCGGCGAGTGCGTGCAGGCCTGCCCGACCGGCGCGCTGATGCCGGCACGCGAGGCCGGCCTCGCCCCGATCGACAAGAAGGTGGATTCGCTCTGCCCGTTCTGCGGCGTCGGCTGCCAGCTCACGTACCACATCGAAAAAAGCGTCATCAAGTTCGTCACCGGCCGCGATGGCCCGGCGAACCACGGCCGGCTGTGCGTCAAGGGCCGCTATGGCTTCGACTATGCGCACCATCCGCAGCGCTTGACCAAGCCGCTGATCCGCAAGCCCGGCATGCCGAAGTCGGCCAACTTCACGGTCGATCCGGCAAACTGGGGCGAAGCATTCCGCGAGGCGAGCTGGGAAGAGGCGCTGGAAGCGGCCGCCAACGGGCTCAAGAAGATTCGCGACGAAGGCGGCGCCGGCGCCGGCCGCTATGCACTTGCAGGATTCGGGTCGGCCAAGGGATCGAACGAAGAGGCCTACCTCTTCCAGAAACTCGTGCGCACTGGTTTCGGCACCAACTACGTCGACCATTGCACCCGGCTTTGCCATGCGTCCTCGGTGGCCGCATTGCTCGAGGGCGTCGGGTCCGGGGCGGTGTCCAACCAGGTCAGCGACGTCATGAATGCCGAGGTGGTGTTCGTGATCGGCGCCAATCCCACGGTGAACCATCCGGTGGCGGCCACCTGGATGAAGAACGCGGCGAAGAACGGCGTGAAGCTGATCATGGCCGATCCGCGCCGCACCGAGCTCGCGCGCCATGCGACGCACTTCCTCCAATTCAATCCGGACACCGACGTCGCGATGCTAAACGCGATGATCCACACGATCATTGAGGAAGGCCTCGTCAACGCAGCTTTCGTGCGCGATCGCACCAGCGGCTACGAGGCGCTCAAGGAAAACGCAAAGGCCTACTCGCCGGAGAAGATGGCGCCGATCTGCGGCATCCCGGCGCAGACGATCCGCGAGGTGGCGCGAATGTTCGCGACCTCCAAGGGATCGATGATCCTCTGGGGCATGGGCATCTCGCAGCACGTGCATGGCACCGATAATGCGCGCTGCCTGATCGCGCTAACCCTCATGACCGGGCAGGTCGGTCGTCCGGGCACCGGGCTGCATCCGCTGCGCGGCCAGAACAACGTGCAGGGCGCATCGGACTCCGGCCTGATCCCGATGATGTTCCCGGACTACCAGCGGGTGGACAACCCGGAAGCCAACAAGCGCTTCGAGAAACTGTGGGGCACCAGCCTCGACAAGAAGCCCGGTCTCACCGTCGTCGAGATCATGGACGCGGCCTACGCTGGCAAGGTCAAGGGCATGTACATCATGGGCGAGAATCCCGCAATGTCG
>JANMDK010000154.1:0-4887 GCA_031376265.1 Pseudomonadota bacterium
ATTTCGGGGGCTAAGGCTTCGCGGCCGCCGGCTTCGGCACGCTCGGCGTCGGCGCCGAGGCCGGGGTGATCTCCCGAACGAAACCATCCTTTTCGAACTGCTGCAGGAGCTGCTGGAACCTGGCCGGGTCGATTTTCTCGAACTTCTTGTTGAGTTCCTCCACCGTCGACTTGCCGTCGACCTGCGCGAGCACGGCACGGTCCGATCGCGAGAGGAAGCTCGACTTGCCGGAGGCTTCGTGCACCCCCTTGCCGGTCTTGGAGAAGATCGAGGATTCGTTCATTTCTTTATTGGTAGGCTGGAACGCGTTGCTGCGTTGATCCGATGCGAAGACGATTGTATATGCGGGCCCGCCGGCTGACGAAACAAGTCATGCCGCCGGCCCGAACCCGCCCCCGCCGGGGGACTCGATGACGAAAACGTCGCCGGGGGACATTTCGGTCCGGTCCGCGGGCCCGAGCTCCAGCACCGACCCGTCAGATCGCTCCACCCAGTTTCGGCCGGGCTGCGCATCCCCTCCGCCGGCCATGCCGTGCGGATTGACGAGGCGATGGCCCGAGAGGATTGCAGCGGTCATTTTCTCGAGGAACCGGACCCGGCGGATGCCGCCGCGCCCGCCCTGCCAGCGACCCGGCCCGCCGGATCCCGGACGGATCTCGAAACTTTCAAGCATCACCGGGAAGCGCCACTCGAGCACTTCGGGGTCGGTAAGGCGCGAGTTGGTCATGTGCGTCTGCACTACATCGGTCCCATCGAATCCGGGTCCGGCTCCCGAGCCCCCGGCAACCGTCTCATAGTACTGGTAGCGCTCGTTGCCGAATGTGAAGTTGTTCATGGTTCCCTGCGAGGCGGCCATCACGCCGAGCGCGCCGTAGAGGGCGTCGGTGATGCATTGCGAGGTTTCCACGTTTCCGGCCACCACGGCGGCCGGATAGCGCGGGTTGAGCATGCAGCCTTCGGGGATGACGACTTCGAGCGGCTTGAGGCAGCCCGCATTCAGCGGGATGTCGTCGTCGACCAGCGAGCGGAACACGTAAAGCACCGCGGCCATGCAGACCGCCGAGGGTGCGTTGAAATTGTTGGGCAGCTGCGCGGTCGTGCCGGTGAAGTCGATTTTCGCGCTGCGGCGGTCTTCGCCGATCGAAATCTTCACGCGGATGCGGGCGCCGTTGTCGAGCGGGTAATCGAACTCGCCGCCCTTGAGCACGCCGATCACGCGGCGGACCGACTCTTCCGCGTTGTTCTGCACATGGGTCATGTAGGCGCGCACGACGTCGAGGCCGAAATGGGCGACCATGCGGCGGAGTTCCTGCACGCCCTTTTCGTTGGCCGCGATCTGCGCCTGCAGGTCGGCGAGGTTCTGCACGACGTTGCGCACTGGGTACTTGCCCGAGGTGAGCAATCGAATCGTTTCCTTCTCCCGGAAGCGTCCGCCTTCGACGAGCAGGAAGTTGTCGATCAGCACGCCTTCCTCATCGACGGTCTTCGAATCCGGCGGCATCGAGCCCGGCGTGATCCCGCCGATGTCCGCGTGATGTCCGCGAGAGCCAACATAAAAAAGGACTTCGCGCCCGGCATCGTCCCAGACCGGCGTGATCACGGTGACGTCCGGCAAGTGCGTGCCGCCGTTGTAAGGCGCATTCAGCACGTAGACATCGCCCGGTTTCATGCGCCCTGCATTCTCGCGAATGACGGTCTTGATCGACTCGCCCATCGAGCCCAGGTGCACCGGCATGTGCGGCGCATTCGCGATCAGTGCGCCCGAGGCGTCGAACAGCGCGCAGGAAAAATCCAGCCGCTCCTTGATGTTCACCGAGTAGGCGGTGTTCTGCAGGCGCAGGCCCATCTGCTCGGCGATCGACATGTAGAGGTTGTTGAAGATCTCGAGCATGACCGGATCGGCCTGCGTGCCAATTGCCACGCCGGACTGGCGCGCGGCGACCCGCTCGAGCACGAGGTGGTTTTGCGGCGTGATTTCGGCCCGCCATCCCGGCTCCACGACCGTGGTCGCATTGGCTTCCGCGATGATTGCCGGGCCGTCGACGCGGCTGCCGCCGCCGAGCTGCTCGCGGACGAACACCGGCGTCTGGTGCCAGCGCCCCTGGGTGAACATGCGAACCGTATCGGCGCTCTTCGGTTCGCCGGCGGGCGGCGCCGAGCCCGATTGCGCACTGGTCTCCGAGCTGCCGATCGCCTCGGCCGAAACCGCCTCGACGATCAGCGTCTTGCCCGGCATCAGGAAGCTGTACTGCTGACGGTAGGCCTCCTCGAAGCGCGCGGTCATCTCGGCAATCGTGCCTGCGATGACTAGGAGCGCGGTGTCGGTGCCCTCGTATTTGAGGTGAACCCTTCGAACCACGTTGATTCGGCCGGCATCGACGCCTTGTGCCAGAAGTTCGTCCCGTGCCGCGGTCGCGAGCCCATCCAGCGCGATGGCCAGCAGCGACTTCCCGGATTCATCCAGTTTCGCCTCGACTGCCCTCTCGCGCATCGCAGTCTGGTCGGCGAGGCCCATGCCATAGGCCGACAACACGCCGGCAAATGGGTGGATGAATACGCGGGTCATCGCAAGTGCGTCGGCCACGAGACAGGCGTGCTGGCCGGCCGCGCCGCCGAAGCAGCACAGTGTGTAGGCCGTCACGTCATGGCCGCGCTGCACCGAGATGTGCTTGATCGCGTTGGCCATGTTTCCCACAGCGATGTTCACGAACCCTTCGGCCACTTCCTCTGGCGAGCGGGCATCGCCGGTCTCCCGCCGGATGGTGCCTGCAAGGGCCGCGAACTTTTCGCGCACCACTTCCGCATCCAGGCGCTCATTTCCGTCGGCGCCAAACACCGGGGGAAAGAATTCCGGCTGGATCTTGCCGAGCATCACGTTCGCATCGGTGACCGCGAGCGGTCCGCCCTTGCGGTAGCTTGCCGGCCCGGGATTGGCGCCGGCAGAATCCGGGCCGACGCGATATCGCGCGCCGTCGAAATGCAGGATCGAGCCGCCGCCGGCGGCCACGGTATGAATGCTCATCATCGGCGCGCGCATGCGCACGCCGGCCACGCGCGTCTCGAATTCCCGCTCGAACTCGCCGGCGTAGTGCGACACGTCGGTGGAGGTGCCGCCCATGTCGAAGCCGATGATGCGATCGAATCCCGCGGCCACCGACGTGCGCACCGCGCCGACGATGCCGCCTGCCGGGCCGGACAGGATCGAATCCTTGCCCTGGAAGCGGCGCGCATCGGTCAGCCCGCCGTTCGATTGCATGAACATCACGCGGACGCCCTGCAGCTCGCCAGCCACCCGGTCGACGTAGCGGCGCAGGATCGGCGAAAGGTAGGCATCGACCACGGTCGTGTCGCCGCGGCCGACGAGTTTCATCAACGGGCTGATGCGGTGCGAGACCGAGATCTGCGTGAACCCCACGGCCTCGGCCAGTTCGGCGACGCGCGCTTCATGCTGCGTGTAGCGATACCCGTGCATGAAGACGATGGCAATCGAGCGCAGTCCCCGTGCATAGGCCGCTTCAAGCCCCGCACGCGCTGCGGCCTCGTCCAGCGGCACCAGCACTTCGCCCCGCGCTGCAATCCGCTCGTCGATTTCGAACACTTCGCTGTAGAGCATTTCCGGCAGCACGATGTGGCGGTCGAAAATGCGCGGGCGGTTCTGGTAGGCGATGCGCAGCGCGTCGCGGAATCCGCGCGTGATGAACAGCGCGGTGCGCTCGCCCTTGCGCTCGAGCAATGCGTTGGTCGCCACCGTCGTGCCCATCTTGACCGCTTCGATCTCGCCGGCAGGGATCGCCTCGCCTGCCGGGACGCGCAGCAGCTCCCGAATGCCCTGGATCGCCGCATCCGCGTAGCGCGAAGGATTCTCGGAGAGCAGTTTGTGCGTGAGCAGGGCGCCGTCCGGCTTGCGCGCCACCACATCGGTGAACGTGCCGCCGCGATCGATCCAGAACTGCCAGCGGGGTTTCGGGGAAGGAGTGACGCGATCCATTGCGGGACAATCGGTGCGGGAGAGCGATGCATTCTAACTGCGCGCCCGGGGTCTTCCGATCGGCTTGCGCAGGCCTGCCGGCGAAATACCGGATGCTAAGATGCCGCGCATGCCTCTCTCCCCCGGCTCGGTCTGGCTGACCGTGCTCCTCGGGCTGCTCGTCGCGCTGACGCCGCTGGGCACCGACTCCTACGTTCCGACCCTGCCCGCGATTGCGCAAGCCTTTGGCGCGCCAGTGGCTGCGGTGCAATTCACGATCACCACGTTCTTCATGGGCATTGCCGCGGGGCAACTGGCCTGGGGGCCGATCTCCGACCGCTTCGGGCGCAAACCCGTCCTCCTCTGTGGACTGGTGCTGTACCTCGTCTCGGCGCTCGCCTGCATCGGCGCGGAGACGCTCGGTGCGATCACCTTCTGGCGCTTCGTGCAGGGGCTGGGCATGTCGAGCGGTCCGGTGATCGCGCGCACGATCGTGAGGGACCTGCACAGCCACGAGCAGGCGGCGCGGATGCTTGCGCGCATGATGGTCGTGTTCGGCATCGTGCCGATCGCGGCGCCGCTCATCGGTGCGCAGTTGCTCTCCTGGTGGGGATGGCAGGCCACGTTCGGGCTGCTAGCCGCGGTTGCGGTCCTGCTCCTGCTGTCCGTCTCCACGGGGCTGGCCGAGACGGCGCCCCCGGCGCGCGCCGCGTCGCCGGCGCGCATTGCGCGGACCTTCGGCCAGATCCTGCGCGACCCGCGGTTCGTCGCCCCTTTCTGCGTGCTGCTCGGCGCCCAGCTCGGGATCTTCGCGTTCGTGACCAATTCGGCTTTCGTGCTGGTGGGCGCGCTCTGCGTATCGTCGGGCGAATTAAGGGAGCTGGGGGCTGTAGTGAAGATCTGGCAGATATCCTGGTGAT
>JANMDK010000211.1:0-1898 GCA_031376265.1 Pseudomonadota bacterium
AAGTTCGTAAGTCTTGTGCGCAATCGCCTCGACCTGCGCAATCAACTCGGGAAATTCCGCGAGCAACTCCGGATAGTGCGCACGGATCATGCCGCCACAGGAACCCGAAGGCACGACGATGTAGTCGCAGCCGGCAAATTCCTTGAGCATTTTTTTGGCGAGGACCTGTGCCGCCTTGCGGTCGCCGGAGTTGTAGCCGGGCTGGCCACAGCAGGTCTGGTTCGCCGGCACGATGACCTCATAGCCGGCCGATTCGAGCAATTTGAGGGAGGCAAAACCGATGCTGGGCCGCATCAGGTCCACCAGACAAGTAACGAAAAGACCAACTTTCATGGCTCTCCCAGGGGGATTGGGGGAGCGCCCTTATCCCAGCCGGCGCGTTTATCGCGCCAGCCAGTTACGCTCCGAATGTAGTTATGGCTGCTCCGGCAGGCAATCTCTTCAGTTCGCCCCTGGGCCAGCCTCACGGGAGGGCCAGCAGGTGTGGGACAGACAGCGCGCGGCGCAGCAAGGCGCGAATCATAGCATGGGGGTTTTTATGCCCCGCGGCGGTTGTGGGCAGCCGTTTCAGTATGTAAAATTGCCGCATCGCACAAATCTCTATGAGTGGAAAATTCGTGGCCGCAGCCAAGGGAAAGACCTCGATTCAGGTCATTGAGCGGATGATGGACCTGCTAGACGCGCTGGCGCGCAACGAGGAGCCGGTCAATCTCAAGCGCCTCGCCAACTCTACCAGCCTGCATCCATCGACTGCGCATCGCATTCTGAACATGATGGTGGAATTCAGAATGGTGGACCGCATCGAGCCGGGCACCTACCGGCTCGGCATACGGCTGCTCGAGCTTGGTCATCTGGTGAAGTCGCGCATTAACCTGCGCCAGGAGGCGTTGCCATTTATGCGTCGCCTGCATCAGGAACTGCACGAGACAGTCAATCTCTCCGTTCGCCAGGGCGACGAGATGGTCTATGTCGAGAGATTGTTGTCCGATCGCACCGCCATGCGTGTGGTGCACCTGATCGGCGCGCGCGCGCCCCTGCACATTACTGCGGCCGGAAAAATCTTCCTGCTGGAAGACGGACCGGAAAAATGCCGCGAGTATGCGCAACGCACCAGACTCGAGGTATTCACCAAGAACACGCTCCGCGACCTGGCGGCGCTGAACAAGGAACTCGATCGGGTTCGCAAGCTGGGCTACGCGCTCGACAATGAGGAAGCCGAGAATGGCGTGTCATGCATTGGCGCCGGCATCCACGACGACGAAGGACGCCTGGTAGCGGGATTGTCGCTTTCAGCGCCTTCCAACAGGATAGAGAAGACTTGGTGCGCCAGGGTCAAACAAACAGCGGAAGAGATCTCGCGCGCACTCGGTCACTCGCCCGGCGCAAGGATAGCCTGAAGGAAGTCGGTCGAAAACGCGACCGGGTCAGCCGGCAATGCGCAGTACGTCTGCCTCGATCCAGCGCTTGATGCGATTGGCATCGGCGATTCTGGAAAGTTTTCCCCAGGAGTCGAGCAGTACGATGATGACGGACTTGTCCGCGATCATTGCCTGCATCACCAGACAACGTCCTGCCTCGCTGATGTAGCCGGTCTTGGACAAACCGATTTCCCACTGGCCGCTTTTAATGAGCCGGTTGGAGTTGACATACGACAAAAATCGATGGCGGCGCCTGCCCTCGGATTCGATCTTGAACGACTCGGACGTCGTGTATTCGCGAATAAGCGGATAGGTGTGCGCGGCCGCCACCATTTTGGCAAGATCTTCGGCGGTCGATACGTTATCGGGTGTCAGCCCGGTCGGATCTTCGAAACGGCTGTTGACCATTCCCAATTGAGCGGCTTTCTCATTCATTGCGGCAACAAATGCTTCGGTGCCGCCGGGGAAGTTGCGCGCAAG
>JANMDK010000217.1:0-5237 GCA_031376265.1 Pseudomonadota bacterium
GCGATCGAATTGAATTGCACGATCTGCCGGGTCGCGTAGTTCGTGTCCTCAATCCTTTAAGTCGCGCAGGACGGCCTTGCGCGCATCGCTCAATTCATCGGGCAGCTTGGCCAGTTCGCGCTTCAATCGAGTGCGCCATGAGGCGGCGCGCTTGTTCATCGCCTCCGCCGCCAAAGTCAGGTCACCTCGCCGGTCTTCGAAGAGAACCCCGAGAAGTTCTCGCGCCTGCTGCCTGTCCTTGCCGGCCTTGGGCTGCTCGAAAGCTTGCCGCCGGCCGGCGACGATCAGCTTGTGGAGCGCAAATCGCGCCGGATCCGGGATGTTGACCATCGTCGCGCCGCCGTTGACGAGCGGGATGGCGATCGAGCCTTCGAGGACGTACTCGAGAAACTCGAGCGGTTGCGCGGCTGCTTTGAGCCGGGGGATCCGGATCGGCTTGCCTGAGCGGGCGCCCTGTGCAGGCGTGAGCAAGTCGACCCGCAGTGCCTGTCCGCGTACTGAGAACGAAGTTTCGGGGGACTTCGGGCTCAAGCCGGGGACCGGGAGAAAGCCCATGTTGAGGGAGTCGAGCGCCTTCGGCAGGTCCGCTTCGGCTTGTGGGACAGCCACTTCCAGGATTCGTGTTGCGGCAATGTCGACATCCTGCGTGCGCAGCCCTGACTCCCAGCGCACGCCGAGCATGTTTCCCAGCGCAATGAAAGCGTGAGTGCCCACGAGGACTGCGCCCAACCGGAACACGCCTGCGCTTGCGAGTCCCGCGATCACCTTTGCCGAGGGCGTGTCGGTTGTCAAAGCGCCTCCCTGCTTCAGCATTGCGCACAGTCGCTCGATCTGCCGGGTGGACTCTTCGGTTTCGGTGCGTCCGGCGGAGTAGGCCTTGATCACCTCCCGGGTTGCCTTGTTGTCCGGGCCGATGAAGTATTCCTTCTGGCCGGCGGCGCCTTCGCTGGTCTTGAAATACCAATAGTCGCCTTCGCGGACGTGCTTTTTTGCGAAGGTGCCGGTGAGGGAGGCAAACGACCTCGTCGCCTCCTGCGCGCGAAGGCGTTCGGAGAGTTCGGCGAAGAGGGTCTGGGTTTCGGCCGGCTGACGGAGCATGCCGGGATTATACCTAGAGTCTATTTAGTTTAGGTATAACGCCTCCACGCCGGGAGTAGAACTAGAACTTCGGGATGCGCAGCGTCTTGCTGATCATCAGCGTGCCGGAAAGCACGAAAAGCAGCGCCAGCGGGTGCAGCTCCCAGGGGCCGAGGTTCCACACGCCGCCCCAGAGCGCGTCGCCGAGGCGCCCTTTCCACGCGGCGAACGCCAGCAGGGCCGTGAGCGCGACGCTGGTCGGGATCGGCGTGCCCTCGAAGTACTTCACCTTGCCGCTGTCGCCCGAGAGGCTCTCGGCGGTGACGTTGTAGCGCGCCAGCCGGCTCACGCCGCAGCAGACGAAATACATCAGCGCGAGCGCATCCCAGCCGCCTTTCATGCCTGCCGCGTAGGCGAGCGCAGCCGGCGTAACGCCGAACGAGATCACGTCCGCAAGCGAATCGAGCTCACGGCCGAATGCCGAATGCGTGTGGCGGGCGCGCGCAATGCGGCCGTCCAGCACGTCGAAGAAGAAGGCGAGAGGCCCCATCGCAGCCGCCCAGAGGAAATGGCGGATCCAGCCGCTCTCCACGTAGGCCATCGCTAGTAGGACGCCCGCGACGCCTGCGGCGGCGTTGGCAAGCGTAAAGAGGTCCGCAAGGTGGAAGCCGCGCACCATCGAAAAGTGGCGGGGCGGCGCCTGGTTGGCTGCAGGCTTCACGATGGTTTCCATCCGGCGACTCTAGCCCGTCGGCCAGGCGCAGTCTGTGGGCGAGGACACCAAGAACCGCCCGAGTTTGGCCACCCGTCGTGCCAAAGCCAGCAATGCGCGGTCCTTGGTGACCAGGTACGCCGCGCCCGCGGCCCAGGCGAGTTCGAGGAATTTCTGGTCGTCGGGATCGCTGCAGCGCGGCAGCAAGCCTTGGGACGGCGGGTCGCCGGTGATTTCAACCCGGCCTGCGTACCAGTCGTACGCACTTTCCTGGCGCCCCGGATCGAGCTTGAATTCCGGATAAGCGAGGACACGCCGCAGTTCGGCGAGTGTCGACGGACTGGCTACTGCGATGGCCAGTTTCGACTCGATCGCCGCGCGTAACGCCTGCGCGACCGGGTCATCGAACACGACCAGGTCGAGCACCACGTTGGTGTCGATGACTAAGCGCATAAAAGGGGCCAGGCTCAAACCTTACGTCGCAATGCGCTTGTAAAGGTTTGAGCCTGGCCCCTTTTAATTGGTTTGAGCCTGGCCCCTTTTTTCCGTTTTCTATCCGCGGCCGACGAACGGCATCTTGGTGGCCATGATCGTCATGAACTGCACGTTGGCGTCCAGCGGCAGCGCCGCCATGTAGGCGACTGCGCTGCCGACGTGCGAAACGTCCATGCGCGGCTCGACCATGGTGGTGCCGTTGGCTTGCGGCACGCCGTTCTTCATGCGCTCGGTCATCTCGGTGGCCGCGTTGCCGATGTCGATCTGGCTGCAGCCGATGTCGTACTTGCGGCAATCGAGCGAGGTCGACTTGGTGAGGCCGGTGACCGCGTGCTTGGTCGCCGTGTAGGGCGACGAGAACGGCCGCGGCGCGTGCGCCGAAATCGAGCCGTTGTTGATGATGCGGCCGCCCATCGGCGTTTGCGCCTTCATGATGCGGATCGCTTCCTGCGTGCAGAGGAACATCGCCGTGAGGTTGATGTTGACCACGTTCTGCCACTGCTCGAGCGTGAGGTCTTCCATCGGGATCGCGGGCGCGCCCATGCCGGCATTGTTGAAGAGCACGTCCAGGCGCCCCCACTTGGATTTCACCGCAGCAAAGAGCGGCGGGATGTTCTCCGGCTTGGCGAGGTCGGCCGGCAGGCTCAGCGTGCGGTCGGCGGCGCCGGAGTCGGCGGCGGTCTTCTCGAGCAATTCCTTCCTGCGGCCGACCAGCGCAACGTGGTACCCGTCCTTGAGCAGCGCGAGCGCTGCGGATTTGCCGATGCCGGTGCCTGCGCCGGTCACGATCGCGACTTTCTTCGACGAGCTCATTGCGGGTCTCCTGGGAAAAACTCTGGTGGGGAGCGAATGTTAGCGCACGCAAACGCTTCCCGAACCTCAGGGCTAGAATCCGGGTGCAGTTCCAACCAAAGGGGAGAAGACCATGAAACCAGCAAAGCAATGCCGTGTGCTCACGCTCGCCGGATTCGTTCTCGCAGGCGCCGGACTTTTTGGCCTGACGGCAACCGCGCCGGCCCTGGGCCAGCCGGCCTGCCTGACCGCCTCCAAGTTCGGGCCGAACGACCAGATCGGCGCCCTCAACCACATCACTCCGGCCAAGACGCTCGCGGCGACCAGGCTTGTCACGAGCGGCAAGGCGTACCGGCTCGGGATCGAGACCAACAAGAACACGCCCGCGTTCCCACCGCGCACTTTCTCGATCACGATCGTGCAGCCGGGTCAGGCCGCCGGCGGCTCGCTCGGGCCGACCAAAACGACGTACAACGACGACATCATTTCCGGCTGGGTGGGCATCGGCTCGCAGCTCGACGGCCTGGGCCACATCGGCGTGGACAACCTGTACTTCAACTGCAACAAGGCCGCCGATTTCGCGGCCACCGACGGGCTGAAAAAGCTCGGCATCGAGAACGTGCCGGCGATCGCCACGCGCGGCGTGCTGCTCGACATGGCCGGCTACTTCAGCACCGACATCGTGAAGGAAGGCACGGCTTTCAACCGCGCCGAGATCGAAGGCGCCATGAAGCGGCAAGGCATCGCCTCGATCGACAGGGGCGACGTGGTGCTCTTCTACACCGGCTGGACCAAGCTGATCGGCAAGGACGACAAGCGCTACGGCAGCGTCGAGCCGGGCCTGGGCGTCGAAGGCGCCCGCTACCTGGCTGGGCGCGAGGTGGCGATGGTCGGGGCCGACACCTGGGGGCTCGAGGTGATCCCGTTCGAGAAGGACAAGGGCGTGTTCGAGGTGCACCAGATCCTGCTGCCCCTGAACGGCATCTATATCCTCGAGAACATGAACACCGAAGAGATGGTGAAGGACAAGGCGTGGGAGTTCCTGTTCACGCTCGGACCGTCGCGCATCACCGGAGCGGTGCAGGCGATCATCAACCCGGTCGCCATCAAATAAGGTGCAGGGACCGCCGGCGCGCCCGAGCGCGCCTGTCTAGTGGCGGTGTGCCGAGCCGCGCGCCAGCGCGTAGTGCTGGCGCAGCAGGTCGCGGCCGAAATCGCCGCTGAAATCGCGCCATACGGTGTGGATGTGGTTCGCATTGTTCTGCGAGCAGTCGTACTCGATGAGGAACCGCGGCCCCTGGATGCGGTAGTAGTGCGCGCGGCCGCGCCCGGTCGCGCCGGCCCAGCCGAAGCGGATGTTCTCGACGCCTCCCTCGCGCACCCGTGCAGCGCGTGCCGCGGCGAGCGCCGGCTCGAAATTCCCGATGTAAACGTCGATCAGCTTCATGAGTTGCGCGCGCTGCCTTTCGTCCATCCTGGCGGCGGCGATGCCGACCGGCCGCAGTGAGTCCGACATCGGGTCGACCTTGTCGGCATTCGACGTGACGATTTCGCCGTAGGCGCGCTCCTCGAACACCGCTTCGCGGCGCTGCGGTTCATCCAGCATGCCGAGCAGCGCGCGTGCCTCGTCCTCTTCCGCGGCCAGCAGGCGCTGTCCCTGTTTCGCGCCGTACTTCGCTTCCTTCGGCACCGTCGCCGGATTGGCGCCGAAAAAGCTCGGTGTATCGACGGCCAGGCGGTCGCCGGCCAGGGTGAAGTTGAGCGACAGGTGATGTCCCTCGAAGCGCCAGCCCCAGGCCGCTTTCGCGTCTGGCTTGCCGTAGATGGTGAGGTGATAGCGCTCCGGGTCGCGCATCAGGCCGAAGGCCTCGATTTCGCGCAGCACCAGTTCCAGCTCGATGATATTGACCGCCTTGCGGTAGCCCGAAGCCGAAAGCGCGGTCCGGAGCAGCGCGTGCACCGCTTCGCGGCCGCGCGCATCCAGTTCCTTCAGCGCCGCGCCGTTGCGGCTGCGCGGCGTGTAGTGCCAGTCCAGGCGGTCGCGGTCGTCGAAGGGACGCACGACCTTGGCGCGCGCGGCTTCGGGCAGGGCGCCGAGCAGCGATTCAGCGGCCTGGCGCATGGCCTGCGAGTGGGCCGGGACGGCAAGGAAAGCCATCAG
>JANMDK010000261.1:0-5948 GCA_031376265.1 Pseudomonadota bacterium
GGCCAAGAACCCGTTCTTCAAGAAGGTGCTCGATTCGCAAGCCGAGGTCGCGAAGGATGTGGTGCCCTTCTGGCTCAGCATTCAGAAGGCGAACACGTCGGTCGCCGAGTCGAACATGAAGGGCGGCACGTAGACCGCTGGCAACCGTCCGCCACGGGCGGCCGACAGGCCGCCCGTTTTTTTGGGGAGAGCGCATGACAACCGACTCTGGCGCGCTGGTCCGCGTGATCCGCGGCATCGATACGGTCAGCGAGTGGTCCGGCCGCATCGCCGCATGGCTGGTGCTCCCGCTCGTGTTCATCATGAGCTGGGAGATTCTCGTGCGCAAGGTTCACACGCCCACGTACTGGGCATTCGACCTCAGCTACATGATCTACGGAGCCCTGTTCATGCTCGGTACGGCCTACACGCTCTACCGTGGCTCGCACATCCGCACCGACTTCCTGTACCAGGGGTGGTCGGTGAAGGTGCAGGCCAGGGTGGACGCGTTCTGCTACCTGTTCCTCTTCTTCCCGGGCATGGTCATCTTCTTGTGGCTCGCGATGGACTATGCGCTCGTCTCCTGGCAGCGCCAGGAGCTGTCGATGCAGAGCTCATGGATGCCGCCCATCTATCCGCTGAAGGCTGTCATTCCGGTCTCGATCGCGCTCTTGCTCCTGCAGGGCGTGGCGGAGTTCCTGAAATGCATCCACGCGATCCGCCACGGTGAATGGCTCACCAAGCAGCGTTCGATCGAGGAAGTCCTCAGCGAGGAAATGCCGATCGAGGAGAAGCCCAGATGAGCCCGGAGTCCATTGGAGGCTTGCTGCTGGTGGCGCTGATCGTCACCATCTTCGTCGGCTTCCCGATTGCGTTCACCCTGATCATTCTCGGCATCGGTTTCGGCTACTGGGGCTTCGGCGACACGGTATTCCACCTTCTCCTGTTCCAGACCTTCGCGACGATGAAGGAGCAGACGCTCGCGCAGGTGCCCCTCTTCGTGTTCATGGGCTTGCTGCTCGAGCGCGCCGGGCTGATGGAGCGCCTTTTCCTCGTCACGCAGAAGATGCTCGGCGGACTGAACGGGTCGCTCTATCTATCGTGCATGTTCGTCGCGACGCTCTTCGGCGCGGCGAGCGGCATCGTCGGCGCCTCGGTCACGCTGCTGGGCATCATGGCCGCGAAGGGCATGGACAAATCGAAGTACGACGTGCGGATGTCCGCGGGCATCATCACCGCGGGCGGCACGCTCGGCATCCTGATCCCGCCCAGCGTGATGCTAGTGGTCATGGGGCCGGTGATGGGCATCCCGGTCACCGACCTGTACGCCGGTGCGTTGATCCCTGGCGTAATGCTCGCCGCCATCTACGCCGCGTACGCGCTGGTGCGCTGCTACCTGAACCCGTCGCTCGGCCCCGCGCTGCAGAAATCCGAGCGCATGGAGTCGATGGGCGCGCTGTTCGTCGAGTTCATCAAGGGCATGGTGCCGATCACGGTCCTCCTGCTCTCCTCGCTCGGCGCGATCTTCGCTGGCGTCGCCACGCCGACTGAGGGCGCGGCGCTGGGCGCGCTCGGCTCCCTACTGCTCACCGTGGTCTACCGAAAGATCACCTGGCCGCTGCTCTACAACTCGGTGATGAAGACGCTGGAAGTGTCGTGCATGATCCTGTTCCTCGTCGTGGCGTCGAACTTCTTCGGCGGCGTGTTCTCGCGGCTCGGCACGCCGGAGGTGATTTCGCAGGCACTGCTCGGGCTGGAGCTGAACCGGTACGTGATCCTCATGATCATCATGGTGGCGATCTTCCTTCTCGCCTGGCCGCTCGAGTGGGTGCCGATCGTGCTGATCTTCGTGCCGATCGTGCTGCCGATGGTGAAGCAGCTCGGCTTCGACATAACTTGGTTCGCGATCCTGATCGCGGTCAACCTGCAGACGGCGTGGCTGTCGCCGCCGGTCGCGCTGTCGGCCTATTTCCTCAAGGGCGTGGCCCCACAGTGGCCGCTCTCGGACATCTACAAGGGCATGATGCAGTTCATGGTGCTGCAGATCGTCGGGCTCGGGCTGGTGATCTTCTTCCCGCAGCTCGTGCTGTGGCTGCCCGGCGTGCTCTACGGCAGGTAAATCGGAACTTCCTGTGACCATCCAGCACCTGAAGAAGGCAGCCAAGACCCCTGAGTCCGAGTCCGGCAATGCGCGCCTCGTTGTCGAGGAAATGCTTGCGGCGATTCGCAAGGACGGCGAGCGTGCGGTGCGCGATTACGCCGCGAAACTCGACAAATGGACCGGGGACATTCTCGTCACGCCAGCAGACATCGAAAAGCGCACCGCGGGCATTTCCGTCGCGACCAGGCGCGACATCGAGTTTGCCACCGAGCAGGTGCGCCGGTTCGCCGTCGCGCAGCGTGAATCGATCCGCGAGTTCTCGACCGAGGTGCGTCCGGGCCTGGTGGCGGGCCAGCGGCTGATCCCGGTCAACGTCGCCGGCTGCTATGTGCCCACCGGGCGCTACGCGCACATCGCCTCGGCCTACATGGGCATCGCCACCGCGAAGGCCGCCGGCGTGCCCACGGTGATCGCCTGCTCGACGCCCTTCCGCGGCGAGGGCATCCACCCCGAGGTGCTGTACGCGATGAAGGTCGCCGGCGCCGACGTCATCATGACGCTCGGCGGCGTGCAGGCGATCGCCGCCATGGCCTACGGCCTGTTCACCGGCAAGCCGGCCGACATCATCGTCGGGCCGGGCAACAAGTTCGTCGCCGAGGCCAAGCGTATGCTGTTCGGTCAGGTCGGCATCGACGTCTTCGCAGGCCCCTCCGAGATCGCGGTGATCGCCGACGACTCGGCCGACCCGGAGATCGTCGCCTCCGATCTCGTCGGGCAGGCCGAGCATGGCCACGAGTCGCCGGCGTGGCTGATCACCAGCTCGCGCTCGCTCGCCGAGCGCGTCTTAGTGCGCGTGCCGGAACTGATCGTGAAGCTGCCGCCGACAGCGCGCGACGCCGCCGGGGCGGCGTGGCGCGACTATGGCGAAGTGGTCCTCTGCGACAAACGCGAGGAGATGGCAAGCGTCTCCGACGGTTACGCGCCGGAGCACCTCGAAGTCCAGTGCCGCGACCTGGATTGGTGGCTCGCCAACCTCACTTGCTACGGATCGCTCTTTCTCGGCGAAGAGACCACGGTCGCCTTCGGCGACAAGGCCTCAGGCCCGAACCACATCCTGCCCACCAAGGGCGCAGCGCGCTATTCCGGCGGACTCTCGGTGCACAAATTCATCAAGACCGTCACGTGGCAGCGTATGACGCGCGAAGCCAACCGCGACATCGCGCAGGTGACCGCGCGCATCTCCCGGCTGGAGGGCATGGAAGCGCACGCCCGCACCGCGGATGACCGCCTCGAGAAATATTTCCCCGCCGAATGCTTCGAGAAGGGAGCGCAGGTCGAGTCGTGAGCGCGCTGAACCTCTTCAGACTGGATGGCCGGGTCGCGCTGGTCACCGGCGCCAGTTCGGGGATCGGCAAGGCAATCGCCGCCGCGCTGGCGGAAGCCGGCGCCAAGGTGGTGCTGGTGGCGCGCCGCGACGCCGAGTTGAAGGCCGCAGCAGTGGAGATCGGCGGGCCTGTCGCCGCTCTACCCTGCGATCTCGCCGAGCGCAATTCCCTCTTCGCCTGCGCCGAGCGCGCGCCTTCGTTCTTCGGCGCGCCGGACATCGTCGTCAATGCCGCCGGCGTCAACATTCGCCGGCCGATGCTCGACATCACCGAGGAGGACTGGGACGCGAGCCTGCGGCTGAACCTCGAGGCGCCGTTTTTCCTGTCGCAGAAACTGGCGCCGGCAATGATCGCGAAGGGCTGGGGCCGCATCATCAACATCGGTTCGCTGCAGTCGGTTCGCGCGTTCGGCAACAGCGGACCATACGGCGCGTCCAAGGGGGGCGTGCTGCAGCTCACCCGGGCTCAGGCCGAGGCCTGGTCGAAGCACGGCGTGAACGCCAACGCGATCGGGCCGGGCTTCTTCGCCACCCCGCTCACCGCGCCGGTGGCGAGTGACCCGGTGAAATGGCAGGCGATGGCCGACAAGACGTTCATCGGCCGCAACGGCGAGTTCAACGACCTGCGCGGCGCCGCGATCTTTCTCGCCAGTCGCGCCTCCGACTACGTCACTGGCCAGATGCTGTTCGTCGACGGGGGATTTTCGGCCGGATGAAAGCCCTCGTCTACACCGCGCCCAACGAAGTCACCTACCGCGACGAGCCCGAACCGCATTTCGGCGACGGCGACGTAATGATCGAGGTGGACGCCGTCGGCATCTGCGGCTCGGACCTGCACGCCTACCATGGCCACGACCCGCGCCGGAACCCCCCGCTGACCCTCGGCCACGAATTGGTGGGGCGCATCGTCAAGGGCCCGGGCGCTGGCCGCCGCGCGACCGTGAACCCACTCATCACCTGCGGCGCCTGTGACTACTGCGTGCAAGGACGCGACAACCTCTGCGCCAACCGCACCATGATCGGCATGACGCGCGCCGGCGGCTTCGCCGAGCGAGTCGCCACCGCGGCACGCAGCGTCATCGACATCCCGCAGGACATGGACACGCGCGCCGCCGCGCTCACCGAGCCCGCCGCCACCGCGCTGCATGCGATCAACGTCTCGCTGAAATCGCTCGTGCGCCCACTGCCCGAGTGCCAGGTGCTGGTGCTCGGCGGCGGAGCCATCGGCATGCTGTCCGCGCTGCTGCTGCGCAACTTCGGGGTGCGCCACGTCACGGTGGCCGAGACCAACGCGCTGCGCCGCGCCGCGCTCGAGCAGGCCGCAGGTGTCGCGACCTACGACCCGCGCGAAAAGGGCGCGCCCGCCGCGAACAGCCTCGACTACGTGATCGACGCCGTCGGCGCCGTGGCAACGCGCAACGCCGCCTTCGAGGCGGTCAAGCCCGGCGGCGTCATTATGCACATCGGCCTGCAGGACTGGGCGAGCGAGATCGATATGAGGAAGCTCACGCTTGCCGAGCTCACGCTGCTGGGCACCTACACCTACACCACCGCCGATCTGCGCGCCACGGTCGCCCTGCTGCACGCTGGCGCGTTCGGCGACCTCGCTTGGGTCGAGGAGCGGCCGCTATCGGAAGGCGCGCAGGCTTTCCGCGACCTTCACGAAGGCCGCACCGCCGCGGCAAAGATCCTGCTCAGACCATGACGAGCCCCCGTTGGAGGCGGCGATGAGCGCCGCGCCGCAGGAGTACGACTTCATCGTCGTCGGCGCCGGCACCGCCGGCTGCGCGATAGCGGCGCGCCTGTCGGAAGACGGCCGCCACACCGTGCTGCTTCTCGAAGCCGGACCGAAGGACGACTACCTCTGGATCCACGTCCCGATCGGCTACGGCAAGACCATGTTCCACCCCGAATACAACTGGGGCTTCTACACCGAGCCCGAGCCGACAATGGACAACCGCAAAGTCTACTGGCCGCGCGGACGCGGTCTTGGCGGCTCGTCCTCCATCAACGGCCTGATCTACGTGCGCGGGCAGCCCGAGGACTACGACGCCTGGGCGGCCGCCGGCAACCGCGGCTGGGGCTGGAAGGATGTGCTGCCCTTCTTCCGGAAGCTTGAGGACAACTCGCGCGGCGCGACCGAGTATCACGGCGCCGGTGGCCCGATCGCTTGCACCGACGTCCCAGCCGGCCACGAGTTGATGGACGCGATCGTCGCGGCCGGGCAGGAGCTCGGCGTGCCGCAGTCCGACGACTTCAACGCCGGAAGCCAGGAAGGCGTCGGCTACTACCAGCTCTTCACCAGGAACGGCCTGCGCTGCAGCTCCGCGGTCGGCTACCTGAAGCCGGCGCGAGGCCGTGCCAACCTGAAGGTCGAGACCGACGCGCACGCCGAGCGCGTGCTTTTCGAGGGCACGAAGGCGGTCGGCGTGCAGTATCGCCGCGGCACTGTGGCGCGCGCGCGGCGCGAGGTGATCCTCTGCG
>JANMDK010000311.1:0-21029 GCA_031376265.1 Pseudomonadota bacterium
GGCGCAGCGCGTGGTGAAGTCACGCCGCGTGCAGGCCGACCTGTTCGTCTCGATCCATGCCGATGCGTGGGTGAAGCCCGACGCGCGCGGCTCGTCGGTGTTCGCGCTCTCCGAGAAGGGCGCCACGTCCACGGCGGCGCGCATGCTCGCGCAGAAGGAAAACCAGTCGGACCTCATCGGCGGCGTGAACCTGGGGGTCAAGGACCCGGTGCTCGCGCGCACGCTGCTCGACCTGTCGCAGACCGCGACGATCAGCGACAGCCTCAAGCTCGGCCGCCATGTACTCTCGGAACTGGGCGCAATCAATACGCTGCACAAGGCGCAGGTCGAGCAGGCAAGCTTCGCGGTGCTGAAGTCACCGGACGTGCCCTCGATCCTCGTCGAGACCGCCTTCATCAGCAACCCGGACGAAGAGCGACGGCTGAATGACGACGCCTACCAGGACAAGCTCGCGCGCGCGATCCTCAACGGCATCAAGCGCTACTTCGCGAAGAACCCGCCCCGGCCGCACGGCCCGCTGGCGTTCAATTAAATGGGGCCAGGTTCAATTACCTTCGCGATTTCGGAAAATTCGCCGACCTTTCGGTAATTGAGCCTGGCCCCTCTCTGACTACTCTGACTAGACGTACTCCGACACCTCCACCAGGTTGCCGTCGGGGTCGCGGAAATAGACCGAGCGGATCGGCCCCATCGCGCCGCGCCTCATGGTCGGCCCAGCCTCGATCGCGATGTTTTCCTTCTTCAGGTGCGCGATCACCTCATCCAGCGGCACTGCCGCGATCAGGCAGAAATCGCCCGAGCCAAATGTGGGCACTCGCGCCTTGGTCGGCGTCTCGGTCGCGCGGTCCTGCAGGTTGATCTTCTGCCGGCCGAACTTGAGCGCGTGACGCGGCTGGCCTTCGGGCCCGCGGAAGAACTCGCGCTCGAAGCCGAGCACGCGCTCATAGAACTGCGTGCTCGCCTCGATGTCGCCGACGGTGAGCACGAGGTGGTCGAAACGGTCGATCAGGGCAGTCATCGCATCTCCGCAAAAGGTGGCGGATTCTAACCGCCGTCGCTCGCAACAACGACCTTCCATGCGTCGCGTTTCTGCGCAAAAGAGCGCGACGCATGCGCCGGGCTCGTGGACGGCAGCCGCGTGTACGCCCGCGGCGCGCCTACGGGCTCGACCGAAGGCCGCACGTAGCGCCGATACGCCGCCTCGGCCTTGGCGCCGTTGAAAAAGACCCGCCGGATGCGCGGATGCGCCCGGTAGAAGGCGGCGAAATCATTGACCACGATCGTCTCCTCCTCGATCGAGGAGTCGAGGCTGCCCTCGCGCACGCACGATTCGAGCACGTCCCAGAGCGCAATGCCCCGAGCCTTGAGCAGCCGCGTCCTGGCGGCATAGCTCATGTCCGGTTCTCCGCCCAGCAGGTCGAGCAGGATCCGCCAGAAGAGGTTCTGCGGGTGCGCGTAGTACTGGCCGGCTGCGAGCGAGGCGCCGCCGGGCAGGCTGCCGAGGATCAGGACGCCGGCGCGCGCATCCTCAACCGGGGGGAAGCTGCGGACGCGCAGCACGCCGCCCCCGGATATATTCGACGACGATCGGCAGGAGCGAGATCCCGATGATCGCGAAGATCACGATGGAGAGGTTCTTCTTGACGACCGGGATGTTGCCGAAGAAATAGCCGAGCATCGTCACCGACACCACCCAAAAGACCGCGCCGCCGATGCAGAACGCGAGGTAGCGCGGGTAAGGCATGCGCCCGACGCCTGCCACGAAAGGCGCAAAGGTGCGCACGAAAGGCATGAACCGCGCGATGATGATCGTCTTGCCGCCGTGCTTGTCGTAGAAGGCCTTGGTACGGTCGAGGTGCTTCCTGCTGAAAAAGATCGAGTCCTCCCAGCGAAACACTTTCGGCCCGAGCCAGCGACCGGCCCAGTAGTTGGTGTTGTCGCCGCAGAGCGCGGCGGCGATCAGGAGCGGGATCACGATGCCGATTGCAAGCCCGCCGGTGGCGCAGAGCGCCCCGACCACGAAGAGGAGCGAATCCCCGGGCAGGAAAGGCGTCACCACGAAGCCGGTTTCGCAGAACACGATCATGAACAGCAGACCGTAGACCCACGCGCCGTGCTGCGCGAGGAACGCGGCAAGGTGCGCATCGAGGTGAACGAGAAAATCCCAGGCAAGCGCAATGAGTTCCATGCGCGGATTGTAATGGCTGGGACGTTATACTCGACGCATGGGCGCAATCCAGGTTCTTCCCGATCTGCTGATCAGCCAGATCGCGGCCGGCGAGGTCGTCGAGCGGCCGGCTTCGGTGCTCAAGGAATTGCTCGAGAACAGCCTCGATGCCGGAGCGCGCGATGTCCAGGTCCTGCTCGATGCCGGCGGCCTTGCGCGCATCCAGGTCGAGGACGACGGCGACGGCATTGCGCGCGAGGACTTCGAACTCGCAGTCGCGCGGCACGCGACCAGCAAGATCCGCTCGCTGGACGATCTCGAGTCAGTCGCGTCGCTCGGGTTTCGCGGCGAGGCGCTGGCCTCGATCGCCTCCGTAGCCCGCGTTACCCTCACGTCCCGGAACGCAGGCTCGGCGCACGCGAATTCGCTCAATTGCGAAGGCCCGGTGAGCGGCGCAGTGGAGCCTGCCGCGCGCCAGCAGGGCACCACCGTCTCGGTGGCCGACCTCTACTTCAACACGCCCGCGCGCCGCAAGTTCATGCGCACCGAGGCGACCGAATTCGGCCATTGTGAGGGCGTGTTCCAGCGCGTGGCGCTTGCGCGGCCCGACGTGGCTTTCGTGCTCAGGCACAACGGGCGCGTCAGCGCACACTACCGCGCACAGACCGTAGCCGGGCGGGTAGCCGCAGTGCTCGGCAAGGAATTCTCGGCCGCGAGCCTTGCCGTCGAAACCGAAGCCGGGCCGATTTCGCTGCGCGGATACGCGGGTGCACCGCAATCGGCGCGCAGCCGCGCCGACCAGCAGTATTTCTTCGTCAATGGGCGTTTTGTCCGCGACCGCCTGCTCTCCCACGCAGTGCGCGAAGCCTATGCCGATGTGCTCCATGGCGACCGGCAGCCCGCCTATGCGCTGTTCCTCGAACTGGATCCGCGCGGCGTGGATGTCAACGTTCACCCAGCCAAGACCGAAGTGCGTTTCCGCGACTCGCGCGCGATTCACCAGTTCGTCTTTCATGCGGTCAAGCGGGTCTTATCGGCCAGCGCAAGCGAGGCGCCGGTGGCGTATGCGCAACTCGACACGCACGCGCAGTTCGCCGCGCCGCGCCCTGCGTACCAGCCCTACCAGCCGGGCCTTGGCGTCGAGCAGCCGGTCACGGCCTACCAATCGCTGTTTTCGCGAGGGTCGGATACGGGCAGTGCGGTCGCGGAAGCCCGGCCGCCAGCCTACGTGCCTTCACCTGCGTCGCCCGCGATGGCATCCCAACCGCTGGGCTATGCAATCGCCCAGCTGCACGGCGTCTACATCCTCGCGCAGAACGACGCCGGCCTGGTGCTGGTTGACATGCACGCCGCGCACGAACGCATCGTTTACGAAAAAATGCGCAACTCGCTCGACGCCGGCGCGCTGCAGCGCCAGGCCCTGCTGGTGCCTGCGATGTTCCAGGCCGACTCAGTCGAAGTCGCCACTGCGGAAGAGCAGCAGGAGGCGCTGGATCGCCTGGGCTTCGAGATCGGCGTCGCCTCGCCAACAACGCTCGCGGTGCGCGCGGTGCCGGCGTCGCTCGCCGGTGGCGATCTCCCGGCCTTGGCGCGCAGCGTGCTCGCCGACCTGCGCGAGTTCGGCGCCACTGAGGCCCTCGCCGCGCGACGGGACGAGCTGCTCTCGACCATGGCCTGCCACGCGGCCGTGCGGGCGAACCGCATCCTCGCGCTGCCCGAGATGAACGCGCTGCTGCGCGAGATGGAAGAGACCGAACGCTCGGGCAGCTGCAACCACGGCCGCCCGACCTGGTACCAGCTGTCGATGGGCGACCTCGACCGCCTCTTCCTGCGTGGCCGCTAGCGCCGGAAGAAAAGCGCTTGCAGTCTGCCTGCTGGGGCCGACCGCGAGCGGCAAGTCGCGCATCGCGATGCAGGTCGCCGCCCGGCTCCCGGTCGAAATCGTCAGCGTCGACTCGGCGCAGGTCTACAAAGGCATGGACATCGGCACGGCCAAGCCAACGGCGGCGGAGCGCGCCGCCACGCCGCATCACCTCATCGATCTCGTCGAGCCGACCGAAGCGTATTCCGCCGGGCGCTTTCGCAGCGATGCGATCGCTGCGGTGGAAGCCATCCTCGCCCGAGGCAGGGTGCCCCTCCTGGTCGGCGGCACGATGCTCTATTACCGGGCCCTTGCCCAAGGCATGGATTCGCTGCCGGAAGCCGACGCCTCGATCCGAGCAGCGCTTGACGCGGAGGCGCTCGCCAAAGGCTGGCCGGCCTTGCATGCGGAACTCGCCAAGGTCGATCCAGCCACTGCTTCGCGCGTTGCGCCTAACGATTCGCAACGCATCCAGCGCGCGCTCGAAGTCTTTCGCGCCACGGGCACGCCGCTCTCCACGCTCCAGACCGCAAAAAAAAGCGAGCTGCCCTTCGAGCTAGATGCATTTGCGCTGGTCCCGCCGGATCGCGCGCTGCTGCACTCGAAAATTGCGGAGCGCTTCGACGCGATGCTTTCTGCAGGGCTCATCGACGAGGTGGAAGGCTTGCGCGAGCGACACGAACTGCACGCCGGCCTGCCGTCGATGCGCTGCGTCGGCTACCGGCAGGCGTGGGACTACCTCGAAGGCGCGATCGATCGCGACGCGCTGCGGGAGAAAGGCATCGTGGCAACACGCCAGCTCGCCAAGCGCCAGCTCACGTGGCTTCGCAGCCTGCCGGGCCTCACAGCCATCGACCCCGGCGACGGCGCTGCGGCAGGAAAGATCGCCGCGGCCTTCGGTTAGCGCCTATTCGTTCGGGATCAGCACCAGCAAGTCCGTCGCTCCAACATCCTGCCCGGCCTGGAAAAGCAGCGTGCTCGCCTGCCCGCGATGGTGCGTCTGGTGGTTGAAGAAATGCGTCACGAGCTTCGACATCCGCTTCTGCGATTTCACGCCTTTGGAGTTGGCGTAGTGCAGCACATGATCGAGGTCGGCCTGGCTAAGCCCTTCGACCCAGCCCTTGATCGCCGAGTCGATGACCTTGCGACGCGGCGCGAGCTCGGCCAGCTCGGTAAACAGGATCTGGTTCAGCGCCGTGGGCTGCGGCAGCGCGCGGATCGGCTCGAGCGCCGGCGGACTCGACGGATGCGAGGCGAAGCGTTTCAGCCACATCGTGTCCGTGACGACGAGGTGGTTCAGCGTGCCCATGACCGAGCCGAAGAACGCGCCCCGCTCGCGCAGGAAATCCTCGCGCGATAGTTTGCCCGCCGCCTCGTAGAGACGGCTGTTCATCCATTCGTTGTACTCGGCCATCATGCAGAAGTGGCTGGGGGTGCTCATTTTTTCTCCCTCAAGCGCAGAACCATGTGGATTTCGGAAAGGCGATCCAGCCGAGCGGGTCAGGCTGCATCGTGGAAGATGATCCCCAGCGTCTGCCGCGCCCCCGAATGTAGCCGGCTGACTCCGTGCCGCATCGCCGCGCGGGAGTAGCCTCGCGCGCTTTTCACCGGGCGGTGCCGCACCGGGAAGATCACGCCATCGCCTATCCCCAGCGGCACCACCTCCGCGCGTGACTGCATGCGCGCCCTCGATTCGGTGAGCACGAACTCGCCGCCCTCGAAATCCCGGCCCCGTTCGGAGAGCAGAAAGGTTGCCTGCAGCGGGAACACGTGCTCCCCGTACAGGTCCTGGTGCAGCCGGTTGTAGTCGCCGGCCGCGTACTTGAGCAGCAGCGGCGTCGGCCGCGCTTGCCCGGCCTTGTGGCAGCGAGCGAGGTAGTCGGCATGCGCGGCCGGATAGCGCACCTCGATGCCGAGCGCCTCATGCCAGCGGTTGGCGATTTGCGCCAGCGGCGCGTAGAGGGCGGTGCGCATCGACTCGACCACTTTCGGCAAAGGGTAGGCGAAATACTTGTACTCGCCCTGCCCATAGCCATGGCGCCCCATCACCACGCGGCTGCGGAACAATTCGCGCTCATCGTAGCTGCGTGCAAGGTCCGCGCACTGCTTCGCTGTTAGCATGCCGGCCACGCGCGCGCAGCCGTGGGCGTCCAGGTCCGATTCGATCCTCCCCCAATCCATTAGACTCCCTCGCATGGCGCCTTTCGTTTCCATCTCCGGGCTCTCGAAGACCTACGCGAGCGGCTTCAAGGCGCTCGCCGGCGTTGACCTCGAGATCCGGCGTGGCGAGATTCTGGCATTGTTGGGCCCCAACGGCGCGGGCAAGACCACGCTCATCAGCATCATCTGCGGCATCGTCACGCCAAGCGAAGGCACGGTCACCGTCGACGGCCACGACATCATCACCGGCTACCGGGTCACGCGCTCGATGATCGGCCTTGTGCCGCAGGAGCTCACCACCGATGCTTTCGAGACGGTCTGGGCCACGGTGTCCTTCAGCCGCGGCCTCTTCGGCCGGACGAAGAACCCCGCGCTCATCGAGAAAATCCTGCGCGACCTGTCGCTCTGGGACAAGAAGGACAACCGCATCAAGGAGCTTTCCGGCGGCATGAAGCGGCGCGTCATGATCGCGAAAGCCCTGTCCCACGAGCCCACGGTCCTGTTCCTGGATGAGCCGACCGCCGGCGTGGACGTCAACCTGCGCAAGGACATGTGGGGCCTGATCCGCGAACTGCGCGCCTCGGGCGTGACGGTCATCCTCACCACCCACTACATCGAGGAAGCAGAGGCCATCGCCGATCGCATCGGAGTGATCAACAAGGGCCGCATCGTCCTCGTCGAGGAGAAGGCGGCGCTGATGCAGAAGCTCGGCAAGAAGCAGCTGATCCTCGAGTTGACCGCGCCGATCGGGGCGGTGCCCGCATCGCTCGCGGCCTACGGGCTGGCCTTGTCCAACGGCGGCTCGCGCCTCACTTATACGTACGACGCGCGCGTCGAAAGCGCAATCTCCGTCCTGCTGGGCGACCTCGCCGCCGCGGACTTGCACTTCACGGATCTCAAGACCGAGCAGAGCTCGCTCGAGGACATCTTCGTCACGCTGGTCGAGGAGCCGGCATGAACACAGGCATGAACTTCCAGGCGGTCAAGGCGATCTACAAGTTCGAGATGGCGCGCACCTGGCGCACCCTCTTCCAGAGCATCGTCTCGCCGGTGATCTCGACGTCGCTTTACTTCGTGGTGTTCGGCTCGGCGATCGGCTCGCGCATCCCGCAGATCGAAGGGGTCGCCTACGGCTCGTTCATCGTCCCGGGCCTCATCATGCTGTCCCTGCTCACGCAAAGCGTGTCGAACGCCTCGTTCGGCATCTTCTTCCCGAAATTCTCCGGCACGATCTACGAGCTACTTTCGGCGCCGCTGTCGTTCGTCGAGATCACGCTGGGTTACGTGGGCGCCGCGGCGACCAAATCCATCCTGCTCGGACTCATCATCCTCGCCACCGCGAGCCTCTTCGTGCCGCTGCATATCGCGCACCCTTTCTGGATGCTCACGGTGCTGGTGCTCACCGCGGTCACCTTCAGCCTCTTCGGCTTCATCATCGGCGTCTGGGCGGACAACTTCGAGAAGCTGCAGATCATTCCGCTACTGGTGATCACGCCGCTGGTGTTCCTCGGCGGCAGCTTCTATTCGATCAACATGCTGCCGCCCTTCTGGCAGGCCGTTTCGCTCGCCAACCCGGTGCTCTACCTCGTCAGCGGCTTCCGCTGGGCGTTCTACGAGATCGCCGACGTGAGCGTGATGGTCAGCGCGGGAATGATCGCCATCTTCCTGGTCGCCTGCCTGGCCGCGGTCTGGTGGATCTTCAAGACCGGGTACCACGTCAAGAACTGACCCGGCTAGCGCTGCGCCCCGGCGATTTCCATCACCAGCCGCGCGGCGAGATAGAGCCGCGGCGCGATCTTGTCGAGGACCACATATTCCTCGTTGACCGAGTGATAGCCAGCGCCCGGCAATCCCAGTGCCTCGACCACCGGCTTGCCGGAGCGCGCGGCCCACGCCGCGTCAGTGCCGCCGCCGGTGCGCTCCAAGAGGCTTAGCTGCGCCCCGGCCTCGGCGTAGATCTCCTTCGCCCGGCCGGCAAGGCGCCTGCCCTCCGCATTGGCGTTGAACGCCGGCATGCCCTGCGTCACGGTCAGGTTAAGCGACGCGCCTTCAAGCTTCTTTTTGGCGATCCTTTCCTTTAGCGTTGCGATCGTGCGGTCGAAGTCTTCCTCGCGCGCATAGCGCACATCGGCCCGCGCCCACGCCTTGTCGGGAACGATGTTGGAGACCTCCCCGCCGCCGGACAGCGTCCAGTTGAAGCGCACGCCGCGCTTCGGGTCGTCGAGGTCGAGCGTGCGCAGGACCAGGTCGGAGAGCTCCACGATCGCGTTCACGCCGAGTTCCGGGCTCACGCCGGCATGCGCGGGCTTGCCGGTGACGTCTACGCGCGCGTTCGCTGTTCCCGAAGTGCCGAGCAGGACGATGTCGTACTGCGCGGAACTGGGCTCGAAGGAGAGGACCGCGTCGTTCTCGGCGGCGAGCGACTGGATCAGGCGGTTCGAGCCGCGCGAGCCCTGCTCCTCGTCCGGGTTGAACAGCACCGTGATCGAGGCGAAGTCGTCGAAGCCGCGCGACTTGAGGAGCTTGAGGCTGTGCAGGATCACCGCCACGCCGCCTTTGGCATCCGCGATTCCCGGGGCGATCGCGCGATTGCCCTCGACGCGGAAAGGGCGCTTCTGCGCCGTGCCCGCGGGGTAGACCGTGTCCATGTGGGCCATCATCATCACGCGGCCCCTGCCCTTGCCGGTGAGCCGGCCGACCACGGCCGAGCCGATCGACGGCGGAACCGGATGGCGCTCGACCGTCGCGCCGAGCGATTTCAATTCCGCTTCGATGATTGCGGCGACCTGGCCGAGGCCCTCGGCCTGGCCGGTGCCGCTGTCCATCGCCGTGAGCTTGCGCAGCGTTTCGACCACCGCGGGCTGTTCTGCCTTCGCGGCGGCAAGCAGCGCGGCATCCTGCGCTTGCGCGCCCGTGGTGAGAATAATGAAGGCTGGAATGACGGCGTATAATAGATTTCGAATACAAATTGCCATGGGAATGGCTCCAATATTGGATCTATAGAAATGAATGTTTGACATTCATAACCTGGGAAAAATATTTCTTACACGCAAACCGGTGATCGTGAAGCCGCCATACACCGCTATCGTCGCTCCGGTTGTGGCGACGACTTTTGCCTCATCGCCCAACTGGCGCTGCCATGGCACCTTCTCAATCGTTAGGTCGAGGTGTCACTTTATCGGATGAGGTTCCGCGTCGCCCTGCTAGCCGTTGTTAGGTGGCACGCAGTCCAAATGCAACAAACCTCGGAGATCTTCAGTTCGCCAAAGCGGTCACTCAAGGTAATAAAGCGCCATTGTTCATCGACGGCATACCCAAGACCTCCAAGGCGAGTGCGACGCACTACCGGGGGTGGCCATTAAGTGGAGGCCGCGTTGGTGGAGCAGCGGCGAGCGATACTCGCCATTGTGTCGCGAAGGCGAGCCAGCGACCAGCCTCGACCTCGTCCACGATGTTCCGGATGATGAGCGGGTAGCCAGCGGAGAGCAACGTCTCGTACTCCGATGCTGGCGCTCGTCCAAGATCGATATTCCCCCAGAAGTGCACCTCGTAGGTACCTGAGTGCTCGTTCGCCTTCCGCCACTCGTTGTCCGAGAAGTAGAAGATCGGATCGGTGGCGCGTGAGCCTTTCACTTCAATCTGCCTCATAGGAGACGCGCCACGGTCCTCGACGTCCCATCCCAGTGAACTGGAATCACGGGCAACCCAAACAATGTTGCTCGGATTGGTCGCTGACCGCCTCTCGAACTGTACCGTGTACATTTCGGCGCGGTTTCCGACCTCCTGCCGCTCGCGTACCCACGTCGGAGTTTCCGGAGGAGGCGGTAACATGGCCCATACGGTTGTCAGCTCCTTAACCAAAGCGCGCGGGATGAGAACCGTGGAACTGACCTCGACATTCCACCACGCGAGCAGCCCCAGCAACTGCGGCGCACGTGCACGAATTATGCGGTGCTCGCAACTCATGTCGCCATTCGCAAGCGGGGTGCCGGACTCGACGAGGTGTCGGGCCTGGTCATGCATCAGGCCGCCGCGAATGAGTGCTGTGCCGAGCGTCGTACGGTCGTCTTGACGCAAAGACCTGACGATTCGATCGCCGTCGCGAGTGCGCCGAAGCATCCCGCCAATCTCAAGCACTAAGCCGCAAACCTTCAGCACCTCCACGAGCACGAATATTTCGTCTCGATTCCCGCCCGCATCGTTCCAAACTTCCTCGATGACCTCCTGTGGTGGTGAACCGAGCTGCGACGAGGGACAAGTTGAAATCAAGACGCACAGACGTTCGAGTCGGACCGCTGTCAGCCAATTTGACCCGTACGTGCGGGGCACCTACGAGTCCTCGCCGAGGAGGAATCGAAGCAGCGCAGCGAGGTCACGCTCATCGCCTTCGGCGGCATCCAGGGGGTCCTCGGATGGATTGAACGAAGCCAGTTCTGCGCCCTGGAGCAACTGGAGCATCGTGTTTTCCTTCTGCAGAAGCGAGGCGTCAACCAGGTGGTCAATGGTGCCGCGTTCTCCGAGTGTCGCGTTGAGGATGTGCACCTCGACGACTGCATTCTCGGGAAGCCCGAGCCGATGGATGCGGTCGATCGACTGTAGGAACAGCGCACAGTCGTATGTGCGATCGAGGTAGAGCGCTGTTCGGCAACTTCGATGTAAGGAGATAGATTCGGAGCAGGACGCGGGATTCGCAACTAGGACGGCAGCGCCATCGCTGTCAAGAAAACGCTCGATCACGCGCTCGCGCGTCTCTGGCTCCTCATCGTCGGCGGCGACGTCCGCCGAAGGTTCGCTTCCCGCCGCAACACGGCCATCGACTTGGAAGCAGGCAATTCCGCGATCGCGGACAGCCTCGGCAAAATGATCCAAGTTGCCGATGAAGTTGCTCCAACACACAACCTTTCGTCCCTCCGCTGCGAATCGGTCGATCAACGTTAGGCCGAAAGCTGTCTTGGCCGGTGTCTCGAGCTCGCGATACCGAAGGAGTCTCTCCATCAGTGAGGCGGTGGAAGTCTCCAATTGGGGGAGCCGGTAGTAGGAGTCGCGCCGGTTCAGGACATCCGGGTTCGACGCGGCCTGCAGAAGACGAATGGGACGTCCCCGGCGCAGCGCCTCGATCTTCTCCTGCCAGGTTTCGAGACCGACGACCCTCTTGCGGAAATGGCTCTCAATCAACTCGTAGATCTCTGCCTGGGTACCCGCAAGCGGCACGTCGTGCCTAGTGATGATCGGCGGGGCTAATCCAAGGGCGTGCTTGGGAGTTCGCGACATGAACGGGCGGATGTCACGAAGCAGAGCCGGAAAGTCCTTCTCCACGCGTGTAGCGAAGTCATCGCGCGGTCCTGTGAGCTCGCCATCAGGCCAGAGGAGGTTGAGCTGCGTGTAAAGATCCCTTCCGCTCTGAGGCATCGGCGTGCCGGAGAGAATCATCCGCACTCGCGCTTCCTTCGCGATCTCCAAAAGTGCAGGGGCCCAGGTTCCGCCCTTGAACCGCTTGACCCGGTGAGACTCGTCGACGACGAGCATCGTCTTGTAGGTCCGGCAGAGATCAATGAGTGGCCCGCGATCCGCTGCAGCAGACGCGTAGCTCACTAGCACGATGTCGTGCGCACGTATCGCTTCGTACGCTGCTCGTCGTTGCGTGGCGCTTCCGCGAATGCGACGGGTACGAGCGCCAGTCCCAAGCGTTGCCGCTGCTTCATGCTCCCATGGAGCGAAGCATGACAGGGGACCAATCACAAGAACGATGTCGATCGTTCCGCTCGCGATGTGCAACGCCGCGACTGCCAGCGTGGTGGCAGTCTTGCCGGCGCCCGGGACTGAGAAGTTCGCGGCGCATGTTGCCGTTAGCGCGTGGAGGAGTCCTTGCTCCTGATGTGGCCGCAAGGGGCGCTCGTCACGCCAGCCTTGCCCGCGAAGGACACTGCGAACCTCACCGAGATCATGCATTGATTGACCCGCGAGCAGAGCCTCGGTTGCCTCACGCGTACGCTGGAAACTCCGCTTTCGCTCCAGCGCGCGCTCGATCTCCGTGCTGACGAGACCCTCCCTAGAGACGTCCCAGCCCTTCGTCTCAAGGAAGGTGTTGATGCGGACAATCAATTTGCTGAGCGGTTGCCTTCGTCGAGGGCAACGCCAGCCGCTCGCTGTAGGCTCCGCTCCGAGCGAACCCAGAAAGAAAAGGCGCGTCGAGCGGTCGTTGAGCAACTCGGCGCCGTGGACCAACACGGTGTCGCCCTCGACTTCTATCGAGGCCCGAGCGGCCATCGGTTCACTTCACGCTGGGTAGAGCGGCGCGCGCCGCGTCGGTCCAAGCGATCAGCTTCTTGAGCGTGTCGGCAACGTCGCCGACGTCATCGCTCCTGAGTGCGTCCTTGAGCCGCTTAGCGTCGATTGCTTCGAGACGATCGAAGGCCTGCACCAGGATTGAGCTGACATCGCACTGCGCGGCCATGAAGCCATCGATCGCGTTCGTGATCTTCGAGCTGACACGGTCCTTCGGGTAATTCGGTATCACCGGGCCCGGCTCGTCGTCTTCCTCGTCCTCATCGGGCGGCCTGGTGATGATCTTCGGTTCGGCGAGTCGAGTGCTGGCGCCAGCCCTCTCCCACTCGGCCTCGTCCTTGGTCACCGCTGCAAGCAGCTTCCGGTAGCGGGCGCGATCCTCGACGAAGATGCGCTTGAATGCGCGGATGAGCTCGTGCTTGCTCCCAGCGCGAATAGCTGCGAACGCGAGCCTGAGCATGTCGGGGGCGTCGTCCGGGTAGTCGGTCTCCATCTGCAACATCACCTTGCCGATGTCGCGGAATCGTTCAACTTGACGAAGGAGGTCCTGGTACTCGCCAGGCTTGCCTGCGTCGACGAGGAACAGGTCCATATACTTGATCGCCCGGAGCTGAATGGCGGCGTAGGTCTTGTTCCCTTTCGCGACGTGCTGGAGTTCGGTAGCGACCTTGTCGATTGAATCTGGATCGTTCCAGTCGATTTTTCGAGCCAGCGCAGCCGCTCGCAGCGTTAGGAGCAGGTTAATGTCCGTGTATCGGATCTTGAGGTTCTCGGTGAGCTGCTCTCGCTGCTCCATCTCGAAGAGGTCTCGCTCACTGACCTCTTTCGGCTCAAGGATGACCGCTTGCACAAATTCATGACCCTGCACACCTTTGTCAGCGCGAAGGCGCAGCAGCATGGCCAAGCGGCGGTTTCCGTTCCGGACTGTACCGTCGGGCCGGATCCAGAATGGTGCCTCTTGGCCACGCGCTTCCCAATCCGCTCGGAGGGCTTGAGCATCCTTCGCTTCCTTGCCTTTTACTTCGTCGCCGTCAACGTCGACTGGGCTGTCGAGCAAGATCGAGACGAGTGCCATCTCGTCGCCTTCGACGTTCTCAGGGTCGAGTGCCCGGCCTAGCTTGGACTCGATCAGCTTCCGCTCGGCCTGAAAGCGATGGTTGTCGACGTGGAGCATCAAGGCTTCGACCGGCACGCGGTACACATCGAACAACTTCCAGTCGTCCTTGCACCAGAGCTTTTCCTTTTCATTGATGGTTTCGCGGCGTGACTCGATTGTTTTCCTGCGATCAGTTGCCTTCATGCGTCCTCCCCGGCCGGCTTCACTCGGTAATCGATCCAAACAAGCCCTTGAGCGTCTGAAGCGCCACAGCGAACGCTTCTCGATCTGCCTTCCGCAGCGCTAGCGGGTGAAGTGCTTCTCGCCAGCGAGCAAGTGAAGGGGCCCGAGTTGCGCGGCAAACTCTCGTCGGGCGGCAAACGATCACGAGATCCCACTCGCACGCGCCGTCGGCGCCATGATGCCCCATGTGGGGATCGGCGAGCACGGGCCAAAGCGCAGTGATGCGCTCGTCGGCTTGCTTGAGGGATTCTGCAATCGCGAGCCACGCGTTCTGCGACCTGGAGTGAAAGGTAAAGGCGAAGGGAGCGCCAGGCTTGAGACGTGCCCGTAGTGACTTCATTGCTGTGGCGAGTGATGAAGCAAACGACATGACCGGTGCAGTCGCTTCTGGAAGGAGTGGGGCGCCGCCGATCGATTGGAGATCGAGCCACGCTCGATAAAATTCCGACAGCTCGCTGTAGGCGATGTAGTCGAAGTACGGTGGATCGAAGAACGAGAAGTCGAGCGACTCAGAGGGTGGGTACGTGGCGAGCGCAGAGGCGCATCGAATTTCAGAACGAAGTGTTTCGCCGAAGCGACACTCGTGCTCGGTGACTCGTCTGCGCTTCGGATTCCAGCTCGCGCGTCGAACGGTAGTCCGCGCTTCGGTCAAACGTTCTTCAAGGAGTTTGACGAGCGTGCCTCGCCCTGCGGAGGGGTGTAGCGGGTTGAGCTCCACAGAGAGCGCCGGCAACGAATAGCTCCGCACGCTGAACAAAGCTGAGAGCCTGCCGTAGTCGGTGGCGTATCCGCAGAGCCGGTTGTTGAACGCGAGCCCATGCGATGTGGCAAGCGCGAGCGCCTCTTTTACGGGCTTCGCCGCCGCGCATTCTTCGATCCAGGCGAAGGCGAGCCCAAACGTTGCAAGCTGACGAGGGTGAAATAGATCGGTGTATTGATCCGCGCCGTAGCTGATCGGTCTCGAGTCCCGACGTGGCGTCTGGAACTTGCCCGGCGGCAGTAGAAGTTGGTCTTGCTTGTCGACGAGGAAGGTCTCTGCGCGTGTCAGTCGAGCGCGATCTCCCGTGTGTGGTGCCCGAATGCGACGCCTCTGCGTCGGATGGGTCTCTTCCACCGCCAACAACATCTTGGCGCTGCTTAACGTCTTGAGGTCGGAATGGTCGGAGTGTTTGGAGCAAGATGGGCAGTGGAACTTCCGATTGCTGAAGGTGCTCTCCCGAATGTCACGGCGCGCGCCGCAGCACTCGAATGTCTTTGCCGTCCGCGATTTTAGGTGGTGGATATCGAAGCACTTGGGACAGAAGACGGTCTGGGCATTGTCTCGGACAACCGCGCCTACTTTCTTCATATCGCGCGCGATCACCAAGTCCCGATAGAGCGGCACCCTCTTCTTGCAAGAGGGACACTTGACTGCGTGCAGCCAGAACCAGTGGAGAGGAATCCATTCGCTGTGGATCGGCTGGTACAAACTCTCAATATTCGTCCGCAGGTGGGAAGCAAGCTTCTCGCCATACTCGCTCAGGGTCTTCGCGTCCGGCCTGGCCAACTCGTGGCGCGCGATCATGCAGGCGAGCGGATCAACGTCCGTCCCGCTTGCGAGCGCGCCGAGGCGAGCGGCTTCAACGACCGTGCTCCCACCACCGAGAAACGGATCGTGGATTCGTTTGCCGAAGAGGTGCCCACCAGCTTCGCCGAAGGTCTTCCAGAACGCTTCGTCCGATATTGACGGCTCGGCGAATGCCGCGAGCAACACACCACGCACGAGTGCGGGCGGCCGGCGCGCCCACCACCGATGCACGCCGTAGCTTGGATCGCGCCGACGACGATCAGCCGCTACGAGTCGAGACAACTCACGAAATGGGAACCTACGCTCCAAGAGCGTTAACGACGCCGGCGGCGCGAGCGACTGAGGCGCGGCGCTTGCCGGGTGTACGCCGGCCTGACCGGTCGGACCTGGTACAGCGGCGAGCTTGGCGGTTGCCGCTGCGCTTGGGAAAGCCATTATCGGAGCGATCCTAACATGGCGTGATCGTGGTTGCGTCCTGCTTCAAGCAAGCTCCTTTGGACCGCGGCATTGTGCGGCTGAATGTGCCACCTATCGTTCCGGTTCAGGTGCGCGCGGTTTCTGGGCGTTGCCTGAGACCGGTTGTTAGCAGTCAGAGTCATGCACACCGTCGCTAGCGCGCGGCGTGCATCCTGAACCCTGCTGGATGACCGATTGCCAATCCACAATGAAATCTGGCCATCCATAGATTTGACCGACGCCAAGCTTCAGAGATCGCAACCAGTACACGAAAGGACCAACATACTGCGCGTTTGAGTTGCTGCGATGACCTTGAGTCTGATGACAAATGCCCATCAGGTTCGATGGTAGGGGGATCGCCCGGCTTCCAAAGTAATAGAAATCGGTAGACAGAAGAACGTTATGTCCGCCTAGATCTACTGAAACGTTCTGCTTGCCGTGTACACCGGGCCTTTGCCTAGGGGGTGTGCCCGCAGAATAGTCGTATATGCAGTCGCCAAGCCGATCTGCCAGATCGCGGCTCATCGGGTTCGGAATTTTGTGCGGCCAGTTGGCTTGGGCAAGGCGATCATAGTCAGCTAGCGATACTACGTCGGTCACTCTCATTGCATAGACTATGCGACCGCTTAGGTCTCCGCTTGGGGCGTTCTTTGACCCCACCCCCGCGACCCAATCATCTTTTTGCGCTACGCGGCGAATACCAGGCTTGCAGATCGCGAGTGAGCAGATGCCGTGGAAGGGGTTTGGTGCAGCCCCGTCGTCAACGGGAATCGTGTAGCTAAAGAGGCGCGTCATCCGACTGCTAAACGTGAAGGTGACCGGCGAACGCCGGCCGCGAGGACGTCCGTGTTGACCGACAGGTTATGGCTCAAGCTCCGGGAACTCTGCGTCGTGTTCATGCAGGTCCATGATGGTGACCAAAACGTGATGCGCCTTCTCAAGGATGTCGGAGGCGACGCTCTCTTTGCGGAATTCCCCCGAGTGAGCAACTGCATTGCGCTCGCGGTTGATCTTCTCGATATGCGTATTCCAAAGCTTCTTCAGGACCTCGTGCTCCTGGTACTCGGCCATGATCGGCAAGTAGATGTTGTGGTACTTGTTCCTAAGGCCATTCGAAGAGAGAAGAAGCTTGTCGACGAACGGAAGTGGCAACTCTCGCTCGACGACAAGCTCTTGACGAACAGCGAAATTGACAGCGAGCTCGATGCACGTGCCACAGCGCAGAACCGCTACCGAGTACTCGCCCCGTTCATAAAGCCCCAGCGTCTTCTTCCAGTTTCGCGCAACCTTGTCGTCGTCAGCAGCCTGCGCGTATGGGACGCGCTTCGCGCGGTGCTTCTTAGCTGATTGCGCCATAGCGATGCGTCCTCGTTGATTTTTAGTTGACAAATTTAGCTGACAGTCTGGATGTGCCAACTAATCAGGCAGGCCTGATTATGGTCATCCAACCCCTTGCAGTACGTTAAGGCCGCTTTCCCGAAATAACAATGCTTCATTACATATGCAAATTCCAGATGGCGGCGCCCCCCCTTGGACTCAGCGGACTTGCTCAATCCAAGTGCTTTGTTCATGGCAGCATTTCGCCCTGGCGCCAAGCAATCGCGCGGACTCCAGCAAAAATTTGGCAGTATTGACTTTATCGGTTGTCGTTGCATATGTGTCGCCGTGCCGGTCATTAGACTCACATTGGCGACAAGCGCTTCGCCGCCCGGGCAAACGATTAGCGGTCGTACCCATATAGCCAAGCGCTCTGCTTCAGCGGGTCGACTTGAGCAAACCCCGCATCCCGCCTCTCCTGCTCCACCCCATCCGGCAAATGGTTCTGCACCCCCCTGCCGCGGCTCATGAGCTGCACCTTGCTGGCACGCGGCAAGCGAATCGACTCGTAGCGCTTCAGCGCCTCCGGCACCGAGTCCGGACGCACGCCGGCCAAACAATGACCAAGCACCTCCGCATCCTCTACCGCCTGCGCAGCACCCTGCCCAAAAAACGGCAGCATCGCGTGCGCCGCATCCCCAAGCAAAGCCAGCCGCCCGTTCACCCAGCGGCCAAGCGGCTCGCGGTCGTACAGCGCCCAGCGCTTGGTGTCGGTCGCCGCGGCGATGAGCTGCGTGACGCGCGCATCCCACCCCTCGAACTCGCGCATGAGATCCGCAACGCTGCCCTCGGCAATCCACGACTCGGTGCGCCACTCCCCGGCCGGCGCCATGGCGACGACATTGACCAGCCGCCCGCCCGAAACCGGGTAATGGACGAAGTGATGCCCCGGCCCAAGCCACAGGGTCTGCACAGGTCGAAGAGCCATCGAGGGCGCGGCAGAAGCGGGCACGAGGCAGCGAAAGGCACAGAGGCCGGAAAAGCGCGGCTCCTGGAGGGCATCGGCTGAAGCGCTTGAGCGAAGGGTCGAATGGATACCATCGGCGGCGATGACGGCGTCCGCAATCACCCCGGTGCGTTTACCGGCCCGGTTCTCGAAATTCAGTTCAACCGTGCGGCCATCCTGCTCAAGCCCGACGCAGCGCTCGCCCAGACGCAGGACTTCGGGCGGCAGGGCATCGCGAAGCAATCCCATGAGATCGGCACGGTGCGCCACATAGCAGTCGGCACCGTAGAGCTCCCTGCACGCCTCCATGCGCTGGACGGAAAGCACCCGCCCATCCTCCCAGCGGCGGAACTCCCAGGCCGCCTCCAGCCGCACGGCGAAGGCTTCGAGCTTCCCAAGCAGCCCGAGTCGCTCGAGGGGCCGCGCCATGTTCGGGGAAACCACGATGCCGGCGCCGGCCTCGCGCAGCTCGGAAACCTGCTCGTAGACCGTTACATCAACCCCAGCCTGGCGCAGGAATAACGCAGCGGCCAGCCCACCTAACCCGCCGCCAACGATGGCGATCTGCAGGCTCATTTTGCCAAAACAGGTAAATGAATAGCCGTTTTAGCCGCTCCCGGAGCCAGTCTTGAGAAGTAAATGTTTAACTTTTACAAGGAGAACTGGTTCAGCAGGTAGCGCTTGTCGCGCGCGAACACCACGGGGTCGAGCGCGTCGAGGCGCACGCGTGCCCGGCGCGTGCGGAAGTCCTCGCCGAAGAGGTAGTCGACCACCGGGTGCTTCGACAGCCATTTGCCCGCCGCGTAGTCCACCGTGGGCAGCGCGACGCGCGATGCCCACGCGTGCATGAAGCCAAGGCCCGGCGTGGTGTTGTCGGTGACGTCGATTTCCTCGGTCTGCCGAAAGCCGTGCTTTGCCACCGTATCGCGGAAAACCTGCAGCGGATGGCCGGAGCGATTGTAGGCCGGGATGCGCGTGCGGTAGTAGTCGATGATGACCCACTTGCCGCCGGGCTTGAGAACCTCCTTCACGTTGCGCACGCCCACCTCCAGCGGCACGTTGTGGAAAGACTCCGAGCAGATCACCACGTCGAAGGCGTGGCGATATTTTTCCATATCGAGCGCCTCGAACCCGCCGACGATCACCTGCATGCCGGGCTGGGACTTGAGGATGTACTCCGCGTGGCCGGGATTCGGCGTGAGCCCGGTGGGCTCGGCGCCCGCCGCCTTGAGCATCGCGAGCAGCCCGCCGGTGCCGCAGCCAAGATCGAGCACCTTCTGCCCCGGGGAGACGCGCGCCACGAGCAGGCGCGCATAGGCCTCGGTCGCCTCTTTCAGCGACGCGAAGCTGATCTCGTCAGCAGACGCCGGGATCGGGTTGAAGTAGCCCGCATGCAGGAAATCGTTGCGGAAGATCTGCGTGTAGAGGTCGAGCTCCGGGTCGGTGCTGCCATCGACCCGGGCGCGCTTGACCTTGTCCACATGCGCAAGCAGCGCAGGGACGTTGAGAAGGCGCTTGACCGCCGTCCACGCCAGGCTCACGCCGAATTGCTTTCTTCGGCGATCATTCGGGCTGCACGCCCGCCGCGCGCAGGATCGCGCGGTACTCTTCCATCTGCTCCTTGGTGAAGGCGGCAAGCTCCGCGGACGTCGAGGGCGTGAGGATGAACGCCTGCTTGTCCATGGCCGCGACCACGTCGGGCCGCTTCATCGCCGCATGGAATTCGCGGTTCAGGCGGTCGGTGACTTCCCTGGGCATCTTCGCGGGGCCATAAAGCGCAGCCCATGACAGGATCGAGAATTTCGGCAATCCCGCTTCGCCGATGGTCGGCACGTCGGGCAGGATCGGCGAGCGCTGCTTGAGCGAAGTCACGATCGCGCGCAGCTTGCCGTCCTTGACATGGGCGAGGCCGGTCGTCGGCGTCGCGAAGATGAGCTGGACCCGGCCCGCGATCAGGTCGGTGACGGCCGCGGGCTCGCCCTTGTACGGGATATGCAGCATCTGGATGCCGGCCAGCGAATTCATCTGCGCGAAAGACACGATGCCCGTAGTGTTGCCGGTGGCATACGTGACCTTGCCCGGATTGGCCTTGGCGTACGCAATGATCTCTCCCAGCGTCTTCTGCTGCATGCCCGCATACGCGAACAGGAAGAACGTGTAGCGCCCGATATCGGTGATCGGCGTGAAATCGTTGACCGGGTCGTAGGGCGGGATCTTCTTCATCGCCGGTGCAACGGCCATCGGGCTGTTGGTGGCCATGAGGAGCGTGTAGCCGTCCCCCGGCGCCTTGGCCACTTCGGCGCCTGCAATTGCGCCGTCGGCGCCGGCCTTGTTCTCGACGACCAGCGTCTGGCCGATGGACTGCGACACCGAGTTGGCGAGGATGCGCGTGATGGTGTCGGTGGCCGAGCCCGCCGGGAAAGGCACGATGACCTTGATCGGCTTGTTCGGGTACTGGGCGAAAGCCGGCGTAAACGGCGTTAATGCGACCGCCGATAACGCAAGTGCAGCAAGGATCCGGGCGAATTTCATTGTCTCTCTCCTATTGGTTATGCGCGGATTATAAAATGGCTTTCACTCTGGAGGCAGCATGCAGATCGGAATCGTCGGGCTGGGCCGCATGGGCTCGAACATGGCAAGGCGCCTTGCGCGCGGCGGCGCGCGCGTAGTCGCATGGGATCGCGACAAGGCCAAATGCGACGAACTTGCGGCAGAGCGCGGGGTGGAATGCGCCGACGGCCTGGCGGACCTCGCGGCCCGCCTGCCCGGCGAGCGGGTGATCCTCATCATGCTGCCCGCCGGCGCGCCGACGCAAAGCGCGATCGACAGCCTGCTGCCGTCGCTCTCGAACAACGACACATTGGTCGACGG
>JANMDK010000313.1:0-12949 GCA_031376265.1 Pseudomonadota bacterium
CGAGGCGTAGAACTTGAGCGCGTTGCCGCCGGTGGTGGTTTCGGGGTTGCCGAACATGACGCCGATCTTCATGCGGATCTGGTTGATGAAGATGACCAGCGTGTTGGTGCGCTTGATGTTGGCGGTGAGCTTGCGCAGCGCCTGGCTCATGAGGCGCGCCTGCAGGCCCATCTGCGGCTCGCCCATTTCGCCTTCAATCTCGGCCTTGGGCGTGAGCGCGGCGACCGAATCGACCACGATGACATCCACGGCGCCGGAGCGCACGAGCATGTCGGCGATTTCAAGCGCCTGCTCGCCGGTGTCCGGCTGGCTGATGAGGAGCTCGTCGATGTTTACGCCGAGCTTCTGGGCGTACTGCGGGTCGAGCGCGTTTTCCGCGTCGATGAACGCCGCGGAACCGCCGAGCTTTTGCATTTCCGCAATCACCTGCAGCGTGAGCGTGGTCTTGCCCGAGGATTCCGGCCCGTAGATTTCGACCACGCGGCCGCGCGGCAGGCCGCCGACGCCGAGGGCGAGGTCGAGGCCCAGGGACCCGGTGGACACCACCTGGATGTCCTGCATGGCGCTGGCGTCCATGCGCATGATGGAACCCTTGCCGAACTGCTTCTCGATCTGGGACAGTGCGGCGGTGAGGGCTTTGGCTTTGTTGTCGTCCATGACTAAAACTCCTTTTTATTGGCCGTCAGCTTCAATTGGCGGAGCGCTTGGGTTTCCGTACCCGGCGCCCGGGCTAACACCGGTACTGTATAAACGTGCAGTAATTGTATAGGTTGACCTGAACGCTCCGCAAGTGGCTCATGCGGTGAGCCCTGCGCCACCCCGGCGGGCGGCGTAAAATCGCCGCTTTCCTCAATTCAGACAACTGCTTGGAGTATCACTATGGCGAAAGTCGCGTTCATTGGCCTGGGGGTGATGGGCTACCCGATGGCGGGCCACCTGCTCAAGAAAGGCGGCCACGAAGTGACCGTCTATAACCGGAGCGCGGCCAAGGCGGCGCAGTGGGCCAAGGAATACGGCGGAAAATCGGAGGCCACGCCCAAGGGCGCGGCCAGCGGCGCCGATTTTGTAATGGTCTGCGTCGGCAACGACGACGATGTTCGCTCCGTGGTCCTTGGCGAGAGCGGCGCACTGGCCGGCATGAAGTCCGGCGCGACGCTGGTCGACCACACCACCGCTTCCGCCATCCTTGCGCGCGAATTGCATGCCAAGGCCAAGGAGAAAGGCGTCGGCTTCATCGACGCGCCCGTCTCCGGCGGCCAGGCCGGCGCGGTCAACGCCCAGCTCGGCATCATGTGCGGCGGCGAGGACGCGGTCTTCAACAAGGCCAAGCCGGTGCTCGACCTCTATGCCAAGAGCTGCGTGCTGATCGGCGCACCCGGTGCAGGGCAGCTGACCAAGATGGTCAACCAGATCGCGATCGCGGGCCTCTTGCAGGGCCTGTCCGAAGCGCTCAACTTCGGCAAGAAGGCGGGCCTTGACATGGAGAAGGTCGTCTCCGTGATCTCCAAAGGCGCCGCGGGCTCGTGGCAGATGGAGAACCGCTGGAAGGCAATGAACGACGTCAAGTTCGACGGCTTCGGCTTTGCCGTGGACTGGATGAGGAAGGACCTCGGCATCTGCCTCGAGGAAGCCAAGAAGAACGGCGCGCGCCTGCCGGCCACGGCGATGATCGACCAGTATTACGCGCAGGTGCAGGCGCGCGGCGGCAGCCGCTGGGACACCAGCTCGCTGATGAACCTGCTGGCGAAGGACTGAGGACGAACTTTTCAATTCCGGCAATCGAATTGGCTCAATAGCCGCGCTGGCATTGAATCTCCGAAAGGCAATGTTCGACTTTCAGGGCTGAATGGCGCTGCCCGCCGCCTGGCTGGCCGGGCTCGACGCGAGCGCGCGGGAGTCGCTCGCGAAGGCCGAAGCTCACGTCGCGGCGCGCGAAGCGGCAGGCATCGAGGTCTATCCGCCGAGCCCGTTGCGGTATCGGGCGCTCGAGCTGGTCGCGCCGCAGGAAGTTCGCGTCGTGATTCTCGGCCAGGACCCGTATCACGGCGCAGGGCAGGCGATGGGACTCGCCTTCTCCGTGCCGCGCGAGGTGCGCGTGCCCCCTTCGCTTGCCAATATCTTCAAGGAGCTCGCGAAAGATCTCGGCGTCGCGCGCCCCGCACATGGCGACCTCACGGCCTGGGCCCAGCAAGGCGTCTTGCTGCTCAACACCGCGCTAAGCGTGGAGGCGGGCAATGCCGGGTCGCACGCGAAGATCGGCTGGGATGCGGGGACGAGTGCATTGATCGCCCTCGCCTCGCAGGAGGCGCCGGCCGCGGTGTTCATGCTCTGGGGCAACCACGCCCGTGCCAAGGCGTCGCTGGTCGACCGCGCTCGCCACCTGGTGCTGGAAACCGCGCACCCTTCCCCGCTTTCAGTGCGCCGCTTCCTCGGCTGTCGCCACTTCTCGCAGGCGAACGCCTTTCTCGCGGCGCATTGCGAGGCGCCGGTGCGGTGGGGCCTGTAGCCGCTCCCCACTCCGGCCTGTGAGCCGCGCGCCCAATGTTCGGCGGCGAACACGTGCTTGGTGTGCATTCGGGTAGGCTTGAACCGCAAGGATCATGACGATGCTGCGGCGCACGACCGCATGGGATTGCTGATGTCCGACGGGAATGCAGAAATAACAAAGACCGGCTTGCGCGTCCCCCTGGGCACGCTGCTCGCGTTCGCGGGACTCGCGATGATGGCCGGCTGGATTTTTCACCTGCCGGCGATCGTGCGAATCCTTCCCGGCATTCTGATGGTCTTCAGCGCCGCGCTCGGATTTGCGCTTGCGGGCATCGCACTCGTATCCGGGGCATTGGCACCGAAATTGCGCAGGACGGTGCATTCGGGCGCGGGCCTGGCGCTGGCGACGCTTGGTTTGCTCGCGCTTGCGCAGCACGTCTTAGGCGTCAGTATCGGGATCGACCTGCCGTCGATACACAACTGGGCAGTCGATCCCGGGCGCGCTCTGACGCCAGGCAGATTGCTCCCGGCACCGGGCGTGGGCTTTGTGCTGGCTGGCGCAGTCCTCGTGCTCGCACCGCGGGTACGAGGTATCGCACTGGCGGTCACGGTGCCCGCGTTCACAGTCGCGGTTGGCGCGATGGGCGCGATGGCCGTCCTCGGCCACCTGCTCGGCCTTGCCGATGTCCTGGAAGTGGATTGGGTGAACCAGGTCCCTCTGCCCACCGCCGTGGGCTTCGTTCTGCTGTCCTTCGGGCTCTGGCTGGATTGGCGTGGCGAGCCCTGGAATGGCGGGCGGCTCCTCGGCGGCGAGGAAGATCGCATCGCGCTCGCCGGCGCGCTGGTGCTGGCCGTTGCGATCACCGCTTCCGGCCTCGTCGTGTTCTGGGTGATGTTCTCCCAAATGGAGCGGGCCCTCGTGAGCGACCTGGCGTTCGATCTCAAGCATCGGCGGACTCTGATGACATCGATCATCGGGCGGGCGGTCGCCGACACGGCAACGGTGGGAGAAGGGCCGAATGTCCGGCGCGCGTACCGGGCGCTCTCAAGCGAGGCGGCGAATCCGGACAGCCGGGACTTCCTGCCGGCGCTTGCAGCGAGCCTTCTGAAATCGGGCTTCTCGGCTTTCGCCTTTTTCGATGCGCAAGGGCGCGAACTCGGCCGCGCGGGCACGTTCTTCGAGCAGTCCGACCTGCACATCCCGCTGCCCCAGGGATCCGGGGCCCTGAAAGCCGACCTCCTGTGGGATCGTGGCTTTCTGCTGGAGGTGCGCGTCGACATCGTCGATGGCGTGCGCATGGGCGAAGTGCGTGCGCAGCACCGGCTGGCCGACCTTGCGTTCATCACTACCGACGTTGCCGAGCTGGGCGAGACCGGTGAATTCGCCGTGTGCGGGTTGCGCGCGGGCAAGCTGCACTGCGCGCCCACGCGCTTCCAGCCCAAGGCATTCGACGTGCCCCTCGTCATCCAGGGCAAACGGCTGCCGATGAGTTTCGCGATGGCAGGTGAAACCGGCGTGCTCAAGCTCACCGACTACCGCGGCAAGCGCGTGCTGGCCGCCTATACGCCGCTGGGGCCCTCGGGCTCCGCGCTGGTGCTCAAGAACGACCTGAGCGAGCTGTACGGGCCCATGCGCAAGGGCGTCGGCTTTTTGGTCGCCGCCCTGCTCCTGGTCGCGCTGGCCGGGGGCTGGGCGCTGCGCTGGCGCGTGAGGCCGCTCGTGCGCGGACTTGTGCTCGGCGAGCAGCGTTTGCGCGCGGCGCTGGAGGGCTCCAAGCTGGCGGTGTGGGACTGGGACGTGCGCACCAACCGCGTCTACCTGAGTGAGCAGTGGGCGGCCCTTCTCGGAGGAACCCCGCGCGCTCAGGAGATCGCGTTCGAACGACTGGTCGAGCTTGCGCACCCGGACGACCGGGCCGCAGTCGGCGAGCAGTTGCAGGCCATGCTCAAGGGCACGATCTCACACTATGCGATCGAGCACCGGGTGCGCATGGATTCGGGCGGGTGGAAATGGATCCGCAGCCGCGGCCAGGTCGTGGAGCGCGCGCGCAACGGCAAGGCGCTGCGCGCCATCGGCACCAACGTGGACATCCAGGAGAGGAAGGCCCAGGAGCTGCATCTTGCGCACCGCGCGGCCCACGACGTACTCACCGGACTTCCCAACCGCAGCATGTTCCACGACCGGCTGGAGCAGGCGCTTCTGCGCTGCCAGCGCGCAAAAACGCTCATGGCCGTGATGTACCTGGATGCCGACAAGTTCAAGGCGGTAAACGACACGCTCGGCCATGCCGCCGGGGACGCCGTGCTGAAGGAGTTTGCAACAAGGCTGACCGCGACGGTCCGGGCCACGGACACCGTTGCGCGGTTCGGCGGCGACGAGTTTGCCGCGATCCTTGAGAACCTCGGCGAGCGGGAGAACGGCCTGCGCATCGCCGGGGAGATCGTGACGGCGATGCGGGCCGCTTTCCCAGTCGAAGGCGGCTCTGCGTCGATCAGCGCAAGCGTCGGCATCGCGTTCCACCACGGCGAAAACGCGATCGCCTCGGCGGACCTGCTCAAGGCTGCAGATCATGCGCTTTACGAGGCGAAAGGCGCCGGGAGGGACCAGTATCGCGTCGCCGCCTGATCCCGCCACTGGTCGACAGGAAATTGAACCAGTACCCGAGATCGACCGATGGCAGTATTTCGGCGGCTTCCTCAGCCATCATGCGGACCTTTAGCCGAAAATGGCAGCATTACCCCGGCGCCGGGTTCGCCCCGATCCACTCGACCCCCTCGCGCGTAAGGCGGCTGGTCCCGTCCGAAGCCAGGCCGGCCTTGATGAGCCCGAGGCCCACCAGGCGCTTGATCGTGCGCGGGGCAAATTCGACCGCCACCCCGTCGGCGATCGACCTCAGGGTCTCGGACTCGCGCGCATTGAGGCGGACATACATCGACGGTCCGCGCAGATTCTTTTCCGGGTCCGTCATGGCAATGCTGTTTCCCTTTGGGTGCACGACAAGCATGGCCGGACGATACGCGCCCTCGCCGCCGTAGAGCGTTCGTTGGCGAACACAGGACCCGTCCCTGAAGATCTGCCATCCTTGGCACGCAATGACTCGAAGCCCAGCCTGCGCATTTGCAATCGCCTGCCTTGTCTCGTCAATGCACGCCGCCTCTGCGGAGACCGACGCGATTCGCGTGCTGCGAAAGACGCTTGTCCAAGTCCTTGGTGACGCAGGTGCGCCCCTTGCCTATCGCCTGCGCCTGTCGCTCGCCGTAATGCAAGACACCGGATGGGACGCGGCACCGGTGCTCCAAGCGGCGACGCGCGGGGCGGCGATCCTTGCACAGTGTTCGATCGGGGTCGACGCGATCGAACTGACTGAATTTTCGGGTCCGGCCCGGTATGGCTCGCTATTCACGCCGGTTTCTCGCCGCCTCGCTTCGGAGCTGAACCTGCCAAAGCCGGCCCTGTTCTTCGTGGCGGACACGCAGCATCGGCCGGCTTTCGATGCGGAAGCGGTCGGGCGCGGCAACAGCCGAACGCGGCCGGAGATGGCCGACACGGTCTGGGTCGTAAAAGGCGCGAAGGACGTGGAGCTGGTAATCGCGCACGAACTCGCGCATGTGCTCGGCGATTCGGGCGATCACACGGAGGAAGCCGGCAACCTCATGAGGGAAGAAACGTCCCCCGGCGACACGCGCCTTTCGGCCGTGCAGTGCGAAGCCATCGTGCGCACCGCAACGTCGAACGGGTTGCTGCAACCTGCCAGGTAAATCCCCGGACTACTTCCTGGCCTTCTTCTCCTTGGGCGGCGTATGCGACGGCGCGTCGCTCGCGGGAAACGATTCATCCACGGCCTCGTCGATCACCCATTCCTCGTGCTTGGGATCGGACGGCTTCGGATGCGGGTGGACTTTGGTCGTACCCACCTTGGGGGCGGGCGGGGGATTCTTGTGGGTGGCCGTCACGATGCCTCCTGATAGGCTGGCGTTTGGTTGACCGCCATTACACCGCGAGCCGGCAATTTTCTCCGTGCGCTGTCGCACGCTAGGTCACCTCTGCGAGCACCCGATTGATGCCGCGCTTCTCCGCTGCCGGGGCGAAAAGCGCCCGGCGCGCAGCCACCGAGCGCTTGAGGCTGCGGTAGAAGGCCGCCTCCGTCCGCGCGCGCTCGATCAGCCGCGCAAGCCTGCGATCGTCGAAAAGCGGGAAGTAGCCTTCGTATCCGTCGCCGAGCATGCCGACATTGCCGGATACGCGCGAAGCAAGCACCGGCACGCCGATGCGCGCGGCTTCGCAGATCACGTTCGCGCCGCCCTCCATCACCGAGCTCACCACGAGGACATGGCATGCGGCAAGTCGCCGCATCACGTCGCCGTGAGGACGGCTGCCGATCCACCGGTAGCGGGAATCGCCGCGTGCATATCGCATGGCCGTTGCCTGCATTTCGGTCGCCAACGATGCACCGATCTGAACCACCTGGATCTCGTCGAGTCCTGGGAGGTGCGCCAGCGCGGCCGCCGCGCGAAAAGGGTCCTTCTCCTCGCGCAGGTTGCCGATGACGGCGATTCGGAAGCGATTCTTGGGCGGGCTATGAGTGAGCCGAGTATCGGACGACTGGTAGACGACGCGCGTCCTGGCGCGCAGCGATCGCGCGACGCGGGTGATGCCTTCCGGCTGCAAAACGACGAGTCGGCTGGCGAGCCGCATCGCGTGCCTGGCCTCCTCCGAAGTCTCGATATCCCGATAGAGGTCGGTGCCGGTGAGGGCTACAATCACCGGCCGGTCCGGGTACTCATGACGATAACTTTCGACGGAGGCAGCACTTTTCCTCGCGTGGAGCGCGATCAGCGCATCCGCCGCGCCCCCCTTCCATTCGTCCTCGACTTTCACGCGATGACCCGATTCGCGCAGGAAACCGGCCCAGCGCCGAGCAGTGTGGTGATTGCCCGTTCGCAACGCGGTGCCGCGCGGCATGACGATTGAGATGCGCATGAGCGGCGATGCTAGCACCCTCTCCGGTGAACTCGCGGCGAGCAGGGAGAGGTTGACTGGAATCACCGCGGACCTGCAGCCCGACCAGCTACTCGGGCCGCGCCTCGCGATCGTCAACCCGCCGCTCTGGGAACTCGGGCACCTGGCCTGGTTCCAGGAATTCTGGTGCCTGCGCCATCGCCTGCAAAGGTCGCCGCGCGATTCGATCCTTGCCGGCGCAGACGCGCTCTACGATTCGGCCAAGGTCGCGCACTCGACTCGTTGGACGCTGCCGCTGCCCTCCATCGCAGCTACTCGCGGCTATCTCTCGGACGTGCTCGGCCTGGTGCAGCGGCGCCTCGAGGCGGAGCCCGAAAATGCAAGCCTCGCGTATTTCGCCGACCTCGCCGCGCTCCACGAGGACATGCACGCCGAGGCTTTCCACTACACGCGCCAGACGCTTGGGTATGCGGATCCGTTGAGGCCGGGCGCTTCGGATTACGCAACATCACCGGCACCCGGCGACGTCGAATTCGCAGGCGGCAGGTTCATGCTCGGCGCTTTCCCGGGCACCGGCTTCGTGTTCGACAACGAGAAATGGGCACACGAAGTCCGTGTCGCACCGTTTCGCATCGCGCGCACCGCCGTCAGCAACGCCGAGTACGCGGCCTTCGTCGAGGCCGGCGGCTACTCGCGCCGCGAGTTCTGGAGCGAGGATGGCCGGACGTGGCTCGCAGGCGCCGGCCTCGAGCTTCCCCGCTATTGGCAGCGCGCCGGCAAGGCATGGCAACTGCGGCGATTCGACCAGGTCGTTCCTTTGCCGATGAGTCACCCTGTGCTGCACGTGAACTGGTTCGAGGCCGACGCCTATTGCCGCTTTGCCGGCAGGCGCCTGCCGACCGAATCCGAATGGGAATTCGCCGCCTGCAGTGGCGAATCCTCGGCGCAGAAGCGGCGCTATCCCTGGGGCGACGACGCGCCGCAGCGGCGCCATGCCAACCTGGAGGGTACCGGGCTCGTCGCAGTCGATGCCCTTCCCGACGGCGATTCGCCCGCCGGCTGCCGCCAGCTCCTGGGCAATTGCTGGGAATGGACGTCGAGCCCGTTCGACGCCTATCCCGGATTCGAGATCGACCCGTACAAGGAATATTCGCAGCCCTGGTTCGGCACGCACAAGGTGCTGCGTGGCGGCAGCTTCGCCACGGCGCGCAGGCTGGTGCGCAATACCTGGCGCAACTTCTACACGCCGGACCGTGGCGATATCTTTGCGGGATTCCGCACCTGCGCCAGGGATTGAAGGGGGGCTCGAGGCCGCCCCCCTCAAACCCCCGGCCGCGCGTAACTGCAGCCTACGCCGCGGTCGCGATGCGCACAGGGATCCGCTTGGCGCCGAAGGGCTTGCCGAACTTCTGGTAGCGGCCGGCGAGCTGGGTGCCGCAATGCATGCATGAGCCGGAGTCGGTGAGCTTGTAATTGCGCAGCTCGTACCAGTCGCGCTCAACGACCACGTTCTCGCACGACGGGCAGTACGTGCTGCTGCCGCCGGCGTCGTGCACGTTGCCGGTGTAGACGTAGTTGAGGCCGGCGAGCCGCCCGATCTCGCGCGCCCGCGTGAGCGTTGCCGGCGGCGTGGCCTGCACGTCAGTCATTTTGTAGTCGGGATGGAACGCGGTGAAATGCAGCGGCACGTCCTGGCCGAGGTGCTTGCGGATCCAGCGGCATTGGGCTTCGAGCTCCTCAGTCGAGTCGTTCTTGCCCGGGATCAGCAGCGTGGTGATCTCGGTCCACACGCCGGTTTCCTTGACGAGGTACTCGAGCGTCTCGAGCACCGGCGCGAGGTGCGAGGCGGTCTGCTTCACATAGAACGCCTCGGTGAACGCCTTGAGGTCGACGTTGGCGGCGTCCATCTTCGAATAGAACTCGCGGCGCGCTTCGGCATGGATGTAGCCCGCGGTCACCGCCACCGTCTTGATGCCGCGCGCATGGCAGGCATCGGCCACGTCCATCGCGTATTCGGCGAAGATCACCGGGTCGTTGTACGTGAACGCGACGCTCTTGCAGCCGAGCTCGGCGGCTGCCTTGGCGATCGTGTCGGGCGTCGCCTCGGCCGCGAGCGTGTCCATCTCGCGCGACTTCGAGATGTCCCAGTTCTGGCAGAACTTGCACGCAAGGTTGCAGCCGGCCGTGCCGAACGAAAGCACGCTGGTGCCCGGGTAGAACTGGTTCAGCGGCTTCTTCTCTATGGGGTCGACGCAAAAACCCGAGGAGCGGTTGTAGGTGGTGAGCACCATGCGGTCGTCCTCGCGCATCCGCACGAAGCATGCGCCGCGCTGGCCCTCGTGCAGGCGGCAGTCGCGCGGGCAGAGGTCGCACTGGATGCGCCCGTCGTCCAGCGCATGCCACCAGCGTCCGGGATGGTTCATGGGGCTGCCTGCCGCGGGCTCAGTGCGTCCCGCGCATTGCATCCCAATCGGATTGCTTCCACTTGGCGACGCGATAGCGCATCACGCGGCAGCGCCCGAGGCGGAAATCCGCCGGCAGCCCGGCCTTTAGCCTGAGCTGCTCGAGGAACTGCCGCTTGTCCGGCAGCGACTCCCACACTTGCGGCAGGAAGGTGCCGCGGCGCCCCGCGGCCTCGAGGATCAGGCCGTCCTCGCCGGGGACGATCCTCGCGAGCAGGTCTTCCTCGTCGGCGAAGCGGATCGGGCGCGCCGCCGAGAGCAGCGAGACTTCGGTCTGGATCTCCGGCCACTCGGCCGAGGTCACCGGGGGAAACCGCGGATCGCGGAACGCGGCGGCCTGCGCGTTTGCGATGACGTCCTCGCCGAGCGCGCGGTTCGGCGTGAGGCTGCCGATGCAGCCGCGCAGGCTGCCCTTTTTCGTGAGCGTGATGAACGTCGCGCCGGGCTGGGCGAGCCAGGCGGCGCCATCGGCCTTGGGGTCCTCGCGCGAAACGAGCCGGGCGCCGATCGCGGCGCGCGCCATGCCGATGAGCGTGCGGCCGGCCTCCTCTCGCGAGACGGTGCTGCCTTCGTCGAGCGCAAAGGCCGAGTAGCCGACCACGCGCCCGCGGCCGCCCGCTGTGTCGCCGGAATTGCAGACGGCGAGGCGGCGGATCGACAGGCCTTTCTTCTTCGCCAGCGACAACATTCCGTTTAGCGGCGTCGCGCCGCAGGCCTGCTCGTGGTTCAACCCGGTTTCGAGGCGCGTTATGCGCTCCACCGTGTCGCCGTCGATGCGGCGCGCCTCGTCGTACTCGTGATAGTGGGAGAGGTCGGTGCTGATCACGATCAGCGTCTCGGGCCCGCCCCACAGGCGCTCGAGCACCTGCGCGACCTGCTCGCGGGTCGCCTGGCCGACGGCGAAGGGCACCAGCGAAAACTCCCCAAGCACCCGTTGCAGAAAGGGCAACTGCACCTCCAGCGAGTGCTCCATGGCGTGGGCCTGCGCGCTGGTGACCACCTGCGGCAGGTCCTTGAGCAATTGCACCGCCGCCTGGTCGATCGGGATGCTTCCCAGCGGGGTGGCGAACATTTCCACGCCCGGCAGCGCGAGGCCGCGCACCGCGACGCGATGCACCGGTCCGAGCAGGACGACCCGCTTCACCAGCCCGCGCGCCGGGATCAGCTCGCTGTACGCCTGCGCCGCCGTGGAACCGGAATAGATGTAGCCCGCATGCGGGACGATGAGGACCTTGGGATGGCCGAAGCGCACCTCCAGCGTATCGACGCCCTCGAGCAGCTCGTCGACTTCGCCGAGCAGCGCCTGGGCATCGCCCGGGTAGAACGCGCCGGCTACAGCGGGGGGACGGAGGGTGGGCATGGGAGCGTTCGCATCGAAGGCCGATCGGTCAGTTCTAGTCTTCGGGGGTTCCTGCGTCAAGCGGCCGCGGACTCAGGAATAGGTGATCGCTTCGGCGCGGTCGGCACGGTCGAGGTGCGGGATGCAGTTGAAGCTCACCAGCCGCATCGAGCGGGGGCTCACGAAGATCTCGCAGAAAGCGGAGTTGCGGTACTGCAGGTTGAGCTCGATGGCGGTGCGCGCCGGCGCCTCCAGGAGCGTGCTCACCGCCCGGGAGATCGCGCCCCCGGACGAGGCGGCGAAGACCGACGCCTCGTGCGGCAGGCCCTCGCAAGCCGCTCGCATCGCCGCAGCGGTGCGCTCGCCGAATTCGCGCCAGGTCTCCGGCAGGTCGCCAACGAGTTTTTCCTCCGACCAGGCAACGAGCGCGAGCTTGATCGTGCGATAAAACTCGCGCACATCGCCCTTGGCCCGCGCCTTGGCCCAGCCCTCGCCGTGGTGCGCCTTGTAGAGCGCATCACCCGAGTACTCGTTCCAGCCCGGATGCTCGGCGACCGGCAGGCTCGAACCCATGGCGTCGAGCAGCGTGCGGGCGGTCTGCCGCTGGCGGTCCAGCGTGCCGCTCATCGCGCGCGAGAACACGATGCCACGCGCGGCGAAATGCTCGCCCAGCCAGGCCGCCTGGCGATGCCCCAGCTCGGAAAGGTTGTCGTAGTTCTCCGACTGGAAGGACGCCTGCCCATGGCGCACGAGATAAAGGGTGGTCATCGGTTATCCATTTTCTGTAATACGAACTGGCCTGTGAACCGCGCCAGCATTGAGTCTACGAAAATCAAAGTTCGACTTTCAGGCACCGACGTCCAGCAGCCCGCACACGCCTTCCAGCGCGTGGATCACCGAGAGGCGCCGGACGCTTTCGCGGTCGCCGGGAAAGCGGCGCGTCTCGGACCTCGGCATCGCCTCGCCGCTGCGCGCCCACGCGAAGCACACCGTGCCCACCGGCTTGGCGCGCGAGCCGCCGGTCGGTCCGGCGATGCCGGTGACCGCGACCGACACGGTGCCGGGGCTGACGGCGAGCGCGCCGAGCGCCATCTCGCGCGCGGTCTCTTCGCTGACCGCGCCATGGCTCTCGAGCGTCGCCGGCTTCACGCGCAGCATCTCCATCTTGGCTTGGTTGGAGTAGGTGATGAAGCCGCGGTCGAACCACTCGGAGCTGCCGGAGATCGCGGTGATCGCCTCGGCCACGCCACCGCCGGTGCACGACTCCGCGGTGACGAGCTTCTCGCCCTTGGCTTTCAGCAGCCTTCCGGCAATCGCGGCGAGTTCTGGCGCAGTGCGTCCGGAGTTGTCGTTGGCCATGGGTCAGAACCAGATCCGCTTGATGATCGCGAGAGTCAGCAACGTATAGCCGGCGGCGAGGATGTCGTCGAACATCACGCCGAAGCCGCCTTTCATGCGCATCTCCAGCTGCCGGATCGGCGCGGGCTTGACCACGTCGAACAGGCGAAACAGGAAGAACGCGCCCACCTGCCAGTACAGCTCGTCGGGCGTGATTTCGAGGATCAGCAGGAAGGCGACGATTTCGTCCCAGCACATGCCGCCGTGATCGGAGATGCCGAGATGCCGGCCGGTGATGCCGCAGGCCCATACACCGATTGCAAACAACACCCCGACGAGCACCAGCATCTCGATTGCCGAGAA
>JANMDK010000323.1:0-19523 GCA_031376265.1 Pseudomonadota bacterium
CCTGCACCGATTGCCGCCGGTTCTGGGGCCTACATCGCGCCGGCAAGGTCGACAAGGCGGGCATTGACGAGATCGAGGGTAACCTCGCGGCCACGGCGGGTTCGTGCGCCGTCATGGGCACCGCTTCTACGATGGCTTCGATCGCCGAAGCGCTCGGCATGGCGTTGCCGGGCACAGCCGCGATCCCCGCGGTGCATTCCGATCGCCTGCGGGCCGCCGAGGCGAGCGGCAAGCGCGCCGTGGAGCTCGCGGCCAATCCGATCCGGCCTTCGCAGATCATCACCGCGAAATCGATCGAGAATGCGCTGCGCGTGCTGCTCGCGATCGGCGGCTCGACCAACGCGATCGTCCACCTCACTGCGATCGCCGGACGCGTCGGCGTCAAGATCGACCTCAACCGGCTGAACGAGTTATCCGACACTACGCCGGTGCTGGTCGACCTCAAGCCCACCGGGCAGCACTACATGTCGGACCTCTATGCGGCCGGCGGCCTTGGCGCCGTGCTGCGCGAGCTGAAACCCCTGCTCCATCTCGACTGCCTCACGATCACCGGCGAGACGATGGGCCAGAGGCTCGAGAGCGAGCCTGGCTGGGTGGACCGGGGCGTGGTCCGGCCGTTCGGCGATCCGTACCAGCAGGAGGGCGGGCTGGTCGCGCTGTTCGGGTCGCTTGCGCCGAACGGCGCGATCCTCAAGCGCTCGGCCGCGGACCCCACGCTGTTCGAGCGCGAGGGCCGCGCGGTCGTCTTTACTCCGCTCGACGACCTTGCAGCGCGCGTCGATACGCCCGAGCTCGACATCAAGCCCGACGATTTCATGGTGCTGCAGAACGCCGGCCCGAAGAGCGGCTATGCCATGCCGGAGTCTGGCTACCTGCCGATCCCGCAGAAGCTTGCGCGCGCCGGCCTCAAGGACATGGTGCGGATTTCGGATGCGCGCATGAGCGGCACCGCCTTCGGCACCATCGTGCTGCATGTCTCGCCGGAGTCGGCGATCGGCGGTCCGCTTGCGCTGGTGAAGAACGGCGACCGCATCAAGCTCTCAATCAGCGCGAGGCTGATCGACCTCCTGGTGCCCGAGGACGAGCTTGCACGGCGCCGAGCGCAGTGGAAGCCGCCGGTGGAGCCGCCCAAGCGCGGGTATGCCAAGCTGTACATGGACCACGTCATGCAGGCCGAGGACGGCTGCGATTTCGATTTCCTGCGCCGGGCCTGACCGCGGGCGCGGTCAGTTCTTCTTGGCGGGCGCTTTCTTCGCGTCTTTCTTTGCCGCCGCAGCGGGCGCAGCGGCCTTGTCGGCGTCCTTGCCCGTCGCGTAGTCGTATTGCAGCTCGAACTTGCCTTCCTTCGAGAACACGATCGTGGCCCGGATCCAGTTGCGCTTGTCCGGGTCCAGGGCACCGTTGAGCTTGTAGACGTTCAGCGCGGGCTCTTTCTGGTCGCAGGGCGTGAAAGCGCCGGCCTTGCCTTCACCGTCAAGGTACGAATAGATCGCCTCGAACTCCCGGACCTTGTCCTTGCGCGAGATTTCCCTCACGTCGACCTGCGCCATGGTCCAATCGGTCGGCAGGCCGGCCATCATGCAGTTGGCGATCTCCTGCACCACCAGTTCGCCCGAGGTCGGCGTGCCTTCAGCCACCGGCGCAGGCACGGCACCGGTGTTCGACGGGGCCATGGGCGCGCTTCCGCTTGGAAGGCTGAGGCCAAGCCCGCTGCCGCTGCCGAGCGGATCCCGGGGCTTGGAGCTGTCCGGCGCCTTGAACTGGGCCTGGGCCGCGCCGGCGGCCAGCAGGAGGGCTAGCGGGGCCGCGAAAAGGACTGAAGCAAAGGGTTTTTTCATAGGCGGCACTATATCGCAGCGACCCGCCCGCTGCCATCCTTGGAACATCCTGATACACCTTGCAACATGCCGAAATACGCCGCGAACTCCCTCCCGGTGCAAGGTGCACCGCAGCGTGACAAGCGGCCCGGCGACTGACAAAATGCTTTAGACCTATTCTATTCAGGCCGGAAGCATCTCGCAGCCATGTTGAGGGAGCACGCCCCGAATCCGCCGCGCGGCGCCGATCGCGAAACCGCCGCGCGCCCGGACGACCATCGCGCCCTGCGCCTGTGGCTGCGCATGCTCACCTGCACCCAGCTGATCGAGCGCCATGTCCGCAACCAGCTGCGCACGCGCTTCGCCACCACGCTGCCGAGGTTCGACCTCATGTCGCAGCTGCAGCGGCATCCCGAGGGCCTCAAGATGAACGAGCTCTCGCGCCGCATGATGGTCAGCGGCGGCAATGTCACCGGCATTACCGACCAGCTGGTCAAGGAAGGCCTGGTGGAGCGGGTCCCGCAACCGTCGGACCGCCGTGCCGTCCGCATAAAGCTCACTCGCGCTGGCGCAAAGGCCTTTGCCGAGATGGCGGGCGAGCACGAGGCCTGGGTCATCGGCCTCCTTTCCGGGCTCACGCGGCGCGAGCACCAGGACCTGCTGGGGTTGCTGGCCAAGGTCAAACAGCATGCGGCGGGGCCGGATGAAAGCAAAGGCGCCAAGGGCGCGAAGATTGACTACTAAGCACCGAACAAGGGGCAAGGCATGAAGGAAAAGCGCATCGCAATGGCAGGCTCGAAGCCCAGGCACTTCAGCTGGCGGGCCGAGGGGAAGGTGGGCGTGGTCACCATCGACCGCCCGGACAAGAAGAACCCGCTCACGTTCGAGTCCTATGCCGAGCTGCGGGATTTCTTCCGCCAGCTGCAATCCGCAAGCGACATCAAGGCGATCGTGCTCACCGGCGCCGGCGGCAACTTCTGCTCCGGCGGCGACGTGCACGAGATCATCGGGCCGCTCACGAAGATGTCGATGCCCGAGCTCATGGACTTCACGCGCATGACCGGCGACCTCATCAAGGCGATGCGCGCCTGCCCGCAGCCGGTGATCAGCGCAATCGACGGCGTCTGCGCCGGCGCCGGCGCGATGCTCGCGCTGTTCTCGGACCTGCGTTACGGCACGCCGCAGGCCAAGGTGGCTTTCCTCTTCACGCGCGTCGGGCTCGCGGGCTGCGACATGGGCGCCTGCGCAATGCTGCCGCGAGTGATCGGGCAGGGCCGCGCCGCCGAGCTGCTTTATTCCGGGCGCTCGATGTCGGGCGACGAGGGGCTCGCGTGGGGTTTCTTCAACGCGATCTCGCCGGCGGACCAGGTCTTTGCGAAAGCGATGGAAGCCGCGCAGGGCCTCGCGACCGGCCCGACCTTCGCGCACGGCATGACGAAGAAAATGCTGCACCAGGAATGGAACGTGGGCATCGACGAGGCCATCGAAATGGAAGCGCAGGCGCAGGCCATCTGCATGCAGACGCAGGACTTCCACCGCGCCTATCACGCGTTCGTCGCAAAGAAAAAGCCGGTCTTCGAGGGCGATTAGACGGCATGGATCGCTTCGCGCATTTTGAGTGGCCTTTCTTCGAGCCCCGCCACGCCGCGCTTGCGCGGAAAGCCGACGAGTGGGTCGCCGGGCTCGGCTACGCGCATGGCGACGATGCGGATGCCGTCTGTCGCCGGTTGGTGGCCGACCTTGGCAAGTCCGGGCTCCTCGCACACTGCGCGCCCGGTGGCGCCGAATTCGACGTGCGCTCGATCGCACTCCTGCGCGAAACGCTCGCTTATCATGCCGGGCTCGCCGATTTCTCCTTTGTCATGCAGGGCCTGGGCAGCGGGCCGATCGCGCTCGAAGGCAGCGATGCGCTCAAGAAAAGGTACCTGCCGCGCGTCGCCGCGGGCACGGCCATCGCCGCGCTTGCGCTCTCCGAGCCCGATGCAGGGTCCGATGTCGCGGCGCTGTCTACGCGCGCGCGTCGGGAAGGCGACGACTGGGTCATCGACGGCACCAAGACCTGGATCTCCAACGGCGGCATAGCCGACTTCTATGTAGTCTTTGCGCGCACCAGCGACCAGCCGGGCACCAAGGCAATCTCCGCCATCGTCGTCGACGCCGACGCGCCGGGCTTTTCGGTGGCCGAGCGCATCGACATCATCGCGCCGCACCCGATGGCCACATTGCGCTTCGAGAATTGCCGTGTACCCCTGGCGAACCTGCTGGGCAAGGAGGGGGAGGGATTCAAGCTGGCGATGCGCAACCTCGACGTCTTCCGCACCACAGTTGCCGGCGCCGCGCTCGGATTCGCCCGCCGCGCGCTCGACGAGGCGCTTAACCGCTCGCGCGAGCGCAAGATGTTCGGCCACACGCTCGGCGATTTCCAGATGACCCAGGCAAAGCTCGCCGACATGGCCACCGGCATCGAAGCCGCGGCGCTGCTCACCTACCGCGCCGCCTGGGCGCGCGACGTGCAAAAGCGCCGCGTCACCAGCGAGGCCGCCATGGCCAAGATGCAGGCGACTGAAACTGCGCAGCAGGTCGTCGACGCGGCGGTGCAGATCTTCGGCGGCCTTGGCGTGAAGAAAGACCACCCGGTCGAGCGCCTGTATCGCGAAGTGCGGGCGCTGCGCATTTACGAGGGCGCAACCGAAGTGCAGAAAATGATCATCGCGCGCGAGCTGCTCAAGGCCGGCGCAGGGAAGGCCGCATGAGCTACACCGCCCACGCAGACACCTTCGCGCGCGACAACCTGCCGCCGCGCAAGGACTGGCCCGAGCTGGTCTTCGACCTGCCGGAGCTTAAGTATCCGGCGCGCATGAATTGCGCGGTCGAGCTCCTCGACGGGGCGCTTGCCCGCGGCTGGCGGGATCGCGTCGCAATCCGCGCAGCCGACGGCCAGTGCACCTACGGCCAGCTGCTGGCGCAGGCCAATCGCATCGCGCGCGTACTGGTCGAGGACATGGGCCTCGTGCCCGGCAACCGCGTCCTGTTGCGCGGGCCGAACAACCCGATGATGGCCGCCTGCTGGTTCGGCGTGTTCAAGGCGGGCGGGATCGTCGTCGGCACGATGCCGCTCTTGCGGGCCAAGGAGCTTACCGACATCGTGCGCAAGGCCGAGGTCACGCATGCGCTTTGCGACAAGCGCCTGCAGGCGGAGCTCGATCTCGCGCTGCCAAGCTGCCAGACGCTCAGGCAGGTGAAGTACTGGTACGACGATGCGCCGGAATCGCTTGAGTCGCTCTGCGCCGGCAAGCCCGGCTCGTTCCGCAACGTCGATACCTCGGCCGAGGATCCGGCGTTGATCGCGTTTACTTCCGGCACGACAGGCACGCCCAAAGGCACGGTGCATTTCCATCGCGACGTCATCGCGATGTGCGACGCCTTCCCGCGTTCGTGCCTCAAGCCGGTCAAGGAAGACATCTTCTGCGGCACGCCGCCGCTCGCGTTCACGTTCGGCCTGGGCGGGCTGCTCTGCTTCCCGCTGCGCTTCGGCGCTTCCACCGTGCTGCTCGAAAGGCTGACGCCCGACGGGCTGCTCGAAGCCATCCAGCGCTTCAAGGCGACGATCTGCTTCACGGCGCCCACCTTTTACCGGCAGATGGCGCAGCTCGCAAAGGGCCACAACCTCAAGTCGCTGAAGAAATGCGTCTCCGCCGGCGAGGCCCTGCCGGACGCGACGCGCCAACTCTTTCGCAATGCGACCGGCATCGAGATCATCGACGGCATCGGCGCGACCGAGATGATCCACATCTTCATCTCGCATACGCCGGAAAAGGTCCGGCGCGGCGCCACCGGCTACGCGATCCCCGGCTACCAGGCCACCGTCCTCGATGCCAAGGGCAAGCCCTGCGCGCCCGGGGTGGTCGGCAAGCTCGCGATCAAGGGGCCCACGGGCTGCCGCTACCTCGCCGACGACCGGCAGAAAACCTACGTGCAAAAAGGCTGGAACGTCACCGGCGACGCCTACCTCATGGACAGGGACGGCTACTTCTTCTACCAGGCGCGCACCGACGACATGATCGTCTCGGCCGGCTACAACATCGCCGGGCCGGAGGTGGAGGGTGCGCTGATGGCTCACGAAGCGGTGGCCGAGTGCGGCGTGGTCGGCGCGCCGGACGAGGAGCGCGGGCAGGTGGTCAAGGCTTTCGTCGTGCTCAAGCTCGGCTACCAGAAGACGGAGGCGGTGGCGAAAATGCTCCAGGACCACGTCAAGAACGCGATCGCGCCCTACAAGTATCCCCGCGCCGTCGAGTTCGTCGATGCGCTTCCCCGCACCGAAACCGGCAAGCTGCAGCGCTGCAAACTTCGAAAATAAATGGGGTCAGAGTCGATTATTTCGATCTGCGGAATATTCGACTCTGACCCTGATTACTGAGGACATGGCCATGATGCAGGTACTGCAACCCCCGAGCTGGGCCCGGCCGCGCGGCTACGCCAACGGCATCGCCACCGAAGGCGGCAGGCTCGTCTTCATCGCCGGGCAGATCGGCTGGAACGCGCAATGCGTGTTCGAGGAGAAAAGCTTCGGCGGCCAGTTCAGGCAGACGCTGAAGAACATCCTCGAAGTCCTCGCGCAGGCTGGCGGGAAGCCTGAGCACATCGTTCGCCTCACCTGGTATGTCGTCGACAAGCAGGAATACCTCGCTGCCGGCGCCGAAGTGGGCGCCGCCTACAAGGAGCTCATGGGACGCAACTTCCCGACGATGGCAGTCGTGCAGGTCGTCGCGCTCGTCGAGGACGAGGCGCGCCTCGAGATCGAGGCCATGGCCGTGGTGCCGGCGTGAAACCGCTCAAGGTCTCGATCATCGGCGGCGGGCCCGGCGGCCTGTACTTCGCGCTGCTCGCCAAGAAGAACTGGCCGACCTGGGACATCACGGTCTACGAGCGCAACCGCGCCGACGACACCTTCGGCTTCGGCGTGGTGTTCTCTGATGAGACGCTCGGCCTGTTCCGCGACTACGACGTGCCTTCCTACGAGGCCATCCGCCGCGCGTTCGCCTATTGGGGCGACGTGGATGTGGTCTACAAAGGCGAGACGATCCGCTGCGCCGGCAACGGGTTCTGCGGCTGCTCGCGCATGACGCTGCTCAAGCTGCTGCAGGATCGCGCCAAGGGCCTGGGCGTGAAGCTCGAATTCCAGCACGAGGCCGGCGGTGTCGAGGACTTCGCCGGCAGCGACCTCATCGTCGCGGCCGACGGCATCAACTCGCGGGTGCGCGAGACGCACAAGGACCACTTCAAGCCGGTCGTCGACCTGCGGCCGAACAAGTTCACCTGGCTGGGCTCGACGCGACCGATGGACTCGTTCAAGTATTTTTTCCGCGACACGCCGCACGGCATCGTGCTCGCGCACTGCTACCAATACCAGAAGGGCGCCTCAACCTGGGTCATCGAGACCGGCGCGGATACCTGGGAGAAATTCGGCTTCAGCGCGATGGACGAGGCCACCATGCTCGCCACGATCGAGGACATCTTCAAGGAAGAGCTCGCCGGCCACCGGCTGACCGCGAACCGCTCGCTGTGGCGCAACTTCCCGACGATCCGCAATGCCACCTGGGTCATGGGCAACGTGGTGCTGGTGGGCGACGCCAAGGCCACCGCGCACTTCTCCATCGGCTCGGGCACCAAGCTCGCGATGGAAGACGCGATTGCGCTCTTCGAGGCTTTCCGCCGCAAGATCGACGTGAAGGCGTCGCTCGCCCATTACGACGCGCAGCGCCGCGAGGACGTGGAGAAAACCCAGCACGCAGCCGACGTGTCGCTCGCCTGGTTCGAGAACATGAAGCGCTACTGGGGCATGGACCCGCTGCAGTTCGCCTTCGGGGTGATGTCGCGCTCCAAGCAGATCACGTACGAAAACGTGCGCCTGCGCGACGAGAAATTCCTCGCCGACGTCACGCGCTGGTTCGCGCGCAAGGTCAAGGCGCTGGGCATGGACCCGGAGAACCGCGTGGACCCGGAGAACCCGCCGCCGCCGATGTTCGCGCCTTTCCGCCTGCGCGGCATGTCGCTGGAGAACCGCGTGGTGGTCTCGCCGATGGACCAGTACATGGCCGAGGACGGCCTGCCAACCGACTGGCACCTCGTTCACCTCGGCAGCCGCGCGATCGGCGGCGCCGGCCTGGTGTTCGTCGAGATGACCTGCCCTTCGCCTGAGGCGCGAATCACCCCGGGGTGTACGGGCCTGTGGAACGAAGCGCAGCGCGACGCCTGGAAGCGCATCGTCGGCTTCTGCCATGCGCAGTCGCAGGCGAAACTCTGCCTGCAGCTCGGCCACGCCGGGCGCAAGGGCTCGACGCAGCTCGGCTGGGAGCGCATGGACCATCCGCTCGAGTCCGGCAACTGGGACCTCGTTGCGCCATCGCCCTTGCCGTACGCGCCGGATTCGCACACGCCGCGTGCGCTCACGCGCGCCGACATGGACAAGATCGTCGAGGACTTCGTGCGCTCGGCGCGCTACGGCGACGAAGCCGGGTTCGACATGCTCGAGCTGCACTGCGCCCACGGCTATCTGTTCTCCTCCTTTATCTCGCCGCTGACCAACAAGCGCAGTGACGAATACGGCGGGTCGATCGAGAATCGCGCGCGCTTTCCGCTCGAGGTGTTCAAGGCGATGCGCGCCGCCTGGCCGGCCGAAAAGCCGATGTCGGTGCGTGTCTCGGCCACCGACTGGGCGCCGGGCGGCCTGTCGGAATCCGACCTCATTGCGGTTGCGCGGTTCTTCAAGGCGGCGGGCGCGGACCTCATCGACGTTTCCACCGGCCAGGTGGTGCCCGACCAGAAGCCGGTTTACGGGCGCATGTTCCAGACGCCGTTCTCCGACAAGATCCGCAACGAGGTCGGCATCGCCACGATGGCCGTCGGCAACATCGTCAACGCCGACCAGGTCAACACCATCGTCGTCTCGGGACGCGCGGATCTCGTCGCGCTTGCGCGGCCGCATCTTTCCGACCCCTATTTCACTTTGCACGCTTCCGCCTGGTACCAGCACATGGGACAGTCCTGGCCGAAGCCCTACCTGGCGGGCCGCGACCAGGCGTATCGCCTGGCGGTGCAGGAGCGCGCCGAGTGGACGGCAGGCAAGATCGCGCAGCGCCCGCCTTCGCACGAAGCCAAGGACGGCGGGCTCGGCAAGAAGAAGGCCGCCTGGGCCTAAGTGGCGCGCTACGCCTCCTTGGCGCGCCGCACCGTGAAGATGTGCCAGGCGGAGATGAACATGGCGGCCACCAGCGGCCCGATCACGAATCCGTTGATGCCGAAGATCGCCATGCCGCCGAGCGTGGTCAGCAGCACGACGTAATCCGGCATGCGGGTGTCCTTGCCCACCAGGATCGGGCGGAGGATGTTGTCGATCAGCCCGATCACCAGCACCCCCCACGCCACCAGCATGAAGCCCTTGCCGGCATCCCCGGTCGCGATCAGGTAGACGGCCACCGGCAGCCACACCACTGCCGCACCGACCGCCGGCAGCAGCGAGAGGAAAGCCATCAGCACGCCCCAGAGCACCGGGGCATGGACGCCGAGGAACCAGAAGGCCAGGCCGCCGAGCAAGCCCTGGATCGCGGCCACCACGATGTTGCCTTTGACCGTCGCGCGGATCACGGTCGTGAAGCGCTCGGACAGCTCGCGCTTGTGGTCGCGCGGCAGGGGGATCGCCTCCTTGATGCTGCGCGAGAGGTTGCCGCCGTCCCGCAGAAGGAAGAAGAGCAGGTAGAGCATGACGAAGAACTCGACCACGATCTCGAACGTGTTCTGGCCGATGTTGAGCGCGTGGCCGGCCAACTGCTGGCTCGACTTGGTGAGCGTCGTGGTGATGCGCTCCTGCAGCGCACCCTGCTGGTCGAGGCCGAATCGCTCGAGGATTCCCGTGGCCCAGGACGGGAGCGCGTCGAGGAACTGGCGCAGGTAGCGACCGAGATTCACTTCGCCGCTCTTCAGCCCTTCCTGCAGCGCAGCCGCTTCCTGGAGCAGCAACGCGGCAACGATTCCCAACGGCACGATCACCAGGGTGAAGATGATCCCCACCGAGACCAGCGCAGCGAGCGTTGGGCGTCCGTCGAACGAGCGCAGCACTCGCCGGTGCATTGGCGCGAAGACCAGCGCCGCCGCCGTGCCCCACAGCACCGCGCCATAGAGCGGCGTAACGATGCAAACGAAGGCGATCGTGACCAGGATGAGGAGCCACACGAAAGCGCGGCTCTCGAGCGTAGGCGAAGCGATGGGGTCTTTGCTGTCCAAGCGGGCAAACCACGTAAGGATCGAGACTGCAGGATGTACGCCTCTCCCGACCGCGTCTGTGCGCATGCGAACAAAGAAGTCCCAGTAAAATAGAAACATGATCACCCTGTACGAAACCGAAGGCCCCGGCGGCCGCTACTTCAGCCTTTTCTCGTGGCGCACGCGCATGGCGCTCGCGCACAAGGGGCTCGCATTCGAGTCGCATCCGGTGCTCCTGTGCGACAAGGAAACGATCGCCTTCTCCGGCGGAAAGACCGTCCCGATCCTCCGCGACTACGACACCGTGGTGCGCGATTCGTGGAAGATCGCCGAGTACCTCGAGATGAAATACCCCGAGGCCCCCTCGCTCTTTGGCGGCGCGATCGGGCAGGGCCTGTGTAACACCTTCAACGTATGGGCCGACCGGACGCTGGTGCCAGCGATGCTGCCGCTCGTGGTCGCCGATGGGCTCGAGCGCATCGATCCGGGCGACCGCGATTATTTCCGCGCAATGATGGAAGGCTTCCTCAAGGCCAGGCTCGAAGACACCCGCGCCGGGCACGAGAAGGCGGCGGAGCGGCTGAATCGCACTCTCGACCCCTTGCGCGCCTCTCTAAAGCGCCAGCCTTTCGTCTGCGGCGCTGCGCCGGCCTATGCCGACTACATCGTGTTCTCGGTCTTCCAGTGGGCGCGCGTGCTGACGCCGTACAAGATGCTGGCCGATGACGATCCGGTCCTCGCGTGGCGCGAGAAGATGCTCGATCTTCACTCTGGATTTGCACGCAATGTCCCCGCCGCCTGAGAAGAAGCCGGCAAAGGTGCGATGCGCCTGGCCCTCGAACCCGCTCGCGATCGACTACCACGATCGCGAATGGGGCGTGCCGGTGCGCGACGACAACACGCTTTTCGAATTCCTGATCCTCGAGGGCGCGCAGGCCGGGCTTTCGTGGGACACGGTGCTCGCCAAGCGCGAGCGCTACCGCAAGGTCTTCGACGGCTTCGACCCGCGCAAGGTGGCGCGCTACGACGCGAAGAAGAAAGCCAGCCTGCTGGCCGACCCCGGCATCATCCGCAACCGCCTCAAGATAGCGTCCGCAGTGACGAATGCGCAGGCCTTCCTGGAAGTGCAGAAGGAGTTCGGGTCCTTCGCGAAATACCTCTGGGCTTTCGTCGGCAACAAGCCTGTGCAGGGCAAGCGATCCGGCCGTGGCGACGTACCCGCGCGAACCGAAGTGTCGGATGCGTTGTCGAAGGACCTCAAGAAGCGCGGCTTCAAGTTCGTGGGGACCACCATCATGTACGCATTCATGCAGGCCACCGGCATGGTCAACGATCACGTAACCAGTTGTTACCGTCACAAGGCGCTCGAAAAATGAGGAAGGTACTTCGCGCAGGGCTGGCTGCGCTGTTGCTCGTGCCAGCAATGGCGCTTGCCGCGTTCGATGCCAATGGCGTGAAGCTCGGCGACAACGAGCTGGCGATCAAGAAAGCCTTCCCCGGCATCCATTGCAAGGCGCTGGAGTGGAAATCCGATGCCGCCGACCGCCGCTGCGACGATGCCAAGGTGCCTTTCGGCGGGGTGGAGGCGCGCGTCACCTTCTACCTCAAGTCGAACTCGGTGCGAGGCTTCGACGTGCGCTTCGACAGCGGCCAAGTGAACCCGGTCGCCGAGTTCCTCAAGCGGCGCTACGGCGCGCCGCTGTCGGAGGCAAAAGAAAAGATCGTGCGCAAGGGCAAGGAGGAGCGCGAGATCTTCAAGGTCCTCTGGGAGCAGGGCGGCGACAAGGCGATCCTTTCCTCCCTCTCGACCGGCAAGCGCGCGTCGCTGTCGGTATCGCGCGGCAACTTCGACGACGAGATCTATCGCGTGAAGTAGGCGCAGGTCCAAGCATCAGGTTGCGCTGCAGCAGCGCGGAGCGACCCTATGCGCAATCGGTATTGCATGGTGACAACCCATTGCATAGCATGGGACTCCATAGGTAATGCAATGGCCACCAGAGCCGGAGACAACATTCAATGAGTAAGCCTCTCAACATCCTCATCATGGGCGCGTCCTACGGGTCGCTGCTCGCCATCAAGCTCCTGCTTGCCGGCCACAACGTCAAGCTGATCTGCCTGCCGCAGGAGGCGGAGCTGTTCAATTCGGAAGGCGCGATCGTGCGCATGCCGGTCAAGGGGCGCGAGGGCCTCGTGCAACTGGAATCGCGCAACGCGCCGGGCAAGCTCACTGCCGGCGGCCCCGAGTCCGCAAACCCGAAGGATTACGACCTCGTCGTGCTCGCAATGCAGGAGCCGCAATACAAGTCGCCCGGCGTGCGTGAGCTGCTCGATGCGGTAGCCAGGTCTCGCGTGCCCTGCATGTCGATCATGAACATGCCGCCGCTGCCTTACCTCTCGCGCATCCCCGGCGTCGACGCCAAGGCCTGCCGCGAGTGCTATGCGGGCCCCGAGGTCTGGGACAGCTTCGACCCGGCCTCGATGACGCTTTGCAGCCCGGACGCGCAGGCCTTCCGCCCGCCGGAAGACAAGGTCAACGTGCTGCAGGTGCGGCTGCCGACCAACTTCAAGTCGGCTCGCTTCGCCTCGGACTCCGCCACCCAGATGCTTCGCGACCTGGAGGCCGATGTCGAAGCCGTGCGCTTCGATGACGGCGGCAGGAAGATCGAGCTGCCGGTGAAGCTCAAGGTCCACGAGTCGGTCTTCGTGCCGCTGGCCAAGTGGGCGATGCTGATGGCGGGCAATTACCGCTGCATCACCAAGGACGGTGCGCGGCCGATCAAGGACGCGGTGCACTCCGACCTCGAGACGTCGCGTGCGGTCTATGGCTGGGTGACCAAGCTCGTCGTGTCGCTAGGCGCGAACGAGAAGGACCTCGTGCCGTTCGAGAAATACGCGGCGGCCGCGCAGGGCCTGCTGAATCCTTCATCGGCGGCGCGCGCCCTCTACGGCGGCGCGCCGAACATCGAGCGCGTCGACAAGCTGGTGCAGAAGGTCGCGGCGCAGAAGGACATGCGCCTGGCGGCGATCGACGAGGTGGTGGCGCTGGTCGACGCGCAGCTCGTCAAGAACCGCCAGCCCAAGGCGGCCTAGCCTGCCGGCGAGAATCGTCGAGGCGGCGGCAACGCCGCCGCAACCCTGGAAGAACGGCGGCGGCAGCACGCGCGAGCTGCTTGCCTGGCCTCCGGGCGGGGGCGACTGGAAGCTGCGCATCAGCATGGCCGACATCTCGGCCGACGGCCTGTTTTCTTCGTTTCCCGGCGTCGAGCGCTGGTTCGCGGTCGTCACCGGGAACGGCGTAATCCTCGACCTCGATGGCGCCCCGCGCCAACTAGGGATGGGCGATCCGCCGGTGCGTTTCGACGGCGTCGAGGCGCGCGGCTGCCGCCTGGTCGCCGGGCCGACGCGCGACCTGAACCTCATGGCGCGTGGCGGGCGCTGCGAGATGAGGCCGCACTCGCCCGGCACGCCGTGGAACGAAGGCTTTCGTGTCCGCGCGCTGTTTACCGCAGTGCCCGGGCGCTGGTGGGATGGCGACGACGCGCGGGATCTCGCTGCGCATACCCTGCTGTGGGACGACACCGCGGCGGGTGTCGCGTGGCAGTTCGAGCCGGCCGTGTCAGCGCCGGCGACCGGCTGGTGGTTGGGCTATTCGCCGTAGCGGTTGTACTGGTATCGGTACACCAACTGGCCGGAGAGGCGCGCCAGCGTTGACTCTACAAGAACAAAAGTTCGACTTTCAGACGTAGACCCAGGGCCGCTTCACGCGGTCCTTGCGCTGGAACTCGGCGATCTCGGCTTCGCGCAGCCGGGTGAGGCCGATCTCGTCCAGGCCTTCGAGCAGCGCGCGCTTGCGCAGGGGCTCGATCTCGAACGCCAGTTCCTCGCCTGAGGGCGTGACGACTTTCTGCCGCGCGAGGTCAACCGTGACCGTCGCCTTGGCGGGATCGGCGGCGAGCTGCGCGCCGAGATTCTCCACCGCGGGCAGCGGCAGCACGATCGGCAGGAGGCCGTTCTGGAAGCAGTTGCCGAAGAAGATGTCGCCGAACGAGGGCGCAATCACGCAACGGATGCCCAGGCCGGCAATCGCCCACACGGCCATCTCGCGCGAGCTGCCGCAGCCGAAGTTGATGTTGCCGACGAGGATCTTCGCGTCTCGGTAGCCGGGCCGGTTCAGCGGGAAGTCCGGGTTGTCCGAACCGTCCGGCAGGAAGCGCACCATCTCGAACGCGTAGCGGCCGAGGCCTTCCTTCTCCACCCGGGCGCAGCGCTCGACGCGGATGATGAGGTCGGTGTCGACGTTGGCGCGCGGGTAGTAGCACGCAGTTGCGGTCAGTGCCTCGAATTTTTCCATGGCTACCTCAGGAGCTGGCGCACGTCGGTGATCTCGCCGGCGATCGCCGCGGCCGCGGCCATGGCGGGACTGGCCAGGTGGGTGCGCACTTCGGGGCCCTGCCGGCCGACGAAATTGCGGTTGGAGGTTGAGACACAACGCGCCTTGGGCGCCGCGAGTTCCTCGTTGACGCCGACGCACATCGAGCAGCCGGGTTCCCGCCACTGGAAGCCCGCGGCGAGGAAGACTTCGTGCAGGCCCTCGGCCTCGGCCTCGTTCTTCACGCCGACCGATCCGGGCACCACCCACGCCTCGACGTGCTTCGCCACCTTGCGCCCGCGCGCGACGTCGGCCGCGATGCGCAGGTCCGACATCCGCGAGTTGGTGCACGAGCCGATGAAGACGCGATCCACTTTCGTGCCGGCGATTCTGTCGCCGGCGGTGAGACCCATGTAGGCGAGCGCATCGGTCTTCGATGCGTGGCCGGGCTCCGGGATGCGGCCGTCGATGCCGATCACGTCCTCGGGGCTGGTGCCCCAGGTGACCTGCGGCGCGAGCGCCGAGACTTCGAGCGAGACCTCGCGGTCGAAAGTCGCGCCTTCGTCGGTCGGCAGCGTCTTCCAGTGCGCCAGCGCGGCGTCGAGTTGCGCATCCTTTGGAGAAAAGCGGCGGCCCTTGACGTAGGCATAGGTCTTTTCGTCGGGCGCCACCATGCCGATCTTGGCGCCGAGCTCGATCGAGAGGTTGCAGAGCGTCATGCGCGCCTCGATCTCCAGCGCGCGCACCGCGCTGCCGGCGTATTCGATCGCGTAGCCCGCGCCGCCGGCTGCGCCGACCTTGCCGATCAGCGCGAGGATCAGGTCCTTCGAGTACACGCCGCGCGACAGCGTGCCCTCCAGCATCGCGCGCATCGTCTTCGGCCTCCTCTGCACGATGGTCTGGGTCGCGAGGATGTGGACGACCTCGCTGATGCCGATGCCGAAGGCCAGCGCGCCCAGCGCGCCGTTGGTGCAGGTGTGGCTGTCGCCGCAGACCACCGTCGTGCCCGGCAGCGTAAGGCCGAGCTCCGGGCCGATGACATGCAGGATGCCCTGGCCTTCCTCGCCGATGTCGAACATCCGGATGCCGGCTTTTTCGGTCTCGATGCGCATCGTGTCCATGACCTTGATCGACCATGGGAAGGCGCCTCCGGTCCGGCCGGGCGCGGTGGAAACGATGTGGTCCGGCGCGGCAAAGGTGAGGTCCGGATTGCGCACCTCGAGGCCGCGCTTGTGCATCGTCGGAAAGCCGCGGCTCACGCACAACTCGTGCAGGTAGTGGCGGTCGACGTGCAGCAAATGCGCGCCGCCGCCGAGGTCGGCGACGACGTGCTCGTCCCAGATCTTTTCGAACAGGGTCCTGGCAGACAGGGTTTCAGCCATTACGTCTCCGTGTACTTTTTCTCGAACGCCCAGACGTCGGGAAATCCGGCCAGGTCGTGCATCTGGTGCATGTCCCAGACCGGCACCGGGCTGCCTTGCGTGCGGCCGTTCTTCTGCAGGTGCGTGTACGCGCCTTCGAGTGCGGCGCAGGCCGCGGCCATGCCGGCGCTCGGGTAGATCGCGATCGAAAATCCGTACTCGATCAGCTTTTCGCGCGAGATCTCCGGCGAGCGTCCCGGCGGCACCATGTTCGCGAGCAGCCACGCCTTGCCGCGCAGCGCCTCGCCGACGCGCTTGAACTCGTCTTCCGATTCGGGCGATTCGACGAAGACGATGTCGGCGCCGGCTTCGGCGAAGGCCTTGCCGCGCGCAATCGCCTCGTCCAGGCCCAGGCCGGTGCGCGCGTCGGTGCGCGCGATCAGCAGGAAATCCTTGCTGCGCCTCGCATCGAGCGCGACCTCGATGCGCTTCAGCATGTCCTTGAGCGGCACCACGCGGCGGTTCGGCGTGTGGCCGCATTTCTTCGGCATCTCCTGGTCTTCCATCTGCATGGCCTGCACGCCGGCGGCTTCGTAGCCGCGCACCGTCTCGCGGATGTTGATGAGGCCGCCGAAGCCGGTGTCCGCGTCCGCGATCAGCGGCTTGGAGACGCCGGAGGCAATCGTGCGCGCGCGCTCGACCATGTCGCGGTACGTGACCAGGCCGGCGTCCGCGAGGCCAAGGTGCGAGACCGACACGCCGTAGCCGGTCATGTAGAGCGCCTTGAAGTCCATGCGGTCGGCGATCCGGGCGGAGAACATCTCGTACACGCCGGGCGCGACGATGAATTCCTTCTGCTCCAGCAGGCTCCTGAGCGTTTTCATGGTTACTCGATGCGGATGTTGGCTTGCTTGACCACCGGGCCCCAGCGCGCCAGGTCGGCGCGGATCTGCGCGGCGTACTCCTCTGGCTTGTTGCCCACGGGATCGATGCCGAGCACCGAGTAGCGTTCCCTCACGTCGGGCATCTGCAGGACCGCAGAGGTCTCGGCCTGCAGCCGCTCGATGATTGCGCGGGGCGTGGCGGTCGGCGCCAGCAGGCCGACCCACGAGTCGACGACGAAGCCCGCCAGGCCGCTCTCGATGAAGGTCGGCACGTCGGGGGCGCCGGCGGCGCGCGTCGCGCTCGACAAGCCGAGTCCCTTGAGCCGCCCGGTCTTCATGAACTGCTGCGAGCCCGCCACCGCGGTGCACGCGAGGGGGATCTGGCCGCCGACCGCGTCCGCAATCGCCTGCCCGCCGCCTTTGTACGGCACGTGGACGAGGCCGGTGCCGGTGCGCTGGCTGAGCATCTCGCACGCGAGGTGCGCGCTGCTACCGGTGCCGGCCGAGCCATACGAAAACGAGCCGGGCTTGGCCTTGGCCAGCGCGATCAGCTCGCGCAGGTCTTTCGCCGGCACCGACGGGTGTGCGACGACGATGACCCCGGCATCGCCGAGCTTGGTGATCGGCGCGAAATCGCGCAGCGGGTCGAAGCCGGGCCGGGCATAGATATGCGGGTTGACGACGATGGTGCCGTCATAGCCGAGCAGCAGCGTGTAGCCGTCGGGCTGGCTCTTGGCCACGAGCTCCGCGCCGATGTTGCCGGCGGCGCCGGGGCGGTTCTCGACCACCACCGGCTGGCCGAGCCTGGCGCCGAGCTTGTCGGCGATCGTGCGCGCGCTGTTGTCGGCAATGCCGCCCGGCGAAAAGGGCACCACGATGCGCACTGTCTTGGATGGCCAGGCCTGCGCATTGACGACGGCGCAGGCCGACGCAAGCACCACGGCGAGCGCGATGCGAATACTGTTTTTTGGATTCATCGAAGGCCCCTCCTTGGACCGGAGGGACATTCTAACGGGGGCAAGCCTAGTGCTTCAGCGCGCCAAGGGCCGGGACGCCGCGTTTCACGGCGAGCGGGTCACGGTCTGCCAAAGGGGCGCGGCCCAGCTTTACTTCGATCTCGCTGAATTCGACGTGGACGGCGGCGCAGCGCGAGCGCTCCCCGCGCACTTCCTCGGCACCCACCGGCTGCATGGTCGCGAAGTAGTGCTTGGCCGAGTGCATTTCGGCGGCCGACGTGGACTTGCTGCCGAGGACGGTCATCAGGCGATCGGAGGTCCGGCGGATGCGTTCGGCGTTCAGGCCGCAGGCTTTGGCGGCGCCCATCACCTTGCCGCTGAGGGCGGCGGCCTGCTCCACGTTGGTCGTTTGCGCCGAGGCAGGCGCAGCGAGGCCCGCCAGCAACAAAGCCACGAGTGGAAACCGAAGGAGGGGCGGGTATATTCTCATTGTCCTGTGCGCCGGTGGAACTGTACCCATTTTGGGGCAACTCGGCTGGACAAACTGCAAAACTCGGTCAGGCACCTGAAGCCGGCGTCAGCCGGGACGTTTAACGAGGATACGAGCCGTTGTTGCAGTCGACAGTTGTCCCGCACACATAGTCGGGCGATTGGCTGCCCAGCCACAGGATCGTGGCCGCCACCTCGTCCGGGCGGGCGGCCCGGCCGGAATAGACCGTGCGCTCCACCATGTCCTTGCGCGACTGGGGCAGCTGCTCGTACATGTCGGTGTGGGTGGGCCCGGGGGCGACCGCGTTGACCAGGATCCCATGGCGGCCCAGCTGGCTTGCCCAGCTCTTGGTGAGGTTCAGGAGGCCGGCCTTGGTGATGCCGTACCAGAGGTCCGGGTGGCCGGTAAAAGCGGCGACCGACCCCACGTTCACGATGCGGCCCTGCTTGCGCGCCATCATCTGGGCGCTGAGCGAGGCGATCAGCGCGGCCGGCGCCTCGATGTTCACCGCGAGGATCTCCCGTTTATGGGCCTCCGGGATGGCCTCGTAGGGGTCGCAATACAGCACCCCGGCGTTGTTGACGAGGGTGTGGATCTCGCCAAGGCGGGCCACCAGCGCCGGGATGCCGGCGATGTCCGTGAGGTCGTACTGGATGCGCTCGACTTCGCCTGCATTGTCGATTACTGCGTCGAAGGCCGCCGGGAATACCTTGTCGAGCGCAATGACCCGCCAGCCCGCGCCGAGGAAGGCCTTCGTGGTCGCAAGGCCGATGCCGCGCCCCGCGCCAGTGACCAGCGCAGTCGGCACGGCTTAGAGCCCGGGCATCGAGAAGCCGGCGACCTTGAGCTCGCGGATCACCTGCTCTTCGTGCGCAGCGGAGAGCTCGGTGAGCGGCGGGCGCACCGGCTTCCACTGCGGATCGTTGCCGAAGTGGGCAATGATCGCCTTGAGCGCCGGGATCATCGGCACCTTCTGCACGATGTTGCGCGTGGCGGTGATGCCGGCCTGCAGCTTGTCGGCCTCCGTCCCGCGCCAGTTGCGGAATACGTTGTCGATCGGGCCGGGGTTCACGTTGCCAGTGGCGGTGATGCAGCCCTTGCCGCCGTTCCGCATGTTGTCGAGCAGGAAAACCTCGGAGCCTGCAAACACGTCGAAATTGTTCTTGGCAAACGCGTCGAGCATCGCCTTGGTGTTCGACCAGTCGCCGGACGAGTCCTTCACGCCCGCGATGATGCCGGGGTACTTGGAGAGCAGCCGCTCGATGAGGCCCAGCGTGATCGGCACGTTCGACACCGGGGGGATGTGATACAGGTAAAGGCGCAGGCGGTCGTCGCCGACGCGCTCGATGACCTCGGCGAAGTTGCGGAAGAGCCCTTCGTCCGAGAC
>JANMDK010000166.1:0-16453 GCA_031376265.1 Pseudomonadota bacterium
GCGCGAGGCCTCGCTGCCCGACGTGCCGACCGCCGGCGAAACGGTGCCGGGCTATGCGGCCACGGCGTGGTTTTCGCTCGCCGCGCCGCGCGGCCTCCCGCCCGGCGTCGCCGACAAGATCCAGTCGGATTTGCGCCGCGCGATCTTCTCGCCGGAGGCGACCGAGGAGCTGAAGGCTCAGGGCGCGAACGCGGTGCTGAACTCGCCGGCAGAGACCGCGAAATTCATCGCCGCCGAGACCGATAAGTGGACACGCGTGATCGACGCGGCAAAGATCCAGGTCGAGTGAAGATCGCGGTCCTCGGCGCCGGGCCAGCCGGGCTGCTGTTCGCGCTGCTGGCAAAGCGGCGCAACCCGGGCTGGGACCTGCGCGTCGTGGAGCAGAATCCCGCCGACGCGACTTTCGGCTTCGGCGTGGTGTTCTCGCAGGGCGCGCTCGCCTTCCTCGAGCGCGACGCGCCGGACCTGCATGCGCAGCTCACCGGCCGCATGGAAAGCTGGCCGATGCAGCGCATCGTCCATCGCGACGAGAAAGTCGACATCGACGGCAATGGCTTCTCGTCGATCCAGCGCCTCTCGCTCAATCGGTTCCTCCAGGACCTCTGCAGGGAAAATGGGGTCAGAGTCGATTTTTCGCGGCAGGTCGAAAAGCTGGAGGAGCTTGGATCGCCCGACCTCATCGTCGGCGGCGACGGCTCGAATTCGCTCGTGCGCCGCTGCCTCACCAGCCAGTTCGACCCGAAGATCGAATGGCTTGAGAACCGCTTCGCGTGGTATGGCACCGCCCAGGTGTTCGAGTGCCTCACGCTTACTTTCCGCGAGAACGCCGACGGCGCCTTCGTCGCGCATCACTACCGCTATTCGCCTGGCATGAGCACTTTCCTCGTCGAATGCGATGCGCCCACGTGGCGCCGCGCGGGCCTCGACGCTATGGACGATACGGCGTCACGCGCCTACTGCGAGAAGGTGTTCGCGCCGGATCTCGGCGGTCATCCGCTGGTGTCGAACAAGTCGATCTGGCGGCAGTTCCCGCTGCTGTCGAACACGCACTGGTCAGCCCGCACCAAGGAGGGCGTCCCCGCAGTGCTCATTGGCGACGCGCTGCGCACAATGCACTTTTCGATCGGCTCGGGCACGCGTACTGCTTTCGAGGACGCGATCGCACTCGATCGCGCGTTCGGCGAAGCAGGCGACGACGTCCCCTCGGTCCTCGCCGCCTTCGAGCGCGAGCGCCGCCCGATCGCCGAGAAACTCCACGCGGCGGCAAATGCCTCCTCGTATTGGTACGAGCGCTTCCCTGAGAAGATGAAGCTCGACCCATGGGAACTCGCCTACGACTACATGACCCGCAGCGGACGCATAGACGACGAGCGGCTTGCGAAAATGGCGCCGAAGTTCATGGCACGCAGGCCACAATAACAAATCCCAAGGAGGCGACATGACAACAAGAACTCTTGTGGCAGCACTCTGCGCTGCCGCTTCACTGGCCGTGCCGATCGCCGTCAGCGCGCAGGCGTGGCCCTCGCAGCCGATCCGGCTCGTCGTGCCTTTCCCGCCCGGCGGCACGACCGACCAGATTGCGCGCCATGTGCAGCCGCACCTGCAACAGGCGCTCGGCGTGCAGGTTCTGGTGGAGAACCGCGCCGGCGCCTCGGGCGCAATCGGCACCGCCGTGGTGGCCAAAGCGCCGCCCGACGGCTACACCTTCGCGGTCGTCTTCGACACGCACGGCGTGAACCCGAGCCTGATCCCGAACATGCAGTTCGACACGCTGAACGACCTCGCGCCGGTCATGCTGATCGGCAAGTCGCCGATGGTGATCACGACGCACCCTTCGACGCCCTACAAGACGCTCGGCGACGTGCTGGCCGCGGCGCGCGCAAAGCCGGATTCGGTGGGCTACGGCACCATCGGCTCGGGAAGTCTCGCCCATCTCTTCATGTCGATGGCCGGAAAGCAGAACGGCTTTGTGATGACTCACGTGCCTTACAAGGGCGGCGGCCCGCTGATTACCGATTCGGTCGCCGGGCACGTGCCGGTTTCGATCGCTTCGGTCGCGCTTTTCGCGCCGCACATCCAGTCGGGCAAGTTGCGCCCGCTGGCGGTAACCTCGCCCGTGCGCTTCGCGAGCCTGCCAGACGTGCCGACGGTGATCCAGTCCGGCCTGCCGGGCATGGAAGCGGAAGCGTGGTGGGGCGTGCTCGCGCCCGCGAAGACGCCTGCGCCGATCATCGCGCGCATGAATGCCGAATTCGCCGGCGCCCTGCGCAATCCGGGCGTCAACGAGAAGCTCGCCGGCCAGGGCCTCGTGATGTCGCTCTCGCAGCCGGCCGAGTTGCAAAAGTTCGTCGCGAATGAAGTCGAGCGCTGGGGCAGGGTGGTGCGCGAGAACAAGATCACGGCGGGAAATTAAGCCGCAGACTACTCCACCTTTACGCCCGCTTCTTTCACCACCCGGGCGTACAGCGCAGTTTGCGCATGCATGAAAGCCTGGAACTGCTCAGGGGTGCTCGGGCTCGGGATCATGCCGAATCCACGAAATTTCTCGCGCACTTCCGGGTTCGCCAGCGCTGCGTTGAGGTCGCGGTTCAATCGGGCGATCGCCGCCGTCGGCGTCGCGGCCGGCACGACGAAGCCACTCCAGTTGGTGGCTTCGAGCTCCGGGAAGCCGCTCTCCTTCATCGTGGGCGTGTCCGGCAGCACCTCGGCGCGTTCAGCCGACGTCACCACGAGCGGCTTGACCTTCCCGCCTTTCCACGAAGGCGCGACCTCGTTCGCATTGCCGTAGACGAGCTGGATATGACCGCCGGTGACCGCCGCCATCGCCGGCCCGCCGCCCTGGAAAGGCGCGTGCGTGAGATTGATTTTCGCGGTGAGCTTGAGCAACTCGCCCATGACGTGGTGGGTGGTGCCAAGGCCGGGCGTGCCGTACGAAAGCTCGCCCGGCTTCGCGCGCGCGAGCGCGATCAGCTCCTTCAGGTTGTTCGCCGGCACGGACGGATGCGCCGCGATCACCATCGGCACCGCCAGCGTCTGCCCGACCGCCTTGAAATCCTCGAGCGGCTTGAACGGCATGTTCGAGCGCAGCAACGGGTTGACGATGAAGCTCGGAAACACCACCAGGATCGTGTGGCCGTCGGGAGGCGAGCGAAAGACAAACTCGGCACCGATGATCGTGCTGCCGCCCGGGCGGTTTTCGACCACTACCGGCTGGCCAAAGCTTTTGGCGAGGTGGTCGGCCAGCAGGCGCGCGGAAAGGTCGGCCCCGCCGCCGGGCGGGAAAGGCGCGACGATGCGCACCTGCTTGGACGGAAATCCTTGCGCGTGGGATACGGCGGGCGACATCAGGGCAGCCGTTGTGAGGGCGGCGGCCAGCAGGCGGGCGATCATTATTGTTGCCTCCTTTTGTATTCTCATGGATGCGTAAGTTTGCCGCGAAGCGGGCGTCCGCGGGGCGATAATCTGCAGCACGGAGCGCGAAACGAGGAGGAAGACTTGGCGCATGAATTCTGCACGGTGGCCCGCGAAGGGCGCCTCACCATCGTCACCTTGAACCGGCCCGAGGTCATGAACGCGTTGCATCCGCCCGCGCATCGGGAACTGTCCGTCGTTTTCGACGAGTTCGCGGCCGACCCGGAGCAATGGGTGGCGATCGTCACCGGCGCCGGCCAGCGGGCTTTCTGCACCGGTAGCGACCTCAAGTACATCGCGAGCGGCGCGCCCACCGAGCGCCCGGCAAGCGGCTTCGCCGGCCTGACCTCCCGATTCGACCTCTCCAAGCCGGTGATTGCCGCAGTGAACGGCGCGGCGATGGGCGGCGGCTTCGAGACCGCTTTGGCCTGCGATCTCATCGTCGCCTCCGAGAACGCCGTGTTCGCGCTCCCTGAACCCCGCGTCGGCCTCGTGGCTTTTGCCGGCGGCGTGCATCGACTGCCGCGGCAGATCGGCCTCAAGCCGGCGATGGGGATCATCCTCACCGGGCGGCGCGTCGATGCGAAGGAAGCGCTGGCGCTGGGAATCGTCAACGAAGTCGTCCCGCTTGCCGATCTCATGGCCGCTGCGCGCAAGTGGACCGGCTGGATCCTCGAGTGCAGCCCGATGGCCGTGCGCGCCTCCAAGGAAGTTGCGATGCGCGGATTGGACGAGTCCTCCTTGGAAGCGGCGCTCCGGGCGCAGAACGACTACCCGGTGGTCAAGGCGTGGAAGGCTTCCTCGGACTATGTCGAAGGGCCGCGCGCGTTTGCCGAGAAGCGAAAGCCGGACTGGAAAGGCCGCTAGGACCTACGCCGCCACGTCCGCCTTGCTGAGCAAATACGCCATGCGGTAGAGACCGGCAGAAACGCCCGTGGCACCGCGGTGCTCGAATGCTTCGCAGTTCAACGCAGAATTGCCGAGCTTCTCCAGGACCGCTTCGTCGTAACCGCCGATGACAACCGCGCAATCCACCGCCGCATCCTTTCCGCGAATGCGCTGCTCGTTGGTGAGCGGCGCGGCAAGCGCGCCTTCGAAAAGATGCGCGCCGACGAGGCCCGGCAGCATCGGAAGCCCGGGCAATGCCTCGCCCAGCAGCCATTGCCGAAGCGACGCCTCCTTGCCCGCGGCGGGCTTGAAGCGAATGAAAAGCACGGCCTGCGCGAGACCTGCGCCAAAGCTTCCCGCGCCGCGGCACAAGCCGCGCGTCATGCCCTGGTAGTGCGCCATCATCCTCGAAGTCCATGGCGACGGGCTGTTGAGGCGCTCGAAGTAAGGCGTGGAGGCCAGCACATCGAGGTCGGCGACTTCGTACATGACGAAATATCGCGGGCAGCCTTCCCGGTTGATCCAGCGAGAGCCGCGCAGGAAACCCGGGATCGAAAGCCTCTCCGGGAAGTGCTCGTGCGTATGCCAGTCGTCGTGCTCGACGATCGCAGGTTGCGCAATGTCGAACGAGAGGAGCATCGCGGCTTTGCCAAGCAGGGCCATCTTCAGGCGTCCTTGCGAGGGATTGCATGGGTCAGAGTGCCGACGATCCGCTCGAGGTGCCGGAAGAATCCGGCGGACTCAACCAGGTGGTTCGTCCAGCCGCTGGCCGTGCAGTAGAACGAATCGTGCGGGCGCGCGTGATGGCGGCGGTGAATCTCCGGGGAAAGGGCGAGGCCGAAGCGCTGCGCAGCGCGCGCAAAGGCGCTCCTTTCTTCGTCCTTCTGGTGCGCCCATTTGTGGCACTGGTTCGCCACCAGTCCGCCGAGCGCGAGGAACAGCAGGAATGCTTGCGCGAATGAGCCGGGCGAACTTTCCAGCGGCAGCAGCGCGGCAATGACCAGCAGCGGAATCCCGGCCAGCGCGCTCGAACCGTTCGTCTCGAAGAAGTCATGGCGCACCATCGCGCGCGGGTCGTCGTGGTGCTCGCGGAAAGGGCGGATGAACCAGCCGCCGACATAGCGCGTGCGCGTGCTGCCCCAGGTGTCGCCGGCCCAGTGCGCGAGGCCGCTTAAGAAATCCGTCGCAAGCCAGCCTGAGAGTGCCGCCGCAGCGATCAAAACAGGATGCGTGGCCGCCATTCGCCAGGCGCAGAACGCGGCGAGAGCGGCGAACACGCCGAGCCCGAGCGTTTCGATCCGCCGATGCAGCGGCGCGTAGTGCGCGAGGTCAGCCACGCTCAACCATAGGGCGTCTGCGCCCCGTGCCGCCGGAACGGGTAGAGGAGCTGGCCGGTCCAGGTCTCCGGCGGCTGGAACTTGACCGTGCCGTAGTTTTTCGGCCAGTGCGCCGGCTGGTGCGCGGTGCCGAAGAGCACATCCCACATCGGCAGGAAGCCGGCGAAATTCTTGTCGAGGCCTTCCTCGTCCGAGGTGTGGTGCCAATGATGGAACTCCGGCGTCGCGATCACCCAGCGCAGGCCCGGCCAGCGCCAGCGCACGTTGGCATGGATGTACACCGCGTGGAAGGACACGAAGACGAGGTAGGCGTAGAGCGCCGACGGCGCGAAGCCGAGCACGAACACCGGGATGAAGGCCGCGGAGCGCGTCACCAGCACGTCGACGACGTGCATTCGCGACCCCGCGAGCCAGTCCATCTCGCGGCTCGAATGGTGGATGGCGTGGAAATTCCAGAGCAGAGGCACCTTGTGGAAGGTGCGGTGAACCCAGTAGGTCATGAGGTCCACGGTGAGCAGGATTTCGACGAACTGCAGCGCGAGCGGCTGCGCGGCGATAAGCTTCTGGAACTCGAATTGCAGCGCCCACGCAAACGCGGCCTGCGCCGGAATCATGCTGGCGAACGAAAGCAGCTGCACCGCGGCATGGCTGACGAAGAAATGCTTGAGGTCCGTCTGCCAGCCGGGCCGGAAGATGCGCTGGCGATGCAGCGAGAAAATCTGCTCGAGCGGGATGAAGAGGAGCCCCAGCACCAGCAGCTCGAGGACGAAGTAGTCGAGGCCCGCCGCGAAGCCGCGCGGGCCGATGTCGATCGCCTCGGCTTCTGCGCCGCCCATGAGCAGCGCGATCGAGCCGAGCGCGATGCCGGCGAGGCCGTGGAGCTTGGAGCGCAGGCGCAGCGTCGAGTAGAAGCCCAGCGCGAATGTGGCCACGATCGCCGCCTGCAGGATGGCGCGAAACAGTCCCAGGTTGGCCTTGTACATCGGCAGCGCGTCCGGCGTGACCAGCAGGTCCGGCAGGAGGAAACAAAGCTCGGCGAGGACGCAGAGGATGCCGAGCAGCCCCGAGGCCACGCCCGCGCGCTTGCCGAGGTTGATGCGACGGGCGGCGGTGAGGCGCAGGGGGTTCACGAGAGGCGTAGGGAGCTCAGCAGCGCTTCACCGAGCGGCCGACTTCCGGACCAGGACGACTCCGGGCAGCTTCTCGAAATGCGCGTCGCAGGTGAGCAAGTCGGCATCGTACTCGAGGGCAGTTGCGTAGACGATCGCGTCCGCAGTCGCTAGCTTGTATTGGCGATGCAGGTCGGCTGCGGCCAGGGCGGTGCGAGTATCCAAAGGTGCCACCACGCACTTCTGCGTAAAGGCGATCGCCTGGTCTGCCGCGTCCTCGCCGACCTCGCGCACGAGCCACTTCGCCAGTTCCAGCTGAACGATCGTCGGGACTACGCACTGGGATTTTTCGGGAAACGCCTGCTTGAGCACCTTGTGCGACGGACCCTCGATCAGCCACTCGATCCACGCAGAAGTATCGACAACCCGCATCAATATCGATCCTTGCGATCCCGGTAATTCCCCCGCTTGGCGCCCTTAGCCAGCCCCGCGAGCTGTTGCAGTTCAGGCACGGGCATGACGAGGACGCCCTTGCCTTTGGGGATGAAGACGAATTCCTGGCCAGCCTCCCAGCGCTGTTCATCGCGCACGGCTTTGGGAATGGAGATCTGGTACTTCGTCGAAAGCGTTGCGCTTGAGGCCATATTCATACCTTTAACGTATCGATAGACTATTGGTAAGATTATAGCACTGGCCGGCTCCGGGTTTCCGATCAAAACCCCGGGTCGGATTTGCGTGGAAATCAACAGTCGCATTGAAATTGCGCCGCAACTTTTCTAGCTCCGGCAAAAGCGCAACCAGATGATGCAGTTGCTTCGCTGGGCTTCGTGTCACTAAACCTCGTGCCAAAAAACTGATTTATGAACGTCCGCTTTCGACCCAAAGCAGCCGGTCAGCTTTCCGAAAAGCGGCCATTCAAAGGTAGACTGACGTCAGACTTGGATTAGCTGGCATTCCGCCCTCCGATCCCAACCTGAAGGGAACCGGATGGACAGGCGGGAATCACTCCTTGCACTCATCGCGCTTGGCGTTGCGCCGCTCGCTTCCTTCGCCCAGCAGCCGGGCAGGGTCTGGCGCATCGGATTCCTGTCGTCTCAGTCCGGGCCGTTTGAAAACTCCGACGCCTTCCGCGACGAACTGCGCATCCTGGGTTACACCGAAGGGCGCAATCTCTCGATCGAGTACCGCTGGTCTGCGGGAGCGGACGATCGCCTGCCGGCCATGGCGGCTGAGCTGGTGCAGCTCAAGGTGGACGTCATCGTGACGAACTCCGGGTTGCCGCCGGCCGCGGCCAAGGCCGCGACCAGCACCATCCCCATCGTCACTGCGGCGACGGCCGATCCGGTCGGCCAGGGCCTGGTCGCGAGCCTCGCGCACCCCGGCGGCAACCTCACCGGGCTCAGCATGCTGTCGACCGACCTGACGGGCAAGCGCGTCCAGCTGTTGCGCGAGTTCGTTCCCAAGGCGACCCGGGTCGCCGTCCTCGCCATGAAAGGCACCCCCGCCACCGTGCCTCTGCTTGCTCAGATACGCACCGTCGCGCAGCAGATGGGGTTGACGCTCACTGTCCACGAAGTCAACGAGGCGGGCGCGCTGGAGGGCGCGTTCACCAACATGCAACGCGCGGGCGCCCAGATGCTGGTCGTGCAGCAGGCCCCGTTCACTTCGGACAATCGTAAACTGATCGTCGCCCTGGCGGCCAGGCACCGCCTGCCGGCGATGTACGACATCCGCCGGTTTGTGGACGACGGCGGCCTCGTTTCCCTCGGGCCCAGCCTCCAGGCGATGTTCCGCCGGGCCGCCCACTATGTGGACAAGATCTTCAAGGGCGCCAGGCCCGCGGACCTGCCGGTGGAGCAGCCGACCAAATTTGAGACGTTCGTGAATCTCAAGACCGCCACCGCGCTCGGCCTGGCGATCCCGAAATCGGTGCTGGTGCAGGCGGACGAGGTGATCCGATAGGGGCTGCGACCGGCAGCTTTCGGGCGAATTGGAGGGCAGCTGCGACCGGCCGGTTATGGCCGATAGCGGCCGTTTGCGCTGACCGACTGAAAACGACCCGAAGCGGACGGTCGGTTTTCCTGAAAGCAAACGTTCGAGCGTAGACAGATTTCAGACTTGGGTTGACCGGGCGCTTCGCCCTCCGATCACGGTGCTGACGCGTTGCGGTGGCTACCGCAGGGAGTCAATTGAACGGGACACACAGAGCTCTGCCCGCACTGTTCTCAGCCATCGCGCTGCCAGCTGGGGTGCCAGCGCCAGCGCGCGTCGCGAACCGCAGTTTTCTGGCGAACTGGCGGACCGCCGCCAAGGGCTGCAACCCACAGCGGTCATCCGCAAGACCCAGGAAATAGAGTTCTCGGATGGCCTGTCGCAGCGATTGTCTAGCGTAAGGCCGTCGCGACCGGACCTGCCAGATCGGCCTTTTGCAGGCAGTCGAGTAGCATCTGCATATGCTCCGGCCTGTAGAAGAAACGGAAGTCGCCGCGTAGCACACCCGCAATGAAGTTCGGCGCCAGACTCTGCAGTTTCTCGGTCTGCATACGCAGCAGGGCCGCGTCACCGGCCTGCTGCGCATAGGCGATCATCAGCACGCGTCTCATCGGTTGATTCGGCTGGGTCTGAATGGCGAGCGCAGCCTGTTCGTACAACGCGGGAAGGTCCCCTTCGATGAAGGCGCACATCGCGCACGCAAGATATGCCGCGCCGACCCATTGGTCTCTGGGGCTCATGCGCAACGCCTGGGCAGCGAGCGACTTTGCGCTCTCCACGTTGCCGCCAGACGCCTCGGCTTGCGAGAGGAAAAACAGGACTATCGCGTCGTTCGGGTTCATTGCGTGGGCCCGCCGCAGGTTTGCGGTGCTGGCCGCGAACTCACCTGCCATCGACTCGACCATGGCGCGCTGCATACAGGAGCGGCTGTCATTGGGCGCGAGTTGCATCAGCATGTCGGACGCGCGGCGCGCGTCCGCAAGAACGGCTGCTCGATCCCGAGCCCAGGTCATGAAGAGGCGATAGGTATTGCTTACGCTCAGCACATACCAGGCTCGCTGGCAGCTGCGATTTTTTTCGATCGACTGTTCGGCCAGCTCGATGGCTTTGAGCGCGAGTTCCGGGAGGCCCTGCGATACGCTGTCGGTAATCGCTTTGTTTGCCCGCAATGCGATGTCGTCCGCCTCCGCGTAGCGGCGCCACCCACGATCGAGCAGGCGCATCTCCTCCGTCTCGATTTCCACCACCATGCTGCTAACCACCTGCCGGGTGATGCGCTCCTGCAGCTCGAACACATCGCTCATCACGTCTTCGTAGCGCTCGGCCCACACATGGTGGCCGGTCTCTCCATTGATCAACTGCGCAGTGATACGCACCCGGTTGCCCGCCTTGCGTACACTGCCCTCAAGCACGAAGTGCACGCCCAGTTCCTGCGCGACCCTCTTGACATCGACACTCATGCCCTTGTAGGTGAACGAGGTGTTGCGCGCGATCACGAACAGGCGCTGGAAGCGCGACAACTCCGTGATGATGTCCTCCACCATGCCGTCGGCGAAATACTCCTGCTCCGGGTCGCCGCTCATGTTGGCGAATGGGAGCACCGCGATCGAGGGTTTGTCGGGCAGCGACAGTCTGGCCTGCTCCATGGCTGGCCGCTGCGCGTACGCCGGGCTGCTTGCATCACCGACGCGGTAGGCGTGCACCGGGTCTGGAATGTTCTTGACCTGCTGCTCGCCCTGATCCTCGAACCCGGCGCTGACCTTGCCTTTGACCGCGATGCGAACCGAGTCCGACACCGTGATGCCGCCGGGTTCGGCCAGCCCCTCCAGCCGCGCAGCGATGTTGACGCCGTCGCCGTAGATCGTGCCGTCGACTTTTTCGATCACGTCGCCCAAGTGGATGCCGATGCGGAAGCGCATCCGGCGGTCTTCGGCAGCTTCGACGATCAACGCCGCGAGTTCGCTCTGGATTGTCAGGGCCGCCGACACCGCGCCAGTCGCGGTCTCAAACACTGCCAGCACCGAATCGCCAGCCATGTCGATCACACGGCCTTGATTCGCTTCGATGCGCCCCCGGAACACGGCGCGTGCGACGTCGAGCGCAGCAACTGTTGCCCGGTCGTCTGCAGCCATCAGACGGGAATAGCCGGCCACATCCGCGGCCAGGATCGCCGCGAGGCGCCGTTTGAGGTCAGAACTGCTCATCGGTACGGACCTCTCCCGGGACGTCTTGGGGAGCTATATTACCGCGATGGCGTTTTCAACCCCGTAATCTGGCGGAAGGCTGTTTTTGCTGTTCCTTGTGACCGGCTGCTGTTGGCCTTTCATGCTTTGGCGGGTAGGGCGGGGCCAAATCAAACACTCACGTTATAGAACTTCCCCTTCTTGTCGAACTTGCAAGACGAAATTGTTCACCGCGTAGAAATACTCCGCATCCGCGCCGACGCCCTCATTGGCCTCCAGCACCGTGAACTCGCCGATCTGCTCGAGCACCGGCGCTGCGATCGTTACAGTGGCCATCATCAGCCCTTTTTTAGGTCGGTTTCGAGCGCCGCGATCTCCGCGTCTATGGCATCCATTCCCGGAAACGACCGCTTGGCGAGCTTGTACCAGTAGCGCGCGTTCGATTCGTCGCCTTCGATGAGGTGCACGATGCCGTGCGCCCACGCAGCGACGGGTTCCTTGCTGTCCTGCGCGATCTCGTGCGCGGCCTGCCAGTCGCGCGCGCGAAGCATCGCAATGGTGTCTGCGATCGCTTTGCCGGCCATGGCTACTCGCGCAGCTTGCGGGCATCTTTGGCCGCGGGCCGTTCGATGCTCGCCATGAGCCAGGCGTTGAATTTCGGGTACTTGGAGAGGTCGTACTTGATCGCGGTAAGCGTGTAAGCAATGCTCGCCACCATGAAGTCGGCCATGTCCCACTTGTCGCCGCCGAAGTACTTGTTCTTCGCGAGATGGTCGTCGAGCACCTTGAGCTTGCCCTGCAAAGTCGCTTCGGCGGCTTCGGCCAGCGCGGGATTGCGCTTCTCCGGCGGGAACAGCACCTTGTTCTGGAACATCGTGATGATCGGCTGCTCGACGTCGTTGGCGATGTAGAACGCCCACTGCAGCATGCGGCCCTTGCCCTGGATCGTGGTCGGGAAGATCGGCGCCTTGTACTTCTCCGCGAGGTAAAGGTTGATCGCGCCGGATTCCCAGAGGATGAAGCCATCGTCGTCGATGGTAGGGATGCGCGCGTTCGGGTTCAGCTCGACGTACCACGGTTCCTTGCACTCGAGCTTGTCGGCGGTGATGCTGACCGGGATGTGCTCATAAGGGATGTTGGCTTCCTTCGCGAGCCACAGCACCCTGAAAGCGCGCGAGCGCGGCTGTCCGTAGATCTTGAGCATGTCTTCTCCTCGATGCGTTATCGGCTTTTCGTGGCTGAGGACGATATTACCGCGGCCGGATTCGGAAAATACTCCGCGACCAGCGCCTCCACGAGATCCGCTTGCAATGTGTCCCGCGGCGCCTTCAGTGGATCCCGGTCGGCTTGCCGCGCCATCCAGCGCTTGAAGCCGACAAACGTCGCGGGCGCGACAGTGCGCATCCTCGCCATGTGCCCTGACGGGGACACGATCAGGCTCGAGAACGATGGCGCGTGAAGCAGCTCGTCGGCGCGCCTGGCGTAGACCGCCCAGAAATCGGCCTCGTCTTCAGTCATTCGCACAGGCCGGGTGTCGCCGTCAGCGAGCGGCCGGATGATATCGACCTCGAATCCCTTTCTGTTGACCGCCGTATAGCGCTGATCGCGGCGCAGCCTGAAAGTCGCGTCCACTTTCTTGAGCAGTTCGAGCATCGAAGTGCCGACCGTGCTCATCTGCGTCATGAAGCGGATGCGTTTGCGCGTATCCCAGAGCAGATCGACATCCCTGGTCGCCAGCGCCCCCGGCGATTCGATGCGGACACCGGCCGCGGCCTCGTAGCCGTATAGCGCATGTGTTCCTACTACCGTAAAGTGGTCTGCGACCCCTGAGCGCGCGAGTTCGGCCAGGATGTCCACGAGCAGTTGCGGCGCGCGGCCGACGTGCAATGCGCGGTTCATGCGCTGCTCGCGAACGAGTTGTGCCTGCAGGTCCGCTACGCGGCCTTCGGCTTCCGCCTTTTTCTGCGTGAACTTCGAATGGATCGCTTCGGTTTCCGGCGACCGCGGCCCGAGACTCTTCTGCGCGTTTTTTACCGAAGTCCGGATCAGGTACTCGCCTTTCCCCTGGCGCTTCCAGTACATCCCGCCCCGAACTTCGGCTGCCTCGCGCGAAGCGTCCTCCCAGGCGGAGAAGACCGACTTGATGTCGATGTACTGGCGTCTCGCGTCGTCGCCGATATCGACGAACGAGGGCTTTTTCCGTACGTTTTCCATATTCCAATCATTATACGGAAATGTTAATTAATTCAATAGTATGAAATTCACCAAGGACTCTGCTCCGGCCGACCTACTTGAGCCAGTCGAGGCCGGTTTTCTTGTTGAAATCTTTCGGGTCGGTGTCCACGGTGCGGAAAGGCGCGCGCGCGAAGCGCTCCTTCTCCTCGAAGGGCACGGTGGCATCGATGCCCATCTTCGCGCGGATGCCGTTGTTGCTCTTTCTCACGTATTCGTGCGTACGGGCGCCGGGGATGATGAAGACGTCCTTGCTTGCCTCCATGCGCATGGCCAGCGCGTACTCGACGTCGTTCGGGTCCTTGATGTCGATGTCCTCGTCCACCGCGATCACGAGGTCGAGGTCCTTGAGCGTGCCGAAGGCGGCGAGGATGGCGTTGCGCTGCAGGCCCTCCTGCTGCGGATTGGTTTTCTTCACGGCGATCACGGCGTGGAAGCGGTGCAGCCCGCCGGCAGTCACTTCGACGTCGGTCACAATCGGCGCGGCGGCTTGCAGCGCCTTGAGCAGGCTCGCTTCCATGACGTATTTGCGCAGCATGATGGTCTCGCGCCCGACGCCGTTGATCGCGAAGTAGACCGGGTCCTTGCGGTGGGCGAGGGCCGTGACTTCGAAAATCGGCGCGTCGCCTTCGGGCGAGAGGTAGCCGACGAATTCGCCGAACGGGCCTTCGCGCACGGTTTCATTCGGAAGCAACACGCCCTCGAGCACGATCTCGGTCTCAGCCGGGTAGTAAAGGTCCTGGGTGAGCGCCTTTACGACGGGGATCGGCTCGCCGCGCAGGCCGCCGGCGATCGCAAGCTCATCGGCGGATTCCGGCATCTGCGCGCCCATGGTGGCTGCGGTGTAGTGCACTGCGAGGTCGGTGCCGATGCACACCGCAATCGCCAGGGGCTTACCTAGCTTTTGCGCGCGCTCGTATGCGGCGCGCAGGTGGCGGCCGAAGTCGAGCTTGATCGCAGTGCGCTGTGGGCCGATGAGCTGCAGGCGATGGTACGAGGCGTTGTACACGCCGGTTTCCGGGTCCTTGACGATCACGATGCCGGCGGTGATGAAGCGGCCGCTGTCGCCGTCGGTGTGGCGCAGGATCGGCAGCGCCTTGCCGAGGTCGAAATCCTTGGCCTTGTACACCTTGTCGTGCACCGGCGCCTTGGTGATCAGCACCGGCGGCACGGGGTTGCCGAGCGCACGCGCGACAAACTGGCGAATGCCCTTGTAGTCGACGCCGAAAGCCGCCTCGCAATTCTCTCGGCAGGAAATCATGTTGCCGAGAACCGGCAGGCTGTGGCCTTTGACTTTCGGGAAGAACAGGCTCGGGCCGCCGTCGAGCTTCTTCATCATGCCGGCGATCTGGAATTCGGTATCCGCTTCGTGCGCGTACGTGTCGATGCGTCCGGCCTGCTGCATGCGCTTGAGTGCCGCGCGAAAGCCCGTGTCGATGACTGTCTGCTTGCTGGCGTCCATGCCGGATCCTTTGTGGGTTACTTCTCGACCTTGATGCCGGTCGAGCGCACGAAGTTACCCCACTTCTGCTGCTCGGCGGCCACGAGGGCGCGAAACTGTTCCGGGGTGTCGCCGACAGGCGTGGCGCCCATGTCTTCCATGCGCTTTCTCAACGCCGGATCGCGAAAGCCCTGCTGCACCGCGGCCGCAACGCGATTGACGATTTCGGGCGGCGTGCCCGCCGGGGCGAACAGGCCGTTCCAGGAATCCACTGCATAGCCCGGGATCCCTGCTTCGGCGATGGTCGGCACCTCGGGCGATTGCGGGAAGCGCCGGGCGCTCGTGATGCCTAGCGCGCGCAGCTTGCCGCCCTTGATCTGCGGCAGCGCATCCGAATAGTTGGCGAAAGTGATTTGCGCGTCGCCAGCTACCGCAGCGGCCGTGGCCGGCGCACCGCCCTTGTACGGCACGTAGACGATGTCGACGCCCGCCATGTACTTGAAGATCTCGCCGCTGAACTGCGTGAGGCCGCCGGCGCCGGCGAAGTTGAGCTTGCCGGGCTGGGCCTTGGCCAGTGCGATGAGTTCCTTGACGTTCTGCGCCGGCAGCGCCGGATTCACCATCAGCACCAGCGGATTGGTATTGATCAGCGTGACCGGGGCGAAATCCCTGAGCCCGTCGTAGCCGAGCGCCTGGATGTACTGGTTCAGCGTTTGCGGCGCGGCCGAGCCCATGAGGAAGGTGTAGCCGTCCGGCGCGCTCCTGGCGACATACTCGGTGCCGAGCGCGCCGCCGTTGCCGACCTTGTTCTCGACGATCACCGCCTGGCCGATGGCGTCCTGGATCTTGGGCACGGTCAGGCGCGTGACCGTGTCGGTGATGCCGCCGGGCGCGTAGGGCACGACGATGCGCACCGGCTTGGTCGGCCACGATTGGGCCGTCGCCGTTGCGGCAATGCAGGACGCGGCGAGGAAGAGGGCAAGGCGGGAAAGGGACATGGAGATCGCTTTAGTAGAAAGCTTGTTGACAAAGGTAATTCACCGGTCTAACTTTCTCCCGAGGAGAACCCCATGTCAAGGAAGAGTAAGCCAGCGGCAGCGAAACAGAAGCGTACGCCGTCCGCGCCTTCCACGGTCTCGAAGCCCGAGCTGCTGGTCGAAGGCTCGGACACCGAGTTCCGCGGCCTCGTGCACGATCTCATGGCCTTCGCGCACCACATCGAGGCCTGCCGCGACGGTTTCGGCGCAATGGCGGGGCTCACCGGCGTGCAGTACGAGATCTTCATGGCGGTCAAGCGCTTCCAGCCCGGCGCGGACGCGGCTGCCGGCATCAACGTGGGGCAGGTGGCCGAAAGGCTTCATCGCTCCGGGGCCTTCATCACGCTCGAGGTCAACAAGCTCGTCGCCAAGGGGTTGCTCGCAAAAGAAGGCGATCCGGCAGACGGCCGCCGCGTACTGCTCACCGTGAGCAAATCCGGCGAGGTGCTCGCGCGCACGCTCGCGCCGGTGCAGCAGCAAGTCAACGACGTCCTGTTCGCGTGTCTCGACCGCCGGAATTTCGATCGCCTGCGCACGCTGGCAGGCGAGCTGGTCGGCTGCGGCGACCGCGCCACGGCGCTCATCGACTACCTGTCTTCCCATCCCCAGGCCGGCGCGGACAGCCGCGCCGCCTGAACCGCATTTAAATCCTTCGATACGGAGAAACCCATGGCAATGCCTCCCAAGCAGCATCTCGAATTCATCGGTGTCGACATGAAGAAGGGGTGGGAAGTCCCGCCCGGCTACCCGCCCGGCTTCACGCAAAAGGTCCTCGCTTCGGACCTCGACGAAGACTTCCTCCCAGTGGTCGTGCACGAACGGC
>JANMDK010000376.1:0-17171 GCA_031376265.1 Pseudomonadota bacterium
GGCGCAGAGGACACCGACCGCGTGCAGGCCGGGCAGGTGCTGGTGCGGCTGGATCCCAGCGACGCGCAGGTCGCGCTTGGGCAGGCGGAAGCGCAGCTCGCGCAGGCGGTGCGCGAAGTGCGGACGCTTTACGCGCGCAACGCCTCGCTCGAAGCCCTGCAGGCGCAACGCGCAAGCGAATTGGCCAAGGCGCAGGAGGATTTCGCGCGCCGCAGTCCTCTTGTGGCGACCGGCGCGGTGTCGAAGGAAGACGTCGAGCATGCGAGAAACGCCGTCGAAGCCGCGCGGGCTGCACTCTCCGCAGCGCGCGAGGACCTGGCCACCAATCGCGTTCGCACCGAGGGCACCGCGGTCACGCGCCATCCGGGGGTCGCCGCGGCGGCCGCGCGGGTGCGCGATGCCGCGCTTGCGCTCAACCGCACGACGCTGGTGGCGCCGGTTTCGGGCTACGTCGCGCGGCGCACGGTGCAGGTCGGCCAACGCGTGGCGCCCGGTGCGATCCTCATGGCGGTCGTTCCGCTCGACAGCGTGTGGATAGACGCAAACTTTAAAGAAGTGCAGCTGCGCAACATGCGCATAGGGCAACCCGTTCGATTGCGTGCAGACGTTTATGGCGACCGCGTCGAATACCGCGGCAAGGTGGCCGGGCTCGCAGCCGGCACCGGCGGCGCGTTTGCGCTGCTGCCGCCGCAGAACGCGACCGGCAACTGGATCAAGGTCGTGCAGCGCCTGCCGGTGCGCATCAAGCTCGATCCGGGGCAGCTCGCGGCGCATCCGCTGCTGATCGGGCTGTCGATGCATGCCGACGTCGAGATCCGCGATACCGGCGGCCCCCAGCTTGCCGCTGCGCCTCGCGTCACGCAGGCGTGGGCGCCGGCCGCCGTTGCCAGGGAAACCGAGGACGCCGAGGCCCGCGTGCAGGCGATCGTCGCCGCCAACCTCGGCCCTGGACGAAGGTGAGCGCGGCGGCCGAGGCGCCTGCAGCGCCGGACGCGCTGCCAGCAGTAGAGTTGCCGCCGCTGCAGGGGGTCGAGCGGATGGTCGGCGCGATCGTGCTCTCCGGCGCGACCTTCATGACCGTGCTGGACGTGACGGTCGCCAACGTCTCGATCCCGACCATCGCCGGCGACCTCGGCGTGAGCCCGACCCAGGGCACCTGGATCATTACCTCGTACGCGGTCGCGAACGCAATTGCCATGCCGCTCACCGGCTGGCTGACGACGCGCTTTGGCCAGGTGCGGCTGATCGTGACTTCGATCCTGCTTTTTACGATCGCGTCGTGGCTGTGCGGGCTGGCGCCGAACATCGAGTCGCTGATCGCCTGCCGCGTGCTGCAGGGGCTCGTGGCCGGGCCGATGGTGCCGTTGTCCCAGGCGCTGCTGCTCACGACGTTTCCGCGGGAGCGGGCCGGGTTTGCGCTTGCCCTGTGGTCGATGACTGCGCTGATCGCGCCGATCACCGGGCCGCTGATCGGCGGCTGGATTTCGGAAGAGGCTTCGTGGCCGTGGATCTTCTACATCAATATCCCGGTCGGCCTGCTGGCGGCGGCGGTGACCTGGCAGATCTACAGCCCGCGCGAGACGCCGACGCGCAAGGTCCCGGTCGATGTGGTCGGCCTCTTGCTGCTGGTGCTTTGGGTCGGCGCGCTGCAGATCATGCTCGACAAGGGCAAGGAGCTCGACTGGTTCAATTCGGGCGAGATCGTGCTGCTCGGCTGCGTCGCCGCGGCCGGCTTCGCGACTTTCCTCGCCTGGGAGCTGCTCGACAACGAACACCCGATCGTCGACCTGCGCCTCTTCGGCGTGCGCAACTACTGGAGCGCGACCCTCACGCTCTCGGTGGGCTATGCGGTTTTTTTCGGCACCTCGGTGATTCTGCCGCTCTGGCTGCAGACCGCGATGGGTTACACGCAGACTTGGGCCGGGCTGATGATGATGCCCTTCGGCCTCCTCGCCATGTTCCTCGCGCCGCTGATCGGCCGCAGCATCCAGAAAAACGACGTCCGCATCCTTGCGAGCTGCGGCTTCCTGCTCTTCGGGATCGTGTCCTACCTGCGCTCGCTGTTCGCGCTGGATGCCGACGTCTGGGCGATCGCGTTCCCGACTTTCCTGCAGGGGGCAGCCAACGTGATGTTCTTCCTGCCGCTCACTGCGCTGGCCTTGTCGGGGTTGCCCAGGGAGCGCATCCCGGCGGCCACCGGCCTGAACAACTTCATGCGTTTTACGTTCGGCGCTTTCGGCGCTTCGGCCGGCATCACGTTTTGGGACGACCGCACCAACCAGCATCGCGCGCATCTGGTGGAGCATGTGACGCCGTACGACCCCCAGACCGGCGCCGCGCTCGAGGCGCTGCAGGCGTCCGGCCTCACGCCGGAGCAGTCGCTGGCGCAGCTGGAGAGGCTGGTCGACGCGCAGGCCCGCATGATGGGCACGAACGACATTTTCTGGCTTTCGGCGGTGCTGTTCGTCGTGCTCGCGGCGATGGTGTGGATCGCTCGTCCGGCCACCAGGTTCGGCGCCTCGGCGCGGGCCGCCCCAGAATAGTTTTATAACAAAAGCATTATTGGAAGTCTCTGCGGAGCCGCGCAGTCATTGGATCTACGTAAACGAAAGTTAGACATTCACGGTTTTTCGCACTGCCGCAAGTTGCTTGTCAGGCTGGGCGAGTAGCATCCCGGCCGTACAATTGAGGCAATCCCTTATGACTACCCAGACAACCAGCCCCGACATTTCCCGCTTCCGGCTGCATTTCGCCAACAACCGGATTTCCTGGTCTCGCGCGATCCTTGTAGTCACGATCTTCGTTGCGCTTTTCAGCTCGCCGCCCCAGTACATCAACGGCTGGATCCTCGACGGCATGGAGCTGGCGGGCTATTCGCTGCTGGTCATCGCCACGCTCTGGCGTGTCTGGTGCCTGACTTTCATCGGCGGGACGAAAGACGGGCAGCTGGCGATGACCGGACCTTACTCGGTGGTGCGCAATCCGCTCTATATCGGCAGTTTCGTCGGCATCGTCGGGTTCGGCCTCGCGGTGGAGCTTCCAATGCTGGCAATCAGCCTGGCCATGGTGTTCGGGGTACTGTACCCGGCAGTGGTCGCCCAGGAGGAACTGCGCCTCGCGAAAATGTTCGGAACGCCTTACGAGGCCTACTGCACCGAAGTCCCGAGGTGGATCCCGCGCTGGTCGCAGTACCAGGAACCGGAGTTCGTGCAGGTGTCCACCGCAAAAATCCGCCAGGGATTCTTCGACGGCATGTGGTACCTGTGGGCCTTCGCCTTCGCGGAACTGATCGAGATCCTTCGCGTGCACGCGGCGCTTCCGCAATTGTTCTAGCCGCAAGATCGCCGAAAGCTTCACGCTTCGGCGTGTAGCATTCGTCAGATGACCAACCTGAAGAAACTGTGGACGGGGCGATTTGCGCCGGTCCGGGCCTTGTTTGCGCTCGTGCTTGCGGTTTCCCTGCTTACCCGCTGCATCCTCGCTGCGCGGCCCGACGTGTGGGGCGACATCGGCGGCCTCGACATCGTGCGCATCCTGCTTCGCGGCGCCTGGTTCGACCTTGCGGTGACGAGTTATGCGGTCCTCCCGCTGGTGGTATGGCTGGTGCTGCTTCCGGATCGCGTTCTTCGCTGGCGCGCGCACCGCTTGCTGCTGGCCGCAGGATTTTCGGCGGCGGCCTACGGGCTGCTGCTCGTTTCGCTCTCCGAATGGATTTTCTGGGATGAGTTCGGCGCGCGGTTCAATTTCATCGCGGTCGACTACCTGGTCTACACGCACGAGGTGCTGGGCAACATCTGGCAGAGCTACCCGGTGGGCAAGCTGCTTCTCGCGCTGGTCCTCCCGTCGCTTGCGATCGGCTGGGCGTGCTTCCGTTCTGCCCGAACTTCGGAGGACGGAGGGACTTCCTTCGGCCAGCGCGCGGTCGCGTCGCTGCCGCTGTTCGCGCTGGCCGCCTTTTCTTACTTCGTCGTGGCCAGCGAGCAAAAAGCCGCCGGGCCGGACGCGGTGCGCGAGCTTTCTGGCAACGGCATCCACGACTTCATGGCCGCGTTCCATGCCAACGAGCTGGATTACGAGAAGTTCTACGCCACCCTGCCTGCGGACGACGCGTCCCGGCGCCTGCGGACGATGCTCACCCAGGCGGGCGAGCAATGGCCGGCGTCGCCCGACAGCACGATCGAGCGGGTGATTCTCGACACGCGTCCCGAGCGCGCGCTCAACGTGGTCCTCGTGAGCGTGGAAAGCCTGGGCGCCGAATTCGTCGGCTTCCAGGGCAATCCGCGCGGACTGACGCCGGTCCTCGACGCGCTGGCGAAGGATAGCCTCGTGTTCACGAGCCTCTTCGCCACCGGCAACCGGACCGTGCGCGGCCTCGAAGCGCTTTCGCTCGCGATTCCGCCCACGCCGGGGCAGTCGATCGTCAAGCGGCCCGGCAACAGCGAGCTCTTCACGCTGGGCAGCGTGTTCGCGGACCGCGGCTACGCGACCCGCTACATCTACGGCGGATACGGCTATTTCGACAACATGAACGCTTATTTCTCGAAGAACGACTACACGGTCGTCGATCGCACGTCGCTCGCGAAAGAGAAGATCGCCTACGAGAACATCTGGGGCGTGGCAGACGAGAACCTCTTCGACCTCGCGCTGGAGGAGATCGATCGCATCCGCGGCGCGCCGGGCGGCGCGGCGAAACCCTTCTTCGCGCACGTCATGACCACGAGCAACCATCGGCCCTATACCTACCCGCCGGGGCGCATCGACATCCCCTCCGGGACCGGGCGTGACGGCGCGGTGAAGTACAGCGACTTCGCCATCGGCCATTTCATCGCCGGCGCGAGGAAGAAGCCCTGGTTCGCCGACACGCTCTTTGTGCTCACGGCCGATCACGGCGCCAACGCGCGCGGCGGTGCGCAGATCCCGGTGGAGCAGTACCGCATCCCGCTCCTCCTCTATGCGCCCAAGCACATTCAACCCGGACGGGTCGACCGGCTGATGTCGCAGATCGACCTTCCGCCGACGATCCTCGGGCAGCTGCATTTCAGCTATCACACCAAGTTCTTCGGCCGCGACATCGAGCGCACGCCGCCGGGCGAGGAGCGGGCCTTCGTCGGCAACTACCAGACGCTGGGCTACCTCAAGCACGGGCGCATGGTCACGCTGGTGCCCCAGCGCCGCAGCAGCGTCACGAAAATCCCGGTCGTCGTGGGTGCCTCGGCGGTCCCTGGAGGCGTGCTGGCCGACGACGCATTGCGCGCAGAGGCGATCGCCTGGTACCAGTCGGCTGCGCGAGCCTACAAGGACCGGCAATACCAGGATGGGGAGCGCAATAGGCAGCCTGCAGCGGCGACGAAATTGCTCACCTCCCAGGACGTGCAGAAGTAAGTCAATACACCCCCATCGCCAGCCCGGCGGCCAGTGCGGCGCCCAGCGCTTCGCACTGTGCAAGGATCTCCGGCGTGACTTCCTTCAGCGCCAGAATGGGCTCCTGCACTTTCTTCATCCTTAGTCCCGTCACGATGCGCTCCACCGACGCGATGGCCCCGGCGCCGTCCTGCCCGGCGGAGACCAGCAGCGCCCAGGGCCGGCCGGCGACCTTGCCCTCGCACTCGTAGAAAACGCGCTCGAGGAAATCTTTCATCATGCCGGACATGTAGCCGAAATTCTCCGGTGTGCCGAGCACCAGGGCATCGGCTTCGAGCACGTCCTGCGGGCCGGCTTCGGCACAGCGGAGCAGGCGCACTGCCACTTCCTGCTCGCTCGCTGCACCACGTGCGACTGCCTCGGCGAGCTGCGTCGTCTTGACTCCGCGCGTGTGGTAGACGATGAGGAGGATCCTGCTCACGCTACGCGCGGCGCCGGGTCTCAGGCCCTGGAGGCGTTCTCTGGTCTACGCCGCCAGCCGGCCTTTCCGCGCTTTCCAGCCGGTCAGGGCGAGCGAAACGGTTTTGGGGACCGGCCACTTGCGGGCTTCGTAATAGGAGAACATGCGGCGCGAGACTCCAAGCTCTTCAGCGGCGTTATCCAGTGACAAGCCGTGCGAAATGCGCCAGGTATGCAATTCATCGGCCGCATCCCACTTGCCGCTTTGGCGACGGTAAAGCCAGTAAAGGGTATCCGCACCGATTTCAATACCGTCCGGCCAAACCACCCCGAAACCGTGATCCGAAGGTTTCCCCCGGCGAAACGTCTCCGGCTGGCGAAGTTTCGCGAGCGCCCGCCTGCGACGAACGAGATCGGACAAATCAATGCGCCCGGCCTCCCCTCCGGCAAATCGCACTGACAACACTGCAGGTGATCTTGCCACCGGCCTTACGGCCTCGATTCGCGGAATCAGGTATTGAGCGTTCGCCATGTTTGCCTCAAGAGCGCTTGGTTTTGGGACGCCCACGCCTTGATTTCCTTCAGAAGCGCGGACGGTACGCTGCCCTGAAAAACGTTCAGGGATTCAATCTCGATCAACGCATCCCAGTCCGGCGCAATGGCGTGAAAATGCGGAGGCGGGTGGTCCGCCGCGAACACGCACAACTGCACATTGCGGACGCGATGCACTGTGGGCATATGCGTCCATCATAGTGCAATGATTGCACTTTGGCAACTCCGTTTTCATGCCCGCATTCATGTCGGCAGCCTCTGCGCCGGGTCCTGCCGGTAGAACAGCGCGAACTGCACGTAAAGCTCGCCGTAGCGCCGGCTGAACTCCCGCGGCGCCTCGAAGAACGCCTCGCTTGCGACCGCAAAGAATTCCGCCGTGCTTTCGGCGGCATAGGGATCGAGCCAGGTTTCCTGGCGGCGGTCCACGGCGTCGCAAAACCCCTCGTAGGCGCCGGTGAGCGCAGCGCGCCAGGCCGCGGCGTCCATGCCGGCGTGCAGGGGCGGCATGCCGTCGGCGTCGCCGCTGCGCATGTCGAGCTTGTGCGCGAACTCGTGCAGGACCACGTTGGCGCCGCCCGCAGCCACGCTGCCGGCCTCGCCGACCGCATCCCAAGAGAGGATCACCGGCCCGCGGTCCCAGGATTCGCCGGCGAGCTCGTCCTCCCACTCGTGCAGCACGCCGTTCTCGTCGATTTCCTTCTTCTTCACGCGGAAGTCGCCCGGATAGACGAGGATGCCGACCCAGCCCTCGTACCAGTCGAGGCCCAGCTCCAGCACCGGCAGGCAGGCCTGGATCGCGATCGAGAGCCTGTCCCGGTCGGCCAGGCGCAGGCCGGCGAGCGGCGTCAGTTCCTTTTCGGCGAGGAAGAGCACCGCCATTTCCTTGAGGCGCTTTGCCTGATCGTCCTCCAGGCCGGCGAGGAACGGCAGCGTCGTCGCCACGTCCCTCCAGAGCGCATCGTCCACGGCGTGCTTTTCGAGCACGCGCCTGCGCTTCCAGTCGCGAATCCATCCCATGGGCGGACTCTAGCGCTTGTCCCTGGCCCTGTCCTTCGAGGCGAGCCAGATGCCGGCGAAAATGAGCACCACGCCGACCAGGTGGTAAAGGTAGAGGCGCTCGCCGAGGAAGAGCCAGGCCATTGCGATTCCGAATACCGGAACGAGATAGAGGAAAGGGCCGGCTCGCGCCGCGCCGATCTCGCCGACCGCCTTATTCCACAGCAGGTAGTTGAGCGTGGCCGGGAAGATGCCGAGGTAGAGGATGCCGAGCACCGCCGGCGTGCTGACCCTCACCCCACCGCCGGTCGCGAGCTCATAGGCGTAGAACGGGACCAGCTGCACCACGCCGATCACCATGATCGCGAAGAGGAAGGTGAACGGGTGCAGGCCCTGCGGCTTCCAGCGCAGGCACACGGTGTAGAGCGCCCAAAGCGAGACGTTGAGCAGCAGCCAGAGGTCGCCGACATTCAGGCGGAGTGCAAGCAGCGCCTGGAAGTCCAGCTTGCACGCGATTGCAATGATGCCCGCGCAGGAAAGCGCCACGCCCGCGATCGCTGCGGTCCCGACGCGCTCGCGCAGGATCAGGAAGGCAAGCACCGGGATGATGGCCGGCGTCACCGACTGGATCACCAGCGCGTTGGTGGCCGTCGTGTATTGGATGCCTACATAACCTATGCCGTTGTACAGGCCGGTGCCGGCAAGCGAGAGCAGCCCAATCCATTTCCATTGCGCGCGCACCTTGTCCCAATCGGCGGCGAAAGGCTTCCATGCGAATGGCGCGAGCACAGCGGTCGCGGTGAGCCATCGCCAGAACGAGAGCGCGAAGGGCGTGGATTCCGTGTAGACGGCGCGCGCGACGACCCAGTGGCCGCCCCAAAAAAGGGCGCACAGCACCAGGAGGAAGCGGGGGGGAATGTGCGTCGACAAAATAGGAGTTCATTATGCCCTTCGCGATAAAATCGAAGCATGGTTTCCGTCGTGCCACTTCATCCCCGCGAGCAATCGGTCGACAGCCGCGAGGCGCTGCTCGATTCGCTCGGCCGCGATCTCGCGAATGCCGATCGCGAGGTGCTTGCGCGCGCGCTCGATTTCGCCGAGCCCTTGTATGCCGAGCACACGCTCTCCACCGGCGAACCCGTCTGGCCGCATGCGCTGGGCCTCGCGTCCAGCCTCGCGGCCGTGGGCATGGATGCGCCCTCGCGCGCCGCGGGCATCCTCTTCGCCGCGCCCAAGTACCTCGGCAAGATCGACGACCTGCGCGAGAAATTCGGCGCGGAAATCGCCAGCCTCGCCGCCGGCGTGGAGAAGCTTTACCAGCTGCGCGTATCGACGCGGCCGGCGCGCGCCGGGTCCAAGCCTTCGGTCGAGGACCAGGAAAAACAATCCGAAGTGCTGCGCAAGATGGTGCTCGCGATGGTCGCGGACGTCCGCGTCGTGCTGGTGCGTCTTGCAAGCCGCACGCAGACGCTGCGTTACTTCGCCAAAAGCCCGACGCCCGAGCGCGAAGGCTATGCGCAGGAATCGCTCGACATCTATGCGCCGCTCGCAAACCGGCTGGGCATGTGGCAGCTCAAGTGGGAGATCGAGGACCTGTCGCTGCGCTTCCTCGATGCGGAGGGCTACAAGCGCATTGCGAAGATGCTGGACGAAAAGCGCGCCGAGCGCGAATCGTTCATTTCGAGCGTGATCTCGCAGCTCGGTCGCGAGCTCGATGCGGCCGGCATCAAGGCGGAGATCCAGGGCCGGCCGAAGCACATCTTCTCGATCTACAACAAGATGCGCGCCAAGGAGCTCGACTTCTCCGAGGTCTACGACGTCCGCGCGGTGCGCGTCATCGTCGATTCGGTCAAGGACTGCTACGCGACGCTCGGCATGGTGCATAACCTCTGGACGCCGATCCCGCAGGAGTTCGACGACTACATCTCGCGCCCCAAGTCGAACCTGTATCGCAGCCTGCACACGGCGGTGATCGGTCCGGACGGGCGCGCGCTCGAAGTGCAGATCCGCACGCAGGACATGCACCAGCATGCCGAGTACGGCGTGGCGGCGCACTGGCGCTACAAGGAGGCAGGTGGGTCGGGAAAAGGCGCGAGCCGCGATGCGCAGGCCGACGGCGCCTTCGACGAAAAGATCGCGTGGCTGCGCCAGTTGCTGGCGTGGCGCGACGAAGTGGCCGATTCAGCCGAGTGGGTGGAGCGGTTCAAACAAGCCGCGCTGGATGACACCGTCTATGTCATGACGCCGCAGGGCAAGGTCATCGACCTGCCGGCCGGCTCGACGCCGGTGGATTTCGCCTATGCGCTGCACACGGACCTGGGCCACCATTGCCGCGGCGCCAAGGTGGACGGTCACATGGTGCCGCTCGACCGGCCCCTTTCCAACGGGCAGAGCGTCGAGATCGTCTCGGCCAAGGTCGGCGGCCCCTCGCGCGACTGGCTGAACCCGGAGCTCGGCTATCTCAAGAGCCATCGCGCGCGCGCCAAGGTGCGCCAGTGGTTCAACAACCAGGCGCTGGCCGAAACGATCGCGGCGGGGCGGGCAATCGTAGAACGCGAAATGCACCGCGAGGGCGAGGGGCGGGCCAAGCTCGACTCGCTGGCCGGCGCGCTCGGTTTTGCGAAAGCAGACGACCTCTTTGCCGCGGTGGCCCGTGACGAGATCACGCTGCGCCAGCTGCAGGTCGCGATGCGCACGCTGCGGGGCGAAGCGGCGCCGCCTGTCGAGGAGCCGGCGGGCCCTGCGACGCGCAAGCCCAAGTCCGGCGGCGGCGACAGCGGCATCCTCATCGTGGGCATCGACAGGCTGTTGACGCAGCTTGCGCGCTGCTGCAAGCCGGTGCCGCCGGACCCGATCCGCGGCTTCGTAACGCGGGGGCGCGGCGTGTCGATCCACCGCGAGGATTGCCCGAGCTTCCACAACCTCTCGGACAAGCACCCGGAGCGCGTCATCGATGCGGGCTGGGGCGAGAAAGGGGGAGGGAGGGAAGGCGGGCCAGCATTCTCCGTCGACATGGCGATCGTGGCCAACGACCGCCAGGGATTGCTGCGCGACGTCGGCGAAGCTCTCGCGCGCGAAAAGATCAACGTGACCGCGGTCAACACCCAGTCCAAGAACGATCTCGCCTACATGCGCTTCACCTGCGATGTGGCGGACGTCGACCAGCTGCGGCGCGCGCTTTCGGTGGTCAAGGAAGTGCCGGGCGTGCTCAGGGCAGCTCGTGGGTAGACCTTTGGCGGGGGAAGCGGCGCACTACGGCGGCACCGCGAAGGCGCTGCACTGGCTGATGTTCCTGCTGATCGCAGCGGGGTTCGGCGTCGGGCTCTGGATGGCCGGGCTGCCTGTGGGTCCCCAGCGCTTCAAGGCCGTGCCGCTGCACAAGATGATCGGCGTGACGATCCTGGTGTTGGTGCTCGTCAGGCTGCTGTGGCGTATGACGCATCCGGCGCCGCCGCTGCCGGCAACGATGCCGGCGTGGGAGCGCTACGCGGCGCACGCTTCGCACTGGGCGTTGTACCTGCTCATGATCGTCGTGCCGCTCTCGGGCTACCTCATGAGTTCGGCGCTCGGCTTCCCGACCATCGTTTTCGGCGTGCGCCTGCCGGACCTGCTCGAGCGCAACCGCGAGCTCGGCGACACGTTGAAGACCGTCCATTTCTTCCTCAACAAGACGCTGCTGGCGGTAATTGCGCTACATTTCGCCGCGGCCATGAAGCACCATTTTTTCGATCGCGACGACGTCCTGCGGCGCATGCTGCCTTGGCGGTCGCGCACACTGGAGAAGAGTTGATGTCGAAGTTCGCAATTTCGGTTGGAATCCTCGCCCTCGGGCTTGCATTGCCGGCGGCGGCGCAGGTGCGCGCGGTGGATACGGCCAAGAGCAAGCTCGCGTTCGTCTACACCGTGGAAAAGACGATCGCAGTCGAAGGCCGCTTCCCCAAGTACACCGCCCAGGTGCGGTTCGACGAGAAGCAGCCCGAGAAAGGCTCGGTGGTGCTCGACATCGACCTCGGCGCGATCGACACCGGCAGCGCCGACGGCGACACCGAGGCCAAGCGCCCGCTGTGGTTCGACGTCCCCAAGTTTCCAAAGGCGACTTTCGCCTCTACGGCGATCAAGAAGGTGGGCGAGGGACGTTTCGAGGCCACCGGCAAGCTCACCCTCAAGGGCAAGGTGCGCGACGTGGTTGCGCCTTTCACCACCGCGCCCGCAGCCGGCGGAGGCCTCACGGCGACGGGCAAGCTCGTCATCAAGCGCCTGCTCTTCGACATCGGCACCGGCCAGTGGGCCGACGTGACGCAGGTGGCCGACGACGTCGAGGTGCGCTTCACGCTAGTGCTCGGCGCGGCGAAGTAATCCGCGCCGCACGGAATTTACGGCCCGCGGCGGTGTTCGCCTCAGGCTACTTCCATGGAGAAAGTCAGATGAAGAAAGTCGTAAATAGTATCGCGGGTATCGCGGGTATCGCGGGTATCGCGGGTATCGCGGGTATCGCGGGTATCGCGCTGGCCGCTTTCGCCGGCGGCGCGCTCGCGCAGAGCTACACGATCGAGCCGCGCCACACCAGCGTTGTCTGGTCGGTCAACCACCTGGGCACCTCGACCTTCCGGGGCAAGCTCAACAAGACCTCCGGCAAGGTGGTGCTCGACTCGGCGGGCAAGGGCGGCTCGGTGGACATCACCGTCGACCCGACCGGCAGCCTCTCGGGTGATGATCGCCTCGACAAGCACCTGCAGGGCGAGGACTTCTTCAACCCCGGCAAGTTCGCCGCCGCCACCTTCAAGTCCACGAAGATCGAGTACAACGGCGCCGCGCCGTCGAAGATCGAGGGCAACCTCACGCTGCTCGGCGTCACCCAGCCGGTCACGCTCACGGTTACTTCGTTCAACTGCAAGCTGCACCCGGCGTTCAAGAAAGACTTCTGCGGCGCCGATGCCACCGCGACCATCAAGCGCACCGACTGGGGCATGAAGTACGGCGTGCCCGGCGTTGGCGACGAGGTGAAGCTGGACATAGCCATCGAGGCGATCAAAGACTAGTCCTTTTTGCGGGAGATGCGCCTTTCGGACTTTTAACTGGTTTGTCTTTTGTAGACTGGCTCGGGGATTGGCCCTGCGGGTAGTTTGATTGCCAGATCCGGAAATAGGATACGGGGCGAATCACGGATTTCACGCGGGCGAAATCAGAAGCGGGCAACGACCTTCTGCACTACCTGCTCGGGGCCATCCTGTCGGGGATTCAGCTTTTTTTCATAACGCCAGCCATTTGGGCTTTTTTCGCGGTTGCCGCTGTATCGCCACGAGCGAGCGAAGCGATCGGTCTGGGCGGGTATCTGGCATTTCTGTCGCCGATCGTTCAATTCTTGGTGACGCTATACGGCACGATCATGGTGTATCGGAAGATTTATTCGAGGAAAGCATGAGGAACCGATTGCTTGCCGCTTCGTTGCTGTCGCTCGTGACTGGACTCGCCGCTTGCGCGCCGACGGACCTCAAATGGTCAGAAGAAGTAAAGCTTCACGACGGGAAGGTCATTCAAATCAAACGACGCTCGGAACTGGGCACCCCGAACATCCTCGGGCAAACGCGCGGTCATCCCCAGTATCACGAGCTCTGTTACGCGCCGATGGGGATTCACTGGAAATCGAAACCGGAATATGAGCCGGAGGCGTTCGACATCGTGAATGGAAAGGCTTATGTAAGAGTGCCGCTGCGCGGTTGCTCATCTTGCATGCACCATGGTTTTCCCGGAACAAACACTATCTATTTCGCGTGGGACGGAAGGCAGTGGAACAAGATCACTGAAAAAGAGATGCCTGAGCAAGTGCGCTTCAACTTGCTAAACAAGTATTTCATTGATCATGACGATAGCAGGGACGCGCGCGGCCTCATCACGCTTGCGGACAAAGACGAACGCGATGGCGATCTGTACTACGGTTTCAAGCGGACCGGTGCAAAGGGCCTGAATGAACGATTGAGCGTCCGGGACATGTGCGCCGAATGCAAAAGTATTCGGATCCAGACCAGTTCGACAGCAGATGTTTTTCTGCCTACCGAGAAGAAAGACTGCAATTGGTAACTGCAATCGCCTATCGTTTTTAGAGAGGAGCCCGCTATGCCGACCAATCCAGAGCCGGGGCGGGCGATGACCGGGTCAAGGGCGGCGCGGGTCGCGACGTGCTGCGGGGCGATGTATTCGGCGGAGCCGCAGGCAAGGATCTGCTCGAAGGCGGAACCGAATCGGACCTCCTCTACGGCATGGCGGGCGATGACCGGCTGTTTGGCGATGCCGAGATCGCACAGGACACGGCCATCGCGCAGGGCGCAAGCGGCGCGGCGCTGCTCGGGCGGGGGGATTTTCTGCAGGGGATGGACGGGGCCGACCTCGTGGTCGCCACGGCTCGCGCGGATCTTGTCTCGGGTGGCGAGGGCGATGACTTGCTGGTCGCGGGCCAGGGCGACGACTTCATCACGGGCGATGCGGTCTACGACGCTTCCACCCTGGACTGGAACGTAGCTGTGACCACCGATGGGATCACCACCACGTACACGGTGAACGGCGCTTCGCTGGTCTCGGAGGGCACGGGCGCGGACCGCATCCACGCCGGGGCGGGCGATGACGGCGTCCTCGCAGGCGGCGGGAACGATCTGGTGTTTGGCGAAGACGGCAATGACAAGATCTGGGGCGATGCGGGGGACGACGTGATTCTGGGCGGCGCGGGCAACGACGTGCTCTCCGGGGACAACAGCCCGGACCGGGTCGCGCTGTCGTTGCACGGCAGCGACTTTCTCGACGGGGGAGACGGCGACGATGAGCTGTTCGGGTTCGGGGGGGCGGACACGCTCTATGGCGGCGCGGGCGACGACCTATTGCAGGGCGACTCGCACGAGCAGAACGCGGGGGATGATTTTCTGGATGGGGAGGACGGCAACGACATCCTGCTCGGCGTGGACGGGGCCGACCAGCTCTACGGCGGCGCGGGCGACGATCAGCTTTTCGGGGACGCCGACGGCATCGACCCGGCCGGGCACGGGGCCGATGCGCTGTACGGCGAAGCGGGTAACGACCTCCTGCAGGGCTACGGCGGGGATGGTGACGACCTCGCTTTTGGCATGGAGGGCATGGTCTACGGCGGGCCGACGGTCACCTCGCGCACGCAGGCGATCGTCGCGGCTGCCCGTTTTGGGAATTCAAGCGCGAGCGCGATAAAGGATTAGAACGTTCGAGCCATATCTTTTGCAGCGGCGCTAACCGAGAGTAACCCAAGGGGAGGAGTCGATTCTTGCAAGAGTCCGCCGTATCCGAGGGTGACTTGGTTTGGCTGCTCGGCAGCCTGAAAATTGCACTTCTAAACACCCCCGAAACTGTCTATGCGAGCGGGGCCACTTTTGTACACACGACTTCCGCGACCGATTTTTTCTGCTGACCGCCAGCAACCAAGGGCTACAACTGACCATGCTCAATCTCGCAAACATCACAGCCAGAGCTCTAGTAGTACTCGCTGGATTGCTTGGTGCGACGGCGTGCAGCGGAGACGACATTCGTTGGACAGAGGAAGTAAGGCTCAATGACGGCAAGGTCATCCAGCTTAAGCGACGCACGGAGCTCACGAGCAGCGGCTTCCCAGTGCAGCAGCGAGGATTCCCCGCGTATCACGAATTTTGTTATGCGCCGATGGGTGTCTACTGGAAGTCAAAACCTTCGTACACGCCCGAAACGTTCGATATTGTGGACGGCAAGGCGTACGCGAAAGTGTCGCTTGGACACGATTGCACCAGATGCATGCTTCACGGCTATCCAGAGACGGACGCCCTCTACTTCGTGTGGGTGGATCGGGTATGGAAAAAAATCGACCATAGTGTATTCCCCGCTCAACTACGCTTCAACTTGCTCATGAGTCCGAAAGGTAGAAACGCTTCAGAAGATGCTCGAGGACTAGTTTCTCTTGCAGAAAAAGAGAGTCGCGAGCCATCGATCTACTACTCGTTAAAGGTGACAGGCGCGCGAGGGTTGAATGAATTGCCCGACACCAAGGGGGCTTGCAACAAATGCAAGGCAATAAAGATTACTACGGATATGACGCCAGAAGTATTCATACCCACAAATCACCATGGATGTGAGTGAGTAGTTGAGTTTCAATTAAAGGGGACGCCGCCATGCCAAGTATTCTCGATCTGCAGTACGCACTGCTAGCTGCCAATGCTTACTCGCAATCGGCTGACGTTGTCAGCACGCGGAACACAATTCCCGTTCCTTCTGGTTGGTCTCAGATCGCCGCTGCGGCGAATACCGACGGCTTTCTTGCCCGGGCCTACAAGAATGACATCTCGGGTGAGGTGGTCATCTCCTATGGTGGTACGACCTTCGAGGGGCAAGGACTTGCGCAACTGCGCGATTGGTTCACCGGCAACATCGCGGGAACGGGTTTGGTGCTCGCGCCCCAGGTGACCGATGCTGCGAAATTCTATCTCGACGTGCGTGCCGCTAATGCTAATACGCCTGCTTCATCCTTCAAATTCACCGGGCATTCCCTTGGCGGAGGGCTCGCATCGTTAATGGCGGTATTTTTTAACAAGCAGGCGACAGTGTTTGACGAGGCGCCGTTTCGAAAGTCCGCCGACTCGAGCCGAATTGTCTCAGCTTTACAAGAGGCATTGCGGGATCAACGTTACGTTCTGCCGATCGAGTTCAGCAGCTACAGCGCCATCGATCCAACAGGCGCATTCATTGCAAGCTCGACGCGCCTGGCACGTCAGGGCAATGTCAGCAGTGTTTATCTAGTCGGTGAAGCGCTGTCGCTGCTGCAAACGGCCACCGGGCGATTGGCGCTCGTCGCTGCTGGTGGTCTGACTAATTGGGTCGCCCTGCTGGCCGCGACCAATGTGGCTCCGATTGCGCCCAGCGGGCAAACCCTGCCAGTGGATCCGGAAGCAAAAACCGGTAACGGCTGGGGCTGGATACCTCCATTTCAAGGAAATCCAATAGGTCTCCATTCGATGTCGATGCTCACTGCGTTTTTGCAGTCGACACAGCTTCTCTCCGCCAGCCAGGCGCATCCTGAACTTCTGCAGAAGATTTTTACCTCGAAACTGAATCTCGCAAGAGAGGGAGGTGCCTCTAATATCATCGACCTGTTCGTCCAACGCCAGTTTGCCGACGAAGGCGCATGGGACGTCGTCGCCGACGACGTGCAACGCCTCACCGGGTCGCTCAGCACCGGCTCGATGGCGGCTGCGCTGGTCAACCTCGATCTCGGAATGAATTACGGCCAGGGAATCGACCGCGCCCTCGGCGTTCCCCTGGGCCCGTTCGAGCACATGTTCAGAGAGCTCGTCGGCGGCCTGCAGTTCACGCTAAATCCAGCGCACGCGACATTCACGAGCGATGGCCTGCGGGAATTGCATGACGCACTTGGCCGGCTCTACCCCACGTCGGACCGTTTCATTCGCATTTCCGAGCGCTACAGTCTGCAAACGACCGGGGCAATGACGGTATCCGCCACCGCTGACAACAAGACCGATCTCGTGATCGGTGGCACGGATGGCGACACGGTGTCGACGAGCGGCGGAAACGACGTATTGCTCGGCCTCGCGGGCGTGGACACGCTCGACGCGGGGGCGGGAGACGACAGGCTGATCGGAGGCACCGACGACGACATTCTCAACGGCGGCGCGGGCAAGGAGTTCTAAAACGCGATCTGTTGCGAAGTTCAACGTGTCGGGAAAGAGTCGCGCCTAGCGAGGAGATGGCGGGGGGGGCGGATGATGTTCGAGTCCGCGGGGGGGGGGGGGGGGGGGGGGGGG
>JANMDK010000378.1:0-10173 GCA_031376265.1 Pseudomonadota bacterium
CGGCACGACAACGGGGATCAGGACGACCGAGAAAATCGCAGACAAGGAGCACGCGGTCCAGTTCCTCCCGGAGCTAAGAGCCGCGCGAAGCTTCGGCCCGTACGTGGTCCCGCAGGACAGCTACTTCTTCCTCGGCGACAAACGCGACGCGAGCAACGACTCCCGCTATATCGGCCCGGTCCCGCGCAGGCTCCTGATCGGGCAGGCCAACCGCATCGTCGTGTCCGCGGACATCCTCAACAACTGGATGCCGCGGTTCGGGCGCACGGGGGAGCGGATCCGGTAGGTACAGGCGGCATGGCAAGAGAACCGCAAATCTTTACGGGTATGATTGGCGCTCCACCCGGCTCAGGAGGTTCGCATGACGAATCGACTTGACGATGTCGAAGCCCAGGCCCTGGCACTTTCGCCCGAAGATCGGGCACAACTTGCCGACAAGCTGATTACCAGCCTTTTCGTGGATCATGACATCGAGAATGCCTGGTCCACCGAGGTGGAGCGCCGAATCGGAGAGATCGAAAGCGGCCGTGCCAAGCTGATACCTGCGGTCGACTCAATCGCCAGGGCTCGCGCCGCCATCAAATGATCGCTTCGGTCAGCCCCGAGGCTGATTGGGAACTCTCCGAAGGCGCAATCCACTACGCTCGCGAAGCCAATGCGCAAGTTGGTCTTGCATTCATTCTCGAATACGAAAGGGCGCTGGCGCTTTTGTGCGGCTACCCGAGCCTTGGTGCGACATGGAGGAACGGCAGGCGCCGTTTTCCGCTCCGGCGATTCCCCTACAGCATCGTCTACTACGTTCGTCGAGAAGAACTGAGGGTGGTGGCGCTGGCACATCACCGCCGCAAGCCCACTTACTGCGGCGGTCGGACCTAGAGTCTCCAGCGCAAGCTCCCGATCGGGCAGGCCAACCACATCGTCGTGTCCGCGGACATCCTCAACAACTGGATGCCGCAGTTCGGGCGCACGGGGGAGAAGATCCGGTAGGCTAAGACGATTTCGGCCAATTTACTTTGAAAGGTCCGCGCGGCTTCTAGCTCTGCGGTCAGTTCGTGTATTGGTACCGGTACATTCGCCGCAGTCGCATGTAACTGAACGTCGGGGCTTGTGATTAACCCCCGACGCTTAGTATCATTCCTCCCGATGAAAGCCCCAAGCCAGAAGCTTGCACGATCGAAGTCAAGGGTATGGCCATCGACATCGTGTCCGAGATGGAAACAGACTTCATCTGCCTGAAGGACATTGCCCGCTACCGCGACGCCGAGCGTACCGACTACCTCATCCAAAACTGGCTCCGTAATCGCAATACCATCGAGTTTCTCGGTATCTGGGAACAGCTCAACAATCCCGGTTTTGAACCCATCGAATTCGATGGGTTTAAAAAACAGTCCGGCCTTAACAGCTTCATCCTCACAGCCAAGCAGTGGATCGAAAAAACCGGGGCCGTCGGCCTGATTTCAAAGGCCGGCCGTTATGGCGGTACCTACGCCCACAACACGAAACCTCCCGGGACATCCTCGTCGGCAAGGTGCCCGAAACGGGGTTTTCTGCGCCCCGTTAGCTCCCGGCCATGAGTATCTACGCAACCGTCTGGGCTTTGAGGTTTCCGCACCTTGGCGAGTATCACCCCACATGCGAATGGGTGACTGTCCTTGCGCAAGCTGTTCCGGCCCACGTCGGCGATGGTGATGGCGCAGATCCATATGCTTCGTTCCTTCCCTCAATTTCAGAATCCATCGCCGACGATCTTCGCGCCGTCGTATTCGTCGCCGAGGAGACCGAGAAAGGCACCGATCGCTCGGCCCAGGAATACGTATCTCCTTTGCTTGTGCTTTCCGGGAAGGAGTACGCCTCGATGCCGTTCCCCCTTCTTCACCTCAAGCTGTGTGACGCACTGCGCGGTGACAGACCGCGAATGGTTGCCGAACTCGTGCAACCAGACGGTGCCCGCAGGCTATTCTTCGAAGACGGGTCGTCCACCCAGGTTCCACCCCGCGGAAAGCTTGAGCGGTAAAGCCTCACATGGATCATTGAGGCGATCGAATGGCGTTTAGCGAACTCAAGAAGAGAAGGGCGGAAAAGACGGTGGGTGCCTACCTCGAAAAGACGAGGCCGCCGCCCCACATCCGCCCCGAGCTCGATATCAGCTTCCGGGTCTCCGGGCAGAGCGTGGAAATCTTCGAGATATCGCCCCACTGGGAGCGGCCGGAAGAAACGATGGAACATTCCGTGGCGAAAGCAACGTTCACCCGGAACCAGGGAATCTGGAAGGTCTACTGGCAACGCGCGGACCTCAAATGGCACAGGTATGAACCGGTGCCTGAGGTCGGGACACTCGAAGAGTTCCTCGCCGTCGTGGAGAAAGACGAGCACGCATGCTTCTGGGGGTAACGCGTCCCAGGGACACTGGCGGACGCGAATAATCCATTTTTTCCAGACTTAGAATCCAGAAACTCACGTGCCATCCGGCAGCGTGGCCAGCCTCAAGACCACGCGATACACTTGGCGACCGTCCTGATTTCCGCGGAGAAAGCTAATGTCGATAGCCCTCGAAGAGCTCGAAGAGAAGGTACGGGCGCTCAGCCAGAGCGACAAGGCCTCCTTGATTCGCCTGTTGATCGGCGAACTCGAGGGCCCGCCTGACCCCGATATCGAGAGCGCCTGGATTGCGGAGGCGAAGCGACGGCACCAGGAATTGCTCGATGGCCGCGTCAAGGGCATCCCAGGCGAGCAGGTCTTCGCAAACGTCCGGGCACTCCTGCCTCGCTGAGATACGAGTTCCGCCGCCAATCCTTGATCACCCCCTGGTCCGCACGAATTCACTCAATTCACTTCCAAACCCCCGCACAGCTACTAGCTCTCCTGCCAATTGGTGTATCGACACCAGTACATTCTCCTCCTGCCCATGCCCATCCAATACTTCCCCGTAGACCAAGCCATCCCCCACCCCGGCCTGCGCATGGTCGTCGTCGGCAACGTCCCCAGCCCCTGGGGTGAAGCGGCCAAGGGCATCTTCCACGTCAAGAAGATCGACTGGGTCGCGGTGCGCCTCGCGTACGACAGCGAGCCGCTCAAGCAATGGGCCGGCGGCCAGCTCAACGGCCCGATTGCCTTCTACGAGCAGGACCGCCCGCGCAGCGGCTGGGCGGAGATCCTGCTGCTCGCCGAGCGCCTGAAGCCGACACCCACGCTGCTGCCCGCTGACCCGGCCGAGCGCGCGCTCGCCTTTGGCCTCGCCCACGAGATCCTCGGCGAAGGCGGCTTGTGCTGGACGCGCCGCCTGCAGCTCGTGCACGGCGGCCTCCAAGAGAAGCCCGGTTTCGCACCGCCGGTAGCGAAGTACCTCGCGAAGAAGTATGGCCATAGTCAGGGAGCTAGCGCCGGCTATGGCGAGCGCGTCATCGCGCTGCTCCAAATGCTGGCCACCCGCCTCAAGACCCAAAGCAAGGCGGGAAGCGACTTCTACGTCGGCAACGCCCTGACCGCGGTGGACATCTACAGCGCCACAGCGATGGCGCTCTTCCGTCCGCTGCCGCATGAGAAGTGCCCGATGAAAGCCGACACCCGGGCGGCGTTCGAGGCGCTGGACGAGCAGACGAAAGCCGCGCTCGACCCGATCCTCTTCGAGCACCGGGACAGGATCTACGCGAAGCACCTCGAGCTGCCGCTCTCGCTTTAACATCGGGCGCATGCCCAGGATTCTCTGCTTCGCCCTCCTCTGCTTCTGGGCGCTCTCCTCGATCGCGCAGGTCGACGCCCGGCGCTACCCCAGCGACATTCCCGGCGTCGACCTGGTCCTCACGTACGACCCCGCGCCCTTAGCCAACGACTACGCCGCCGAAACCTTCTCCTCGCTCCCGGACACCGACCCGTACGTCCTTTCCCGAGGCCTCGAGCTGGGCCTCATCCGGCTGGTCAACGAGCACAGCCGGCAGGCGAAGCACTACACCGTGCCGCGAGCGCAGATCCGCGCCCTCATCCGCATCAAGCACGACATGGACGTGCTCGACCGCACCGACCTCGTCTTCACCCGAACCAATCTCATTCTTGTCCACACCAGCTCATCAAACGCAGGTATGTTTATCGGCAGCGACGTCTACGAGCTGCCTTTCATCAACCGGCACGACGTGGACAAGCGCCTTCTGATGGGAAAATCCGAATTGTTCAAGATCCTTGAAATCGGGCTCGCGTACTACAAGGGCCGGCCATGACCGTAAAAATCGTCACCTACCGCGCCCTCGAGGCCGGGCCCACGCTCGCCGTCCTCGGCGCGATCCACGGCAACGAGCGCTGCGGCGCGGAGGCCATCGCTCGCCTCGTCGCCGAAATGGATAAGGGCGCGGTCACGCTCAAGCGCGGCACGCTGCAGATGATCCCGATCTCGAACCCGCGCGCTTTCGAACAGGGCGTGCGCTTCGTCGAGCGCAACCTCAATCGCTTCCTCTTCCCCAAGGACGACAAGCAGCATTACGAGGACTACCTCGACCCGATCGTCTGCGATGTGCTCGACGACGCCGACGCGCTGCTCGACCTGCATTCCTATACCTCGCCCGGCGGGCCGTTCATTTTCCTCGGGCCGCCGAATCCAAAGGAGGTCGCCTACGCCCGGTCGCTCGGCGTGCCGGATTTTGTCTACGGCTGGGCGGATGCTTTCGGCACCAAGGTCGGCGGCGACCCGATGGAAGCGCAAGGCACGACGGAATACGCGCGCGCGCGCGGCGCGCTGGCGGTCACGCTGGAATGCGGGCAGCACCTGAATGCGGATGCGCCGGAGATCGGCTATCGCGGCATCCTTCGCGCCCTCGCCCATCTCGGCATGCTAGACGCCAACTCCATTGCGACGCTGGGCGCGCTGCCCGCCGGCAAGGAGCGCTGCGTGAAGATGAAGAGCGTCTACCCCCGGGAGGCCGGCGCTGAGTTCGCCAAGTCCTGGAAGCATTTCGACCCGGTGGCCAAGGGTGAAGCGATGGCCACCTACGCCGACGGCCGCAAGCTCGTTGCGCCCGAAGACGGGTTCATCGTGCTGCCCAAGGCCACGGCGGTGCCCGGCGAGGACTGGTTCTTTTACGGCACCGGGACTACCCTGCCGGCATGATTGCCAAAACCCGCATTGCATTCGCCGCATCCGCCGCGGCTTTCGCGCTGCTGACATTGCCCGCCGCAGCGGCCGAGCCCGCGAAAGCCACCCTGTCAGAGTCCGAGATCAAGCGCATCCTCTCGCACGGCCCGTGGCCGATCCCCGCAGTCGCCGACGCAGGCAACCGCGCGTCGGGCAAGCAGGACGCGATCGTGCTGGGCACCGCGATTTTTTTCGACAAGCGCCTCTCGGCCAACGGGCAGATGGCCTGCGCGAGCTGCCACGAGCCGGAGCGCAACTGGACCGACAACCTCAGGCGCGGCTTCGGCACGTCCGAGGTAGACCGCAACACGCCGACGCTCATGAACCTGCGCTCGGCGCGCTGGTTCGGCTGGGACGGCGCCGCCGACAGCCTCTGGTCGCAGAACCTGCGCCCGATGCTCGACCGGCGCGAGCTCGGCTCGACGCCGAAGCACGTTGCCAACCTGGTGCGCAACGACACGCTGCTGTCCTGCCGGTACACCAAGGCTTTCGGCGCGCTGCCAGCCGACGACGAGTCCGTGTTCGTCGGCGTCGGCAAGGCCATCGCCAGTTTCCTCGAAACGCTGGTGAGCGGGCGCACGCCGTTCGACCGCTTCCGTGATGCCGTTGCGCGCGGCGAGCCGGAATCGAACTGGAATTTCTCCGAGCCGGCGCTGCGCGGGCTCAAGCTCTTCGTCGGCAAGGGCGAATGCACCACTTGCCACAGCGGCCCCAACTTCACCGGCGGCGAATTCTTCAACACCGGCCTGTCGCGCCACGCCCCTCAGGGCAGGCCCGACGCCGGGCGCGAGGCGGGCATCAAGCAGGTCATGGCCAGCCGCTTCAATCTTTTCGGCCCGCACAACGACGACAAGTCCGGTGCGAACGCCGAGCACCTGCGCAAAGTCGCGCAAGAGAAAACGCTGCCGGGCGAGTTCAAGGTGCCATCACTTCGCAACCTGCTGCTAACCGCACCATTTGGAAGAGACGGGCGCGTCGAAACGGTCGCCGAGGTGGTCAGGCACTACGCCGACCTCGACACCGCCAGCCTGCGCGCCAAGGACGGCAAGCCCGGCAAGCCGCTCAAGCTCACGCCGGCCGAGCAGACCGACCTCGTCGTGTTCCTCGAGACCCTGAGCTCGTTCTCCAACCCCTGGCGCCCGGAGGACAACGGGCGCTGCGACTGATCGGGATTAGGATTTAGCATTGGCAGAATTCCCTAAAAGTTGATCTTTTGATTCCGTAGATTCAATCTGGAAGCCAGTCTCCAGCCAGTTCGTATCATAGAACTGCAATAAACTGCACGCAGGAACCTTCGCCCCGGCCAGGCGCTCTATCAGTAAAGCCTTTCGGAGACTTGCGTCATGAACGAAACCTACGCAGCCGTCGAACCCAGCCGCGAAGAGGTCGACGCCTACGCCGGCGCCACGGTGGTGGAATTCGGCAGCCCGTGGTGCGGGCACTGCCGCATGGCCCAGCCGCTGATCGCCACCGCCATGCAGGACCATCCTCAGGTGCGCCATCTCAAGATCGAGGACGGCAGCGGGCGGCGGCTCGGCCGCTCGTTCAAGGTCAAGCTGTGGCCGACGCTGGTGTTCATGAAGGCCGGCAAGGAAGTTGCGCGACTGGTGCGCCCGCTCGATGCGGGATCGATCAGCGAGGCGCTCGGGCAGATCGACCCAGTGGCCGCCGGCGCAGGCTAAACAGCGTTCAATCCACCGGCGCCATCGCGCCGGTCTTCGCGGTGGCGCTTTCGCGCTCCTGCGCTTCCAGGAATTTCAACGCGTCATGCCAGTCGGCGTCCGACGGCATGAAGACCGACGCCGTGCGGTGCTTGAAGTCGAGCGAGGGATCCGTGCCGGGCAGCGGCTTGCCCTCGTCCATCTCGGTAAGCTTCCTGAGGATCAGGCGCCGGTAGAAGATCACCGCCTTGTCGCTGGTGCCCAGGTGCTCCTGCGTGCGGTCGCATATGGGGCCCATGCTCTCCTGCACCGCGCGGTCCTGGATCGCCGCGCCCTCCACGCCCGAGAAGTTGGTGCTCGCCATCATCGCGCGGTCCTGCAGGTGCATGTTCGCGAGCGTGTGCTTGGTCCGATAGCCCGGCGCGTGCGTCTCGTGGCCCCAGTTGGCATAGCTCGCCGGCACGTTGATCGGCGAGTCCGGGTTGAAGTGGATATAGAACGTGTAGCAGCTATGGTCGTCGATCGGCAGCCAGGCCTTGAACAGGCGAGACTCGTGCGGTCCGGTGGCGATATAGGTATAAAAGGGCGCGACCCACTCGGTGGTGCGCACGTAGTTGACCTTGGGGTCGGCGGTCTTGCGGGTCGCCGCCACGCGCATCAGGTACGGCGTCTCTTCGCAATGGATCGCGGGCACGCCGTCGGACATGAGATCGGCGATCGATTGCCACCCCGCCCCGGCCCAGCTCTTGTCCTTTTCGAGAGTGAAATCGCGATGCAGGTAGTTCGGGTGCGCCGGGTCGAGGTCGCCCTCGAGCCCCTGCAGGTAGTTGCAGTCCTGGTACATCTTGACCACGAGCAGGTTCGGGCCCTCGCAGTCGAACCAGGGAAACGCTGGGAATGGCGGCTCGAGCTCCTTCGGGCCCATGTACGTCCAGAGCAACCCGCCGGCTTCCCTCACCGGGTACGCGGCCTGGCAAAGGTTCTTTGCGAGCTTGCTGCCGGCAGGCTCCGCGGGCGTTTCGAGCACGCGTCCGTCGTGCGCGATCTTCCAGCCGTGGTAGAGGCAGCGCAGGCCGCCCACTTCGTTGCGCCCAAGCACGAGCGAAGCGCGGCGATGCGGGCAGAACTCGTGCATCAGGCCGGCCTTGCCTGCGGGATCGCGAAATGCCACGAGCTTCTCTCCGAGCAGCCCGACGCGAACCGGCGCGCCGCCTGGCTCTGCGATCTCTTCGAGCTTGGCGGCGGGAATCCAGTAGCGGCGGAAGAACCGGCCGAGCGGCTTGTCCGCGCCGACCTGCGTGATGCGGTCGTTGTCTTCCCTGGTCAGCATGTAGGGTCCTGCGGTAGGCGGTTGCTTGCAATATACAATCACCCAACAGTCGCGGCAACGCCGCGCGCGAGCGAATCCAGGAGCGTTTCGATGCTGCAATATCGCTACCGGCCCGACGGCCCGGCGACTCGAAGAACCCTGGAAGGCGCGGACCAGCCCTGGTCGGATTACTCGCCGATCATCGACCGCCCGAAGCTCACCTGGCCCGACGGCAAGCGCGTAGCGGTGTGGGTGGCGCCGAACGTGCTCTCGTGGGAATACGCGCCGCCGGCCGACCCGTGGCTCGATGCCTGGGCGCGCACGCCGGTGCCCGATCCGCTCGCCTATGGGCGGCAGGACTACGCGAACCGCGTCGGCTTCTGGCGGATGCTCGAGGTGCTCGACAAGCACGACACGCCCTGCACCGCGGTGATCAATACCGAAGCCCTCATCCGCTATCCCTCGATCCGCGATGCGATCGTCGAGCGCCGCTGGAAGTACCTCGGCCACGGCATCAACAACACGCGCTTCATCTTCGGCCATGACGAGGCCGCCGAGCGCGCGTACTACACGCAGATGCGCGACACCGTCGCATCGCTCACCGGCCGGCAAATGCTCGGCATGGGCGGGCCCGGGCCACAGGCGGCCACCGAATCGACGCCGGACATCCTTGCAGAGCTCGGCTTCCTCTATCACGGCGACTGGTACCACGACGACCAGCCGATGCCGCTGCGCGTGCGCTCGGGGCGCCTGATCTCCCTGCCCTATGCGGCGGAGGTCAACGACGCGCCTTTCCTTGGCATGGCGTTCGAGACGCAGGATTTCCTCGACGTGATCAAGCGCCAGTTCGACACGCTCTACCGCGAAGGCGCGGACAACGCGAGGGTGATGTGCATCTCGATCCACCCGCAGCTCGTCGGCCAGCCGCAGCGCGCGAAGTACCTCGACGAGGCGCTCAAGTACGTGTTCTCGCATCCGGGCACCTGGAAGACGACGGCCGACGAGATTGCGCAGCACTACCTTGCGAACCACTACGAGACGGCGATGAAGTACCTCGATGCAAGGAGGGCCGCCAAATGAGCGGTGTCCCGAACACCGATCACGGCTACTTCGAACCTTCGTCGATCATGCGGAGGAAGCCCGTGCGCTGGCCGGGCAACGCCAAGGTCGCGATCGGCATCGTCGTCAGTATCGAGCAGTACGAGATGGCACAGGCGCCCGGCGCTTTCCTGCCGGTGACGCTGCCGGGCGGCATGGGCCGCGGGCCCTATCCGGATTTCCGCTCCTACTCGCTGCGCGAATATGGCAACCGCATCGGCGTGTTCCGCGTCATGGAAGCGCTCGACCATCACAGCCTGCGCGCCACCGCGGCCATCGATGCAGCCGTTGCGTTGAACAAGCCGGTGATCCTGCGCGAATGCATGAAGCGCAACTGGGAGATCGCCGCGCACGGGAATGCGGTCACGCAGGTCATCACCTCGAAGCTCGACGAGAACACCGAACGCGAGCAGGTCCAGTCGGCGCTCTGGGCCGTGGAGCGCGCAAGCGGCCGGCGCCCGGCCGGTTGGCACGGGCCCGAATATGCGGAATCGGCGCGCACGCCCGCGGTGCTCGCCGGCCTTGGCGTGAGCTATGTGCTCGACTGGCCGAACGACGAGCTGCCCTACCTCATGCGCACGCCGGCGGGCCCGATCGTCTCGCTGCCGATGCTGGTCGATTTCGACGACGTGTTCGCCCACTGGTACCGCAAGCTCTCCATGGCGCGCTGGCAGCAGTCGGTATCCGATGCGCTCGACTGGATGATCGACGACGGCGCGAGGCAGCCGCGCATGCTGATCCTCAATTTGCACCCGTGGCTCATCGGGCAGCCGTGGCGGATCTCCTACCTGGACGCGGTCCTCGCCGACCTGCGCAAGCGCGAAGGCCTCTGGTTTGCTACGGCGGGTGAGATCGCCGCGAGCTGGCGGGAGCAGCAGTAGCGCTCAACAGCAGGCCACTCAGCAACAAGCGAGGTAACGCTCTTTCATTATCCTGAGCACGTCGTCCGGGTCACGCTGCCACCAGTCGCGCTCGGAGAAGATCTC
>JANMDK010000381.1:0-29719 GCA_031376265.1 Pseudomonadota bacterium
GAAATTCATCCCGCGCGGCGGCCCCAGCGGCGGCGACGGCGGCCGCGGCGGCAGCATCTGGGCGATCGCCGATCGCAACATCAACACGCTGATCGATTACCGGTTCGCGCGGCAGCATCGGGCCAAGCACGGCGAGAACGGCCGCAACCGCGACCAGTACGGCAAGGGCGCCGAGGACATCGAGCTGCGCATGCCGGTGGGCACGATCATCAAGGACCGCGATACCGGCGGGCTGATCGCCGACCTCGCCGGCCACGGCGACCGCGCCCTGCTCGCCAAGGGCGGCGACGGTGGCCTGGGCAACCTGCATTTCAAGTCGAGCATCAATCGCGCGCCGCGCCAGTTCACGAAAGGCACCGAGGGCGAGGAGCGCGAGCTGCAGCTCGAGCTGCGCGTGCTGGCCGACGTGGGGTTGCTCGGGTTGCCCAATGCAGGCAAGTCGACGTTCATCCGATCGGTATCGAGCGCCCGCCCCAAGGTCGCCGACTATCCTTTCACCACGCTCAGCCCGCAGCTTGGCGTGGTGCGCGTCGGCATGGCTTCGAGCTTCGTCATCGCCGACATCCCCGGCCTGATCGAAGGCGCGTCCGAAGGCGCGGGCCTGGGCCACCAGTTCCTGCGCCACCTTTCGCGCACGCGGCTGCTGCTGCACATCGTCGACATTGCGCCGCTGGACGAGGATGCCGACCCGGTCAAGGATGCGAAGGCGATCGTCAAGGAGCTCAAGAAGTACGACAAGACGCTCTTCGACAAGCCGCGCTGGCTGGTCTTCAACAAGATCGACCTCGACGAGAACCATGACGCGAGGATCGCCAAGTTCCTCAAGTCGATGCGCTGGAAAGGGCCCTGGTTCAAGGTTTCGGCGATCAAGGGCCAGGGATGCGACGCGCTCTGCCTGCAGGTGGCGAAATTCATCATCGCCGAGGCGAAGAAGGAGCACCCGGAGTGAGCCAGATTGCCGAAGCGGGCGGAACAGCGGGCGGAACAGCGGGCGGCGCTGGTCGCGCGAGCGTCGTCGCCTCGGCAAAGCGTGTCGTCATCAAGGTCGGCTCCTCGCTGGTCACGAACGACGGCCGCGGGCTCGACCAGGCCGCGATTGCGCGCTGGGCAGTGCAGATTGCAGCGCTGCGCGCCTCAGGCAAGCAGGTGATCCTGGTTTCCTCCGGCGCGATTGCCGAGGGCATGCAGCGGCTCGGCTGGACCAAGCGGCCGCACGCAGTGCACGAGTTGCAGGCGGCCGCAGCCGTCGGGCAAATGGGCCTGGTCCAGTGTTACGAGGCCTGCTTTCGCGAGCATTCGATTTCCACCGCGCAGGTGCTGCTCACGCACTCCGACATGGCCGACCGGCAGCGCTACCTCAATGCCCGCTCGACCCTGCGCACTTTGCTCGACCTCGGCGTGATCCCGGTCATTAACGAGAACGACACCGTCGTGACCGACGAGATCAAGGTCGGCGACAACGATACGCTCGGCTCGCTGGTCACCAACCTCGTCGAAGCCGACGTGCTGGTTATCCTCACCGACCAGGCCGGGCTATTCGACGCCGACCCGCGCCGCGAGCCTGGCGCGAAGCTGATTCCGGACGCGGTTGCCGGCGACCCAACGCTTGAGTCCTTCGCAGGCGGCACCGGCAGCGCGCTTTCCAAGGGCGGCATGCTGACCAAGGTGCTCGCCGCCAAGCGCGCAGCCAGGAGCGGCGCCCACACGGTGATCGTTTCAGGCCGCGAGCCCGAAGTGCTGGTGCGCCTTGCCGCGGGCGAGCGCATCGGCACGCAGCTCAGGGCCTCCACGATGGCGCTCGCCGCGCGCAAGCAGTGGATGGCCGACCATCTTACGGTCAGCGGGCGCCTCACGCTCGATGCGGGCGCGGTCAAGGCGCTCTCCACCGGTGGCAAGAGCCTTTTGCCGATCGGTGTGATTGCCGTGTCCGGTGAATTCGAGCGCGGCGCGGTGGTGGCGGTGACGGGCGACGACGGCGTGGAGATTGCGCGCGGCCTCGTGAATTACGCCTCCTCGGAGGCGCGCCTCATCATGCGCAAGGCTTCGAGCGAGATCGAGTCGATCCTGGGCTACGTCGACGAGCCCGAGCTCATTCACCGCGACAACCTGGTGCTTGCCTGACGGCGCCTACCGCTTGCCCATCCCCGGCTGGTAGCTCACTGCATGAGGATGGATGCCTTCCCGGAGCGCCTGGACCCCTTCGTCCCTGGATAGGATGGGGATGCCCGAGGGACAGAAAAAATCGCGCATCAGCACCTGGTGCGGGCGAGCGCCGGGCTTGCGGGATAGTTCCTTCCATTCGCCGTCCTGAGCCGGCGCCCAGGTCTTGTCGGCGCGACCGAGCGCGTACACCTTGTGCGCGCTCGTCTTGCAACGCAACCCGTTGAACGTCACGTTTTCGGCGCCTGCATTGCTTCGGGCGACCAGGATGTAACGCACCGCGCCGTCCTTGCCCGCGATGAGCGACGGGCCATCGACGAAGAACTTGAACGACCTGTTCGAGACGTCCTCGAACTCGATCAGGTTCTCCGGCTTCGGGTACGCCGGCATCGGGACCTCGGCCTCTTTCCAGTCGCGCGTCTCCTGCTCGATCTCCCAGTCGGATTTCGGCTGGGCAAGCGCCGCGGTGCAGGCGGCGGCCAAAACCATTGCAGATGCGAGCCGGGCGAATCTCATGCGAGGTCGCCCACCATCGAGGCGCGCACCTGCGGCCCCACCGGATCTTCGGCGGCCGCATACGCCGGGTGATCCACGCCGATCGTCAGCGCCACGCCGTACTTGAGCGACTTGCGCGTCTCGTCGTCGAGCTGGAAGCGCAGGAAATGCACCGCCGAGGTTTTCTCGGCGTTTTCCCGCGGCAGGTCCTCGTCGGCGATCGCGAAGACCTTTGCACAGCCTTCGGCCTGCAGCCAGACGCGATCCTCGATGCCTTTCATCTTCGCGAGCATGCGCGCGCGCTCGGCACCATCGGGATACTCGATCATCATCGTGGCCTTGAAATTGTCGCCGTCGGGAATCAGCGGGTTGTAGACCTCGAGCTCCTCCTGCACGCCGGCCTCCTCGAAAGTGCGCTCGATGCGCAGCATTTCCTGGATCTGGTAGCGGATCGTCAGCTCGTCCTCGAAGATCAGCGTGACGTGCTCGCCGAGGTGGACGGTGCGGTCCTTCTTGTGCGCGATGACCTTCGCGCGGAACTCGTTGCGCGACCTGGCGTAGGCTTCGAGCGAAAGCAGGCTGTCTCTGGCGATGCGTGGCATGTCTTGAATGAAAACGGGCGAAGCCGGATGGCCTCGCCCTGTTTGAGTGTCAAATGCCGGGCGAGTTCAGTCGACCAGCTGGGGAAGTCAGTCGACCAGCTGGTCGAGCGCCTTCTGGAAGCGGTTCGCGTGCGAGCGCTCTGCCTTGCCGAGGGTCTCGAACCAGTCCGCGATCTCGGTGAAGCCTTCCTCGCGCGCCTGCTTGGCCATGCCAGGATACATGTCGGTGTACTCGTGCGTCTCCCCGGCCACGGCTGCGGTCAGGTTCTGGCGCGAGCTGCCGATGCCGAGGCCCGTCGCCGGGTCGCCGACCACTTCCATGTATTCCAGGTGCCCGTGCGCGTGGCCGGTTTCGCCTTCGGCCGTCGAACGGAACAATGCCGCCACGTCATTCTGGCCTTCGACGTCGGCCTTGGCTGCGAAATAGAGGTAACGGCGGTTGGCCTGGCTCTCGCCGGCAAACGCCGCCTTGAGGTTATCGTGGGTCTTGGATCCCTTGAGATTCATGTGCGTCTCCTGTTGATGCTTCTGTTACGAGTCCTGTTACGAGTCAATTCATTGTGCGAAGCAGATTCTAGGTTAGAACCGGCCGCACCATCGATCAAATCGAAATTGGCAATCCCGCCGATTGAACGGTGCTATTTGGGGTGGTTCAGCGCGGCACGGCCTCGTCGCGGCGCCGGCGGTTACGCTGGTCCATCGACAGGAAGCGATGCAGCTCGGTCAGCGCCTGCTGGTAAACATCGCGCTTGAACTCGATCACCGACTCCAGCGGCACCCAGTAATCGTGCCAGCGCCACGCGTCGAACTCGGGTTTCTCGTTGGCCCGCAGCTTGACGTCGCAATCGCGCGCGGTCATGCGCAGCAGGAACCAGATCTGTTTCTGTCCCCGATAAGTGCCGCGCCAGTCGCGGCGGACCCACTGGTCCGGGACTTCGTAGCGCAGCCACTGCCGCGTGCGCCCGAGGATGCGCACGTGATCGGGCTTGAGGCCCGTTTCCTCCTCCAGTTCGCGAAACATTGCCTGCTCGGGCGTCTCGCCATGCTTGATGCCGCCCTGCGGGAACTGCCACGAATGCTGGTGAACGCGCTTCCCCCAGAAGACTTCGTTGCGCGCGTTGCAAAGGATGATGCCGACGTTGGGGCGGTACCCATCTTTATCGAGCATCCTGACACCGCCATCAGTTAGAATCTTGGGTCGATTTTTTCACATTTCCGCAACGATTAAAAGCTAAATGCGAACATCGGGTTACCTCATTTCCACGCTCAAGGAAGCCCCCTCCGAAGCCGAACTCGCCAGCCATCGCCTAATGCTCCGCGCCGGGCTCATCCGGCGGCTTGCGAGCGGCATCTACACCTGGATGCCGCTGGGGTTGCGAATCGTTCGCAAAGTCGAGGCCATCGTGCGCGAGGAAATGAACCGCGCCGGCGCGATGGAGCTCTCCATGCCGGTGGTGCAGCCGGCGGAGCTCTGGCAGGAGTCCGGCCGCTGGCAGGCCTACGGCCCGGAGCTTTTGCGCATCAAGGATCGCCACGATCGCGACTTCGTCCTGCAGCCGACATCGGAAGAAGTCATCACCGAAATCGCGCGCAGCGAGCTCAAGAGCTATCGCAAGCTGCCGATGCACCTCTACCAGATCCAGACAAAATTCCGGGATGAGCGCAGGCCGCGCTTCGGCATCATGCGGGGCCGCGAGTTCGTGATGAAGGACGGCTACTCGTTCCACGCGGACTTCGAGGACCTGCAGCGCGAATACCGCAACATGTACGACACCTACACCCGCATCTTCACGCGCCTCGGCCTCGCGTTTCGCGCGGTGGCCGCCGACACCGGCGCGATCGGCGGGACCGGCTCGCACGAATTCCAGGTGCTTGCCGATTCCGGCGAGGATGCGATTGCGTTCTGCCCCGACTCCGACTACGCCGCGAACGTCGAGCTGGCCGAAGCGCTTGCGCCGGCAAAGGGCCGCGCCGCGCCTTCGCAGCCGATGGCGAAAGTGCCGACGCCCGGCAAGACCACGTGCGAACAGGTGTCCGAGCTTCTGGAACTGCCGCTTGCCAACAGCCTCAAGGCGATCGCGCTGTTTGCCGACGACAAATTCGTGCTGCTGCTGATCCGCGGCGACCACTCGCTGAACGAGATCAAGGCCGCCAAGCTGCCGTACCTCAACAATTTCCGTTTCGCGACCCCGGCGGAAATCGACCAGCACATGCATTGCGTGCCGGGCTATATCGGCCCCGTCGGCGTGAGCGGCTTCAAGGTCGTCGCCGACCGCTCGGTTGCCGCCCTGTCGGATTTCGTCTGCGGCGCGAACGACGCGGGCTTCCACCTCACCGGCGTCAACTGGGGGCGCGACCTGCCCGAGCCTCACGAAGTCGCGGACATCCGCAACGTGGTGCCCGGCGATCCGAGCCCCGACGGCAAGGGCCGGCTGGAACTGTGCCGCGGAATCGAGGTCGGACACATTTTCCAGCTGCGCACGAAATACTCCGAAAAGATGAAAGCCACTTTCCTCGACGACAAGGGCGGCTCGCACCCGATGGAAATGGGCTGCTACGGCATCGGCGTCACCCGCATCGTCGCCGCCGCGATCGAGCAGGACCATGACGACAAGGGCGCGATCTTCCCCGCGCCGATCGCGCCTTTCGAGGCTTGCGTGGTGCCCATCGGCTACCAGAAGAGCGCAGCCGTGAAAGCCGCTGCCGACAAGCTCCACGCCGACCTGCTGGCCGCGGGCATCGATGCGCTGCTCGACGACCGGGACGAGCGCCCGGGCGTGCTGTTCGCCGACATGGAGCTCATCGGCGTGCCGCATCGCCTGGTGGTGTCAGAGAAAGGCCTTGCCGCCGGCACGGTCGAATACAAGGGCCGGCGCGACGATAAGCCTTCGCTCATCGCCGAGAAAGACGCGGTGCAGGCGATCAGGGCGAAGCTCGACGCAGGATGAAACGCGTGAGGCGCGTGAAGGCGCTCTGCGTCGCGCTCCTGCTTTTCGCAAGCGGCGCGGCCATTGCGGGGGCGCAGATCGAGGAGCCGCTCGCCGCGAGCGTGCGTGCCGCGATGTCGGCGGCCGTGAGCGACAAATCCGCCCCCTTCCTCGTCTTCAAGGACCCCGAGAACGCGCGCCGCTGGCTGAACGAGATGAACGCCCGCCTGTCGAAGCGCGTCCCCGACCGCAAGGAGCGCACCGAGCTCCTGAAGACGGTGCACCACGAAGCGATGCGCGCGGGCCTCGACCCGCAGCTGGTGCTGGGCCTCATGGAAGTCGAGAGCGGCTTTCGCAAGTACGCGGTGTCCACCTCGGGCGCGCAGGGCTACATGCAGGTGATGCCATTCTGGGTGAAGCTCATCGGAAAGCCGGACCACAAGCTTTTTCACCGCACGCTCAACGTCCGCTACGGCTGCGTGATCCTGCGGCACTACCTCGACATCGAGAAAGGCGACTATTACCGGGCACTCGGACGCTACAACGGCAGCCTCGGCAAGCCCGAGTACCCCAACCTCGTGCTCGGCGCGTGGAAAGGCAAGTGGGGCTATGACGGGGCGACCAGCTGATGGCAAAGGCCCTCGCATTGGGCGCGCCGGGCACCCGGCTCGGCAACTGGTTCTACGGCGACAGGAAGCCGGAGCATGGCCCGATCACGCTCGGCCATCGGCGCGTCTACATCATGCCAACGCGCATCGGCATGATGTTCGCGGCAACGCTCCTGATCATGCTGGTGGGCTCGATCAACTACGTGCTCTCGCTCGGCTTCATGCTCACCTTCCTGCTGGGCGGCCTCGCGCTGGCCGGGATGGTGCACACGGTCCGCAACCTTGCGCGGCTGGTCATCGTCAGCGGCCGCGCGGAGCCGGTGTTCGCAGGCGAAGCGGCGCAGTTCCGCATCTACATCGAAAATCCTGCGCCCTGGGTACGGCCCGCGGTGATGGTGCGCCACGAAGCGTCCGGCGCGCAGATGGTCGCCGACATCCCGGCTTCGGCCACCGCGGAAATCGTGCTGCAGGTGCCCGCCGGCCCGCGCGGCTGGCTGCCGCTCAACCGAGTGCGGCTCGAGACGCGCTATCCGATCGGCCTCTTTCGCGCCTGGAGCTACGTGCAGCCGGACTATCGCTGCCTCGTCTATCCGCGCCCCGAAAAATCGGCGCTTCCTCCTTCGAGCCCGGATGCCCACTTCGGCTCGCGCCAGGCCGCCACGCAGGGCACTGACGATTTTTCCAGCTTGCGCACCTACCAGCTGGCGGACTCGCCGCGACATGTCGCATGGAAGGCGGTTGCAAGGAGCGACGACATGCTCACCAAGCAGTTCACCGGCGACGCATCCGCCGAATTGTGGCTCGACTGGGGGTTGCTGCCGGGCGGGCTCGACCTCGAGGTGAATCTTTCGCGCCTGGCCGGCTGGGTGCTCGCATCGGAGGCCGCCAGCCTGCGCTACGGGCTGCGCGTGCCTGGCGTCAGCATCGAGCCCTCGCAAGGCGACACGCATCGCGCCGCCTGCCTCACGGCGCTCGCCCTGTTCGAAGCGCGTGGCGGCGCCGGGGGCCAGTCCGCGTGAGCGCAGTGCTCGCCCATCCGCTTGCGCCCGAGCAGCGCGCGGTCACCGGCCGCGACCTCGCCTGGCTATGCGGGTGCCTCGTCTTCGTGATGACGCCGCACGCGCTGCGTGTGCCCTGGTGGCTGACCGTCTTCGCGATTTGCCTCTTCGGCTGGCGCACCTACCTGGCAATCGCCCAGAGGCGCCTGCCTTCGGTGTGGCTGCTGGTGCTCCTCGCGGTCATCGGCATGGTGGCGATCGGCCTGGAGTACCGCACGATCTTCGGGCGTGCCTCCGGCATTGCGCTCCTGATGGTGTTCTCCGGCCTCAAGCTCCTCGAGATGCGCACGCACCGCGATGCAACGATGGTGGTTTTCCTCTGCTACTTCCTGGTCCTCACGAATTTCCTCTTCACGCAGTCGATCCAGACGGCGCTGGTGATGTTCGGCGCGCTGATCGCGATCACCGGCGCGCTCGTCTCCTTCAGCGCGCCCCAGCGCAGCCCGCTCGCCAACCTGCGCACCGCCGGGCTGCTGTTGCTGCACGCGATCCCGATTGCCGCGGTGCTGTTCGTTCTTTTCCCGCGGGTGCAAGGGCCGCTCTGGGGCATGCCGCAGGACGCGTACTCCGGCGTCACCGGGCTGACGGACACGATGTCGCCGGGCACGCTCTCGCAGCTGTCCATATCCGATGCGATCGCGTTTCGCGCGCTCTTCAAAGGTCCCAAGCCCTCGCCGCGCCAGCTCTATTGGCGCGGCCCGGTGTTGTGGGATTACGACGGGCGGACCTGGCGAACCGGCCCGCGCCGCTGGCGGCAGGCCGACGACGTCAGCGGCGGAGAAGCGAAGTTCGAATACACGGTGGTGCTTGAGCCGCATAACCGAAACTGGCTGTTCGCCCTCGAAACCGCAGCCTCGCTGCCGCCGAATTCGTGGCTGTCGAACGACGGGCAGATCCTATCGAACTCGGAAATCCGCAGCCGGATGCGCTACGACATGGTGTCGCTCGCCGGCGGCCGGCGCGACCTCGAGGAAACCCCGGGCAGCCTCGCCCGGGCCACGATCCTGCCTGTGGGATTCAACCCGCGCACCCTCGCGATGGCGCAGGAGTGGCGCGCCAAGTACCGGACCGACGCCGCGATCGTGCAGCACGCGATCACCTGGCTGCGCGACCAGCGCTTCGTGTACACGCTGCTGCCGCCGGCGCTTGGCCGCGACAGCGTGGACGAATTCCTTTTCGATACCAAGCGCGGCTTCTGCGAGCATTTCGCGTCGGCCTTCGTGGTGCTCATGCGTTCCGCCGGCGTTCCCTCGCGCGTCGTCACCGGCTACCAGGGCGGCGAGTTCAACCCGCTGGACGACTACATCACGGTGCGCCAGTCGGAAGCGCATGCATGGGTGGAGGTTTATGTGGCGCCGCAGGGCTGGGTGCGCATCGACCCCACCGCGGTGTCGATGCCGGGCCGCGTCGATTCCGGCATGGCGAATTCGGTGCCCTCGGGCGACCCCGTGCCTTACCTGATGCGCGTCGACCTGGCCTGGCTCAAATCGATGCGCTACAACTGGGAGGCCCTGACCAACCGCTGGAACCTGTGGGTCCTCGGCTACAACACCGAGCGCCAGCGCGAGTTCCTCGCGCGCATCGGGTTCTCGGATGCCGACTGGCGCAACCTCGCCACCATGCTGGTCACGGCCGTGGGCCTCATCATCGTTGCGCTGCTGGCCTGGTCGCTCAAGCGTCTGGTCCGTCCCGATCCCGTGCAGCAGCTCTGGCAGGCTTTCTGCCGCAAGCTCGCCGCGGCCGGCGTGTCGCGCGAGCCGCACGAAGGCCCGCGCGATTTCACTACGCGCGCGGCGCAGCGCTTTCCCGGGCTTGCTGCGACAATCGTGTCGGTCGGCGAGCGCTACATGGCCCTTCGCTACGGCGCCGTTCGACATGATGCCGATTTCGCGGAACTCAAGCGCTCGGTAAAGGAGTTCCACCCCGCATGAGGCATTTCCTGGTTGTTTTCTTCGCGCTCCTGGCAGGCGCCCAATCATTCGCCGCCCTCGGCCAGGCGCGGCCAGCCGAAAGGGGTTATGCGAGCCGGCAGGAGGTGCGCGACTTCATCCGCGAAATGGTCGAGCGCCACGGGTTCGGCGAGGGTGAGCTGCATGCCCTGTTCGCCCTCACCACGCGCCAGCCGGAAATCCTCAAAGCGATCCGCCCACCCTCCTCGCCGCGGGTACGCTCGTGGCGCAACTACCGGCCGATCTTCGTCAACGAGCGCCACATCGCCGACGGCGCGCGGTTCGCCGCCCTGCACGCCGATGCGCTCGCACGCGCCGAGGCAGAGTACGGCGTGCCGCAGGAAATCATCGTCGCCATCATCGGCGTCGAGACCTACTACGGCCGCAACATGGGGAAGTGGCGCGTGATCGACGCGCTGGCCACGCTCGCCTTCGATTACCCGCCGCGCGCCGAGTTCTTCCGCTCGGAGCTCGAAGCCTTCCTGCTCTTCACCCGGGAATCGCACCTGGACGCGCTCGAAGTGCGGGGCTCGTACGCCGGCGCGATCGGCATCCCGCAGTTCATGCCGAGCAGCTACCGGCGTTGGGCGGTCGACTACGACGGCGACAAGGTCGCGCTGCTGCGCTCGAGCCCCACCGACGCGATCGGGTCGGTGGCCAATTTCCTCAAGTCGCACGGCTGGGCGCGCGGCGAGCCGATCGTCTTCCATGCCGACCTCGGGAAAGCGGATCCGGCACCGCTGATCGCGGAAGGCATCAAGCCGGCCCGGCCGCTCGGCGAGCTTGCGGCGCTTGGCATCGAAGTGCGCGCGAATCCGGCGCCGAATCCAGCGGCCCCGGCCGCCCTCATCGACCTCGTGACGCCGGACCAGCGGACGGAGTACCGCGTCGGGCTGAACAACTTCTACGTGATCACGCGCTACAACCGCAGCTCGTTCTACGCCGCGGCCGTCTTCGACCTGGCCCAGGCATTGCGGCAGGCGATGGGACGCTAGGCCAACCCATTGGACGCTAGATCAGCGCGTCCTTCGTTACGCCACGCCGCCTGAGCAGCGTTCGCAATCTCCCAAGCGCCTCCACCTGCACCTGGCGCACCCGCTCGCGAGTGAGGCCCAGCTCGCCGGCGATCACTTCCAGCGTGGCGGTGTCGCTGCCTTCCAGGCCGAACCTGCGCTGGATCACCATGCGCTGCTTTTCGCTCAGCTGCGCGAGCCAGGCATGAACGAGCTCTTCGATCTCGTGGCTTGCAAGCAGCAAATCCGGGTTCGCGCCGTCCTCCGCCGCGAGGGCATCGCCGACCGAAAGCCCGGGATCGATGTCGAGCGGCGCATCCAGCGAGGCCGTGTGCTCTGCAAGCTGCAGCATGCGGCGCACGTCTTCGACCGGCTTGCCGCACAGATGGGCGATGTCTTCCGCGGTCGCCGCGGCTTCCGAATGCGCTTCGAGATGCCGGCGGGCGCGCAGCACGCCGTTCATGTCCTTGACGACGTGGACCGGGAGCCGGATGGTGCGCGACTGGTTCATGATCGCGCGCTCGATCGACTGGCGGATCCACCAGGTCCCGTAGGTCGAGAAGCGGAAACCGCGCTCCGGATCGAATTTCTCGATCGCGTGGATGAGGCCGAGGTTGCCCTCTTCGACGAGATCCAGCAGCGGCAGCCCGCGATGCAGGTAATGCTTCGCGATGCTCACGACCAGCCGCAGGTTGCGCTCGATCATTTTCTGCCGTGCCGCGAAATCGCCGGCGAGCGCGGCGCGCGCAACCGCGCGCTCTTCCTCGGCGTCCATGAGCGGCTTGGCGCCGATTTCGTGCAGGTAAAGCCGGGTCAGGTCCGAGAGGAGGTCGGCGGGATCCACCGCCCCGGAATCGGTCCCGGGCTCCTCCTCGGGAAATTCGCCGGGGCCGCGGCCCTCGCCAGGGTGCGCGTCGTCCTGCCGCGGGGTCATGACGGGGGCAGGTATTTCACCGGATCCACGGGCTTGCCGGACTTGCGGATCTCGAAGTGCAGCTTGGGGGAATCGGCGTCGGTGTCGCCGAGCTCGGCGATCTGCTGGCCGCGCGTGACCGCCTGGTCCTGCTTGACGAGGATTTCGCGGTTGTGCGCGTACACGCTGTTGTAATTGTTGTCGTGCTTGATGACGATGAGCTTGCCGTAGCCGCGGATGCCGGTGCCGATGTAGATCACCCGGCCGCTCGCGGCCGCGACGACGGGATCGCCGGGCTTGCCGCCGATATCCACGCCCTTGCTGGTCGGCTCCGAAAAACCGGCGAGCACCTTGCCCCGCGCCGGCCAGATGAATTCGATCGCTTCGCCATCGCGTGGCTCCGTCGTAGCACTTGGCGGCTGCGCAGGGGCCGGCTTGAGTTGCTGCGGCGGGGCGATCACCTGCGGCGCAGACTGCGATGCCTGCGGCTCGCCCCTCTGCAGCATCGCGAGGTTCTCGCTCGAGTACGGCAGGCGCAGCGCCTTCGGGTCGTTCTTTACCGCAGCCGAAGGGGCGATCGCTGCCGGCTTGGTTTCCGGCGGGCGCGCCGCGGTGGCTTTCGGATCCAGCGGCCGCGATTCCAACGGGCGCGCGTCGATCTGTCCCGCCCCGCGCGCCGCGCCGATCTGCACCGGCGGCTGGCCAGGCTGCAAGCCATCCTGCGGCGCCACGCGCAGCGTTTGTCCCGGCTGCAGGCGATCCGGATTCTCGAGCCGGTTCCATTCCCTGAGGTCGCGCGGGTCGATCCCGTGATCCAGCGCAATGCTGTAGAGCGTGTCGCCGCGCTTGACCTGGTAACCGCCGGTGGGCGAAGTGGCGACCGAAGGCGGCCCCGGCACCGGGGCCGGCTGCGCGACCGGCGGCCTGGGCGCGGCGATGCCGGTGGGCGAACGGTCCACCACAGGCGCCGAAGTTGGGCGTGAGGCGCAGCCCGAAAGCAGCACGCCGATTGCCGAGGCGGCGAACGCAAAGTGGAACACACTGCGCTTCATAGCCTGCCTGTCTCCAGTGGGACGAACCTCACCGCATCCATCGTTTTCTCGCTGTAGCTGCGCGGGCCGCGCTCGATCAGCACCAGCCGCTGCATCCCGCGTCCCGCCTGCGGCATCTTCAGCGGCAGGATCATTCTGCCACCCACGCGAAGCTGTTGTAAGAGGGCCGGCGGCACCTCGGGCGCAGCAGCCGCGACGATTATCGAATCGAACGGCGCCGCCTTCTCCAGGCCCAGGTTGCCATCCCCGTAAGTGAGGCGCAGGTTGGACAGCTTCAGTCCCAGCAAGTTGCTTCGCGCGCGGTCGAGCAGCGCCTGGATGCGCTCGATCGAATACACCTCCGGCGCAACATGCGCGAGCACCGCGGCCTGGTAGCCGCACCCGGTGCCGATCTCGAGCACCCTGCCCAGTTCCCGCCCGCCTGCACGCAGGGCCTCGATCATTTTTGCCACGACATAAGGCTGCGAGATCGTCTGGCCCAGCCCGATCGGCAGCGCCGTGTCTTCGTATGCGCGTGAGGCAAGCGCTTCCTCGACGAACACATGGCGCGGCACCGCAGCCATTGCCGACAGCACGCGCTCGTCGCTGATGCCCTCGTCGCGCAAGCGGCTCACCATCCTTTCGCGCGTGCGCTGCGAAGTCATGCCGATGCCGGCGAAGTTCTTCGCGTCGCGCACTAACTGCCCATCCAGTCGCGCACCAGCGCGGCCTGCCCGCGATGCGTGAGGTCGACCTGCAGCGGCGTGACGGACACGAAACGGTTCGCCACCGCATGGAAGTCGGTGCCCGGGCCGCCGTCCTGCGCCGCACCCGCGGCGCCTATCCAGTAGATGGTCTGGCCGCGGGGATTCTCGGACTTGACCACCGGCTCGGCCTTGTGGCGCTTGCCCAGGCGCGTGACTTCGATGCCGGCGATTTCTTCTTCCGTTAGATCCGGCACGTTGACGTTCAGCAGCACCGGCTCGCCGAAAGGCTGGTGCTGGAAGCGCTTGACGAGCCGCGCGGCTACCCGCCCGGCCGTGGCGAAATTCTTTCCGGCGTGGCTGGCGAGCGAAATCGCGATCGACGGAATTCCAAGCAGGAATCCCTCCGTTGCCGCCGCGACGGTTCCCGAATAGATCGTGTCGTCGCCCATGTTGGCGCCGTAGTTGATGCCGGACACGATGATGTCGGGCTGCTGCTCGAGGAATCCTGTGACCGCAAGGTGGACGCAGTCGGTCGGCGTGCCGTTGACGTAGGTGAACCCGTTTGCGGCGCGCCGCGCCATGAGCGGCCGGTCGAGCGTGAGCGAGTTCGACGCGCCGCTGCGGTCGCGCTCCGGCGCGACCACGATGATCTCGCCCAGCGGCGCAAGATGCTCGGCCAGCATGGCGAGGCCCGGCGCGAAATAGCCGTCGTCGTTGGAGAGGAGAATCCGCATCGGGAGTGGACTTCTGGGGATGAACTTCTGTGAGGAAGTTTATCATGAACGCTCGCGCTTCCCGCTGCGGCGCTGCCTGCGCCGGCGCCCGCCAATGCGCCGAAATTCCAAACATTCGATTGGCTAGAACGAAGCAGCAAGCGGCTCTCAGAGCATTTGCGATATTTATTTTGGTATAGTAGCCGGGCACAGGACTTGGGGAGGAAAGGGCATGGCGAACCGACGTTCCGCGGTACCCACCAGCGCGCAGATGCGCGCGCAGGTCCTCGCGGCCATTGCAGAGCGGCTTTCCCAGGCCGGCCACACGCAGAAGGAAGTCGCCGCGCAGCTCGGCCTCGCGCAACCGCAGGTCAGCGCGCTGATGAACGAAAAGAGCGACGGCTTCAGCCTCGACCGGCTGATCGACGTAGCGGTGCGCGCCGGCCTTTCGGTGCGCCTCACGGTGACCCGCCCCTACAAGCGCGACTGAGCCGCACTGCCCCAATGACGTTACCGACCGGCTTGCAGACGCTCGAGGTGGCCGCGCCCGAGCCGCACGTGCTGCTCGTCACGCTCAACCGCCCGCAACTGGCCAATGCGCTGAACACGCAGATGGGCATCGAGCTTCGCGACCTCTGGGTCGGGCTCACGCGCGATCCCGGCGATACGCGCGCAGTCGTCCTCACCGGTTCGGGCACCAAGGCGTTCTGCGCCGGCGGCGACCTCAAGGAACGCAATGGAATGACGGTAGAGACGTGGCAGCGCCAGCACGAGATCTTCGAAGAAGCATTCTGGACGCTCATGGAATTGCCGGTGCCGGTGATCGCCGCGGTCAACGGGCATGCCTACGCCGGCGGGCTCGAGATGGCGCTTGCCTGCGACTTCGCCTACGCGGTGCCGGGCGCGCGTTTCGCGCTGACCGAAGTCACCATCGGCATCATGCCGGGCGCCGGCGGCACGCAGAACCTGCCGCGCGCGGTGGGAGAGAGGCGCGCGAAAGAGATCATCCTGGCCGGGCGGCCGTTCTCGGCGGCCGAAGCGCTCGAGTGGGGCGTGCTGAACCGCGTCGTCGAGCCGGACCAGCTCGTTCCGGCGGCGCTCGAAACCGCGAAGACGATTGCCGGCAACGCGCCGATGTCGGTGCGGCAGGCAAAGAAATCCATCCACCTCGGCCTGCAGATGGACTTGCGCAGCGGCCTGCGGTTCGAGGTCGAGGCGTACAACCGCCTGATCGGCACCGAAGACCGCATGGAAGGCATCGCCGCCTTCAACGAGAAGCGAAAGCCGCAGTTTCGCAATCGTTAGGCGTGTCGGGTTTGGGGCTCCCGTATGCTCTGGCCCTACTGGAGGGAACCCGATGAAAAAATTCTCTGTGTTATTCAATGCGGTGCTCGCCGCGGCTTGCGCGAGCCTTGCCCCTGGGCAATCCCTCGCGCAGAAATTTCCCGAGAAGCCGATCCGCTTCATCGTCCCCTTCCCGCCGGGTGGCGGGAACGACATCCTCGCGCGCCTCATTGCGCCGAAGATGGGCGAGTCGCTCGGCCAGCCGGTGGTCATCGACAACCGGGCCGGCGCCGGCGGCAACATCGGCACCGACCTCGCGGCGAAATCGCCGCCGGACGGCTACACCATCGTGATCGCCTCGAACCAGGTGACGATGAACCCGGCGCTGTATGCAAAGCTGCCTTTCGACATCGAGAAGGATTTCGCGCCGGTGGCGCTCGCCGCCTCGGTGCCGATGGTGCTCGCAGTGCATCCTTCGGTGCCGGCAAACAACGTGCGCGACCTCATCGCGCTCGCCAAGGCCAACCCCGGCAAGTACAACTACAGCACGCCCGGTTCCGGCACGCCGCAGCACATCGCCTACGAAGTCTTCAACCACGCCGCCGGCACAAAGATCACGCACGTGCCGTACAAGGGCACCGGGCCGGCAATTGCCGACCTCATCGCCGGCCAGGTGCAGACGGCCTTCGGCACGATGGCCTCGGTGGACCAGCACATCAAGGCCGGCAAGCTGCGCGCGCTCGCCGTCGCCACGCCAAAGCGCTCGCAGGCCATGCCCAACGTGCCGACGGTGGCCGAGTCGGCGCTTGGGGGCTTCGACGTCTCGCTCTGGTACTCGATCCTCGCGCCGGCCGGCACGCCGGCGCCGATCCTCGCGCGGCTCTCGGCGGAAGTGGCCAAAGCGCTCGCCGCGCCCGATGTGCGGGATCGCCTCGTCTCGCAAGGCTTCGAGATTTCCTACCTCCCGCCCGAACAGATGAACGCCCTCATGAAAAGCGACATCGCGCGCTGGGGCAAATCGCTGCGCGAGATCGGGCTCAAGCTCGAGCCGTAACGATCGTGAACCTTAACGCAGCGCTAGCAGGCATCCGGGTGCTCGACTTCGCCCAGGTCGGCGCCGGGCCGATGTGCGGCATGCAGTTGGGCGACCTTGGCGCGGTGGTGTACAAGATCGAGGCGCCCTCGGGCGACCTCGGCCGCAAGCTAGGGCCCCCGTGGCAGCAAGGCGAGTCGGTCGTGTCGATGAGCTTCAACCGCAACAAGCGCTCGCTCGTCGTCGACCTGAAAAAGCCCGGGGGGCCGCCGCTGATCCGCCGCATGGCCGCGCAAGCGGACGTGGTGCTGGAGAGCTTTCGCCCCGGCGTGATGCAAAAGCTCGGCATCGGCTACGAAGCGCTGTCGAAAGAAAACCCGCGGCTCGTGTTCTGCTCGGTGTCCGCCTACGGCCAGACGGGGCCATGGAAGGACAAGCCCGGCGTCGACGGCATCGTGCAGGCGGTGTCGGGCCTCATGAGCAATATCGGCGACGCGGATTCGCCGCCAATGAAAGTGCTCGTGCCGGCGGTGGACATGGTCACCGGCTTTCTTTCCACGACGGCGATCCTGGCTGCGCTGCGCGCGCGCGATGCCGACGGCCGCGGCCAGCATCTCGACATGAGCCTCTACAACAGCAGCGTGATGCTGCAGCAGTCGGCGGTGGCTTCCTATCTCTCGAGCGGCGAGCTTCCCGCGCGCACCGGCACCGCGGCGCCCTACTCCGCGCCGAACGAGGCGTATCCCACCAAGGACGGCTGGATCATGATCGCCGCGTACCACGAGGACCGCTGGAAGGCGTTCTGCAGCGTGATTGGTGACGCTGCCCTGGCTTCGAACCCGGACTTCGCAACCAACCCGGAACGCGTCGCGAACCGCGGCAAGCTCATGGCCGAGCTCAAGGCAAGGCTCGCGAAGAAAACCTCCGCCGAGTGGCAAGAAGTGCTCGAGGCGGCCGACATCATCTGCGGGCCGATCGCCGACTACGCCATGCTCATGGACTCGCCCCAGCTGGCGCACAATGGCGTGATCGTGGAGACCGAAAGCGCGATCGCGGGCAAAGTGCGCATGCCGGGTCTCGCGATTGGTGACCGGGATGCGCAGTCCCGCGTGCATCGCGGCCCGCCGGCGGTCGGCGAGCACAGCAGCGAGATCCTCGCCGAGTTCGGGCTCGCCATGCCGGAAATCGACGCGCTACTCGCGAGCGGCGCAGTCGTGCAGAGGAAGGGAACAGCGAAATGAAATTCAAGGCAGTGCGCCTCTACAACGAGGACGGCAAGCGCGTGAGCCGCATGCTCGAGCAGTCGGTGGACGACCTCGACCCGGGCGACGTCGTAATCAAATCCCAATACGCGGCGGTCAACTACAAGGATGCGCGCGCAGTCACCGGCGTGGGCAAGGTGATCTCGCGCTATCCCTGCGTGCCGGGTGTCGAAGTCGCCGGCACCGTGGTCGAATCGAAGGACCCTAATTTCCGAGCGGGCGATGTCGTCACCGTGCAAGGCGGGCGCGAGTTCGGCATGCGCCGCGACGGCGGCTATAGCGAGTACGTGCGCGTGCCGGCCGAATGGATCGGCCGCGTGCCGGAGGGCACCAAAGCGTTCGAGTCGGTCGCCATGGGACTCGCGGCCTATACCTCGGCGCTCGCCGTGGAAGAACTCATCAACCGCGGCGTAACGCCCGACAAGGGGCCGATCCTGGTCACCGGAGGCACCGGCGGGAGCTCTTCGTTCGCGATCGACATGCTCGCCGGCCTTGGCTACCGCGTGGTCGCAAGTACCGGCAAGACCACGGAACACGAGTACCTGCGCAGCATCGGCGCCGCCGAGATCGTCGGGCGCGACGGCATTGCCGCAACGGACGATCCGCTCACCGAGCAGCGCTGGGCCGGCGCAATCGACGCGGTCGGGGGCAAGCCGCTGGACGCCCTGTTGCGCTCGATGAAGCAGCGCGGCGTGGCCTGCGCTTTCGGCAACGCCGCCGGGGAGACGCTTTCCACGTCGATCTACCCGTTCATCCTGCGCGGCGTGTCGCTGGTCGGCATCAATGGCAACCACCCGGTGCCCGAGCGCGGCACGGCCTGGGAGCGGATGCAGGCCGGCGGCGACCTGCGACCCAAGCACATCGACAGGATCGCCTACACGATCCCGTTCGGCGAATTGCAGTCCCATTGCGAAAAACTGATCGCGTCCGGAGTCCGGGGGCGCGCGGTCGTTAAATTCGATTGAGGAAAATCAAGGAGGCGGCATGAAGCTCGATTCAGACAAGGCGGCGCAGTTCAGGCATATCGACGACATGGAGTGGGAAACGCTCCGCTTCCCCGGCCAGCACAGCAAGATGCTCTTCCATCCGCGCCCGGAGAATCCGACCGAGCCCAATGCCGGCTTCGTGCGCTACGAGCCCGGCGCCCACCATCCGCTGCACCGGCATGACTTCGCGCAGGTCTGGTATGTGCTCGAAGGGACTTTCAAGGTCGGCGACCGCACCATCGGCCCGGGCACGATGGTCAACTACCCGGACCCGCATTTCGAGGCCGACCTCTCGACTGAAACCGGCGGGTTGATGCTGTTCGTGCAATACCAGGGCCCGTCCACCGGCAAGGGCCCGATCTACGACGGGCGCTTCAACATGGACAAGCGCAAGGATCTCGCGGAGGAGAACCTCAAGGTCTAGGCACCGCCAGTCCCGCAGACCGGTTAGACCATGCCTTAAGACCGTTAAGACATGGTCTATTATGCTTTCTAGTGGACATCGGGAACACAGTAAGGTAGTATAGAACGTGCGTAAACCTCCTTAAGGCACGTTCTATCATGCCCAAACAGAAGCTTTCCAGCCAAACACTGCCAAGCTCAGTTGCCCTCGCCTTGCAGCGCTTTGGGCGAAATATTGCTCGCGCCCGGAAGCGCCGAAGCCTCAAGCAAGTCGAGCTGGCGGAAAAAGCAGGAGTCTCGAAGGTCACGATGCAATCGGTTGAGCGCGGCTCCCCGACGACCGGCATTGGGACTTACTTTGCCTGCGCCTGGGTGCTTGGATTGCTCGACGAACTCTCGAATCCCCTCTCGCCAGAACGCGATGAGGAAGGAAAGGCTTTCGAAGCTCGCCTGACGCCAAAGCGGGTGCGTGGAAAGACCGGAGCACTCAGCGATGACTTCTAAGTCCCCGCAGTCCAACACCCAGCAGTCCAACACCCCGCAGTCCAACACCCAACAGTGCTTCGTCTATATCCAGCTCCCGGAGACATTGGAGACCGTTACTGCCGGACGCTATCAGCTTGAGTCGCAAGACGGAGTTCCGATTGGAAAGTTCGTCTATGGCCGTTCGTACCGTGAAAACGCGAAGGCGGTTCCTCTGGATCCGTTCGATTTGCCGATCGTCCCGCGTACGTTTGAGACGGCCAGGATGCGCGGAATTTTCGGCGCGCTGCGCGACGCATCACCGGATTCGTGGGGGCGCAGCGTGATCGAAAGGCAGCTCAAGCGCACAGAACTGTCGGAGGTCGACTATCTCCTCCATTCGCCGGAGGATCGCGCAGGCGCCCTCTCCTTCGGGCTCCACGTCGATCCGCCCGGACCGGCTCGGCGATTCAATCGAGTGCTGCAGCTCGAGATACTGCTGCGCGAGGCCGACAGGTACATCCAGGATGCAGCGCCTGCAGGCAACGCCGACGCCGCGGTTGCGGAACAGGTCGAAGCATTGGTCAACCCAGGCACGTCGCTCGGCGGAGCGCGACCAAAGAATGTCGTCGAGGACGACGACGGCCTGTGGGTCGCGAAATTCCCGCACCCGGAGGATCGCTGGAACAACCCGCGTGTAGAAGGGGCGATGCTCGCCCTCGCTCGCGCGTGCGACCTCCATGTCGCTCAGTCGAGGGTCCAGGTCGTCGCCGGCCGCGATGTACTGCTGGTGAAGCGCTTCGACCGCGTGAAACAAAATGGCGGTTACCTCCGGCATCGGATGGTGAGCGGCCTGACAGTGCTACGGACGCAAGACTCCCATCGAGATCGCGAACGGTGGTCTTACGCGCTGCTCGCCGACGAGTTGAAGCGCTGGAGCCACCGCCCCGACAACGATCTGCGTGAACTCTATCGCCGCATGGTGTTCAGTGCGCTGGTATCGAACACCGACGACCACCCGCGAAATCATGCTCTGATCGCGCCCCGGCAGTCTTTCGAACTATCACCCGCATACGACATTACCCCCATGCCTCTTGTCAGCATAGAGCGGCGGGATCTCGCGATGACGATCGGGAAATTCGGGCGCTATGCCAACCGGACCAACCTGGTTTCGTCGGCGGGAGCGTTTCGGCTGAGCGAAGAGGAAGCGGCCTGCCTTTTTGACGCAATGGCAGCAACGGTCAAGGATCGTTGGTACGCAACGTTTCGCCGCGAGGGAGTGTCGGAGAAAGACTGTGAGGTCGTTTCGCGGGCTTTCGTTTATGAAGGGCTGTTTCTGAATCCAAACGAAATCTCGCCCCGTCAGGCGAGCTCGGATTCGAGCTCGTAACGCGCGCCCGGATCCTGGCCGAGTACCTTGACGAGATAAGGCAGCGCTTCCTTAAGTAGCCCGGGCAGGTCCCACGGCGGATTGAGAATGAACAGCCCGCTGCCGTGCAGGCCGAAGCCCTCCGGTGACGGCGACTTCACCGTCAGCGCGGCATGCAGCCAGTCCTTTTTTTGCAGGCGCTTGAGCGTAGCGGGAAACTGCTCCGACTCGCGCCGCTGCACGATCGGGTACCAGAGCATGTAGACCCCGGTTGCAAATCGCACTAGCGCATCCTCCAGCGCCTCGCGGGCGCGCGAATAGTCGGCTTTGTCCTCATACGAAGGATCCATCAGCACCAACCCCCTCCGTGTGGGCGGCGGCAGCACCGAGCGCAGCAGGTCGAACCCGTCGCCCGCCTGTACCAGCACTCGCGGGCTGTCTTTGGAGAAATGCTGCTTGAGGCCGCGGCCCTCGGAAGGATGCAGCTCGAACAAGCGAAGTCGATCTTCCGGCCGCAACAGGGTCATCGCAACCTGCGCGGAGCCCGGATAGGCGCGCAGATCGCCGCCGGGATTCAGCGAGCGTACGAGCTCGAGATAGGCGGAGAGAAGCGGCGGTGCATCCTTGCGCGCCCACAGGGGGGTGATGCCGGTTTCGAATTCGGCGTTCTTTTGCGCCCACGGCTCATCGAGCGCGTACCCGGCAGCGCCGGCATGCGTGTCGACATACCAGAGCGGCTTGTCTTTCTTCGTGAGGTAGGCAAGCAGGTGGACGAGCACTGCATGCTTCAGCACGTCGGCATGGTTGCCGGCGTGGAAGGCGTGGCGATAACTGAGCATGATCCATTATCGGTCATGCGCGGCAGGGGGCGATGGTGCAGCGGCGCACAGAAGCCCGGAGGATGGCGGACCAGACTGCAGGCCTATGCAACGCGTCTTCACCCGGCTGCTGGACGTCCTGGCCTCCTCCATCCCCCGCGACGAGGTTCGGACCATCTTCGACGTCGGCGCCAGGGATTGCGAGGAAAGCCGGCAATTCGCGCTGGCTTTCCCGAACGCGGTGGCCTACGCATTCGAATGCAACCCGGCCACGCTGCCGGCATGCCGCGCCGTTGCTGCCGCCGAGCCGCGCATCGTCCTGACGGAAATGGCTGCCTCCAATCAGGCCGGGGTCACGACGTTCTACCCGATCGACCAGGAGCGCACGATCACCGGCGTGGCCGACGGAAATCCAGGCGCTTCTTCGCTGTTCCGCGCCTCGGGGCGCTATGCGGAAGAGCAGTACGTCCAGCAGGAAATCGAGGTGAGCACGCTGCGCCTGGATGACTTCATGCAATCCCATTCGATAGACAGCGTCGACATCCTGTGGATGGACGTGCAGGGCGCGGAAGCCATGGTGCTCGAGGGCCTCGGCCGCAGACTGCGCGACGTGAAGTGCCTGCACATCGAGGTCGAGTTCTTCGAGATCTACGAAGGCCAGGGCCTATTCGACGACGTCGATCCCTATCTTCGTGATCGCGGCTTCAATCTTCTCGGTTTCACGTCCTATTCGAGATACGCCGCCGACGCGCTCTACTTGCGTGACGACATCGCCGTGGATTCCGCGCGCCTGCGCAGGGACTTCCCGTTCCTGTCGCGAAACCTCGGCAAGATGCGCGCGCACCGGCTTAAGCGATCTATGCGGCAGCTGGTCGGGCTCCCCGCGTGGAAAGAAGCGCAGAGGCCCGGAATGTAAAAGGGCTCCATCGCTGGAGCCCTTTGATCGTCTCTGGTCGGGGCGAGAGGATTTGAACCTCCGACCACCTGCACCCCATGCAGGTACGCTACCAGGCTGCGCTACGCCCCGAGGGCGCGGATTATAACAGAGGGGTCTCTTAGCCTACGGTGCGGCGTCAGTGCAGCGCCGCGCCGCCGCTGCCGTCGGCGCCCGGTTCGGTGCCGAGCGCATCGATGACTTCGCGCAGCTCCCGCTTGAGCTCGGCGACATCGACCTTGGCGCGTCCATTGCCGCCCTTGGCCTGACTTTCGACCGCTTCCGCACGCGCAGCTTCGCGGCCCTGCGAGTACACGTCGTCGAGGCGGTTGCGCGCGCCGCTGATGGTGAAGCCTTCCTCGTAAAGCAGCTCGCGGATGCGGCGGATGAGGAGCACTTCGTGGTGCTGGTAGTAGCGCCGGTTGCCGCGGCGCTTCACTGGTTTGAGCTGGGTGAATTCCTGCTCCCAGTAACGCAGCACGTGCGGCTTCACGCCACAGAGCTCGCTCACCTCACCGATGGTGAAGTAGCGCTTCGCCGGGATCGGCGGAAGGTCAGCTTTCTTGCGGCTCGGGTCCATTGCCATCGCGCGACTTCTCGACCATCGCCTTGAGCTTCTGGCTGGCGTGGAATGTCACGACCCTGCGCGCGCTGATTGGAATTTCCTCGCCCGTCTTGGGGTTGCGCCCCGGGCGCTGCGGCTTGTCGCGCAGCTGGAAGTTGCCGAACCCCGACAGCTTGACGCTTTCGCCCCGCTCGAGCGCCCCGCGGATCTCTTCGAAAAACGCCTCGACCATGTCCTTGGCCTCGCGCTTGTTCAGGCCGACCTTCTCGAAAAGCAGGTCGGCGAGTTCGGCCTTGGTCAAAGTCATCACTTCTCCCTGATTCTTCATTAACTACGGAGGGTTGCGCCAAAACGGCGACCCAGCAATTCGACCATCTGGGCGATGGCGGAATCGGCTTCCGCATCTGTGAGTGTTTTCTCAGTATCTTGCATAACTATCCGGAACGCAAGGCTTTTTCGGCCTTCGGGCAGGCTGCGGCCGAGGTATTGGTCGAACAAACGCACCGAGAGCACGATCGGCGGCTTTTCGGCCGAAAACGCGTCCAGGAGCGCTTGCGCCGGCACTTTGACGTCGACCAGGACAGCCAGGTCCCGCACCACCGGCGGGAAGCGCGAAGGCTGGCCGGGTTGGGGCACCGGCACAGTTTGGAGCGGTTCGGCGTCGAGTTCGAACAGCACCGCGGGCTGCGGCAACTCGAATTTCGCCTGCCAGCGGGGATGCAATTCGCCGACCCATCCGATGGGCGCGCCGTCGACCAGGACGCGCGCCGACCGTCCCGGATGCAGCGCCGGATGCGGGGCCGCCTCGAAGCGCGCGATCCGCGGCCAGACAAGCGCTTCGACGTCAGCCTTCAGGTCGAAGAAATCGACCGGGCGGGCTTGCACGCCCCACTGCTCTTCTTCCGCCGGGCCGCACGCTGCGGCAGCAATGCGCATCGGCTGCGATAACCCTGCCACGGCGAGCTCGCCGTCCTTCACCGATGCGTTGCGCAGAAACGTGCGCCCTATCTCGAACACGCGCACGCGCGGTTGCTTCCTCGCCATGTTGTAGCGGAGGTTGTCGAGCAGTCCGCCGAACAAGGTGGTGCGCATCGCCGACTGGTGGCTCGCGATCGGGTTGAGCAGCCTGATCGGGTTCGGATTGCCGGCGAGGTCGGCCTCCCAGCCTTCATCGACGAAGGTGAAGTTGACGACTTCCTGGTAGTCGCGCGCGGCTGCCAGTGCTCGGATCGCATGCAGCGAGCGATGCGACTCGGGCTCGGCGCGCATTGCGGCCGTCGCCTTTGGCGGCACGGCCGGGATGCGTTCGAACCCGTACACGCGGGCGACTTCCTCAATCAGGTCTTCCTCGATCTCGAGGTCGAAGCGGTAGGACGGCGGGGTCACCGTAAACGCTTCGGCAGTCCGCACAAAGGGCAGCGACAGGCGCGTGAAGATATCCTCCATCTCGTCGGCCGTGACCGGGACGCCGATGACTTTCTGCGCGCGCGCGATGCGCATCGCGACCGCCTTGCGTTCCGGCAGTTTCTTAACGACGTCCACCGTGGGACCCGGCTCGCCGCCGCAGATCTCGAGGACCAGCTTCGTCGCGTACTCGATCCCGATCACGTTATTGTCGAAATCCACGCCTCTTTCGAAGCGGTGCGAGGCGTCCGAAGAGAAGTTGTACTTGCGCGCGCGTCCCGCGATCGCCTGCGGGAAGAAGAACGCCGACTCGAGGAAGATGTTCTTCGTCTCGAGGTCGGCCTTGGTCGAATCGCCGCCCATGATGCCGCCGAGCCCGATCGGCCCCGACTCGTCCGTGATGCAAACGACCGACGCATCGACCTCCACCGTCATCTCGTTCAGCAGCTTCACTTTCTCGACGGGCCTGCCCCAGCGCACGTCGATGCCGCCGGCGACTTTGTCCTGGTCGTAGACGTGCAGCGGGCGCCCCATCTCGAGCATCACGTAGTTGGTGACGTCGACCAGCGCCGAAATCGAGCGCTGCCCTGCGCGCTCGAGGCGCTGCTTCATCCAGTCCGGCGTAGGCGCCTTGGCATTGACATTGCGGATCACTCGCCCGGTGAAGCGGCCGCATCCGTCCGCATCCGTGATCCCGAAGCGAAGCTTGGCATCGCTCATGGCGGGAATCGCCTTGACCTCCGGCGCATTGAGCTTCGTGCGTGTCAGCGCGGCGACTTCGCGAGCCACGCCGAGCACCGAAAGGCAGTCGGCCTTGTTCGGGGTGAGCTTGATCTCGAAAACCGTGTCGTCGAGCTGCAACAGACCGCGCACATCGCTTCCCACCGGCGCGCTTGCCGGCAGGTCGAGCAATCCGCTGTGGTCTTCGGAAAGCCCGAGCTCGCGCGCCGAGCAGAGCATCCCCTGGCTCTCCACGCCGCGCATTTTCGCGGCCTTGATTTCCATCGGGCCCGATTGGCCCGGCAGCTTCGCGCCAATGACTGCGAGCGGCGCCTTCATGCCGGCGCGAACATTGGGCGCGCCGCAGACGATCTGCAGCGGCTCGCCCTTGCCGATAGACACGCTGCAAAGCGAAAGCTTGTCGGCGTTCGGATGCTTGCCCACGGTGAGCACCTCGCCCACGACAATGCCGGTGAACGGCGGCGCGACCGGCCGCAGCGACTCGACCTCGAGCCCGGACATGGTGAGCAGGTGCGCGAGCTCCGCAGTCGTAATAGGCGGATTCACCATGGATCGCAGCCAGCTTTCGGGAATCAGCATCTCAGAACTGCTTCAGGAAGCGCAGGTCGCCGTCGAAAAACAGGCGCAGGTCGTCGATGCCGTAGCGGAGCATCGTGAGCCTTTCAAGCCCGGAGCCGAACGCGAAGCCGATGTAGCGTTCCGGGTCGAGGCCGAAATTGCGCACCACGCTCGGATGCACCTGCCCGGAGCCGGAGATCTCCAGCCAGCGTCCCTTGAAAGGGCCGTCGGCGAACTGCATGTCGATCTCGGCCGAGGGCTCGGTGAAAGGGAAGTACGACGGCCTGAAGCGCACCTGCAGCGCGTCCGTCTCGAAGAAGCGGCGCAGGAAATCGGTGTAGACGCCCTTAAGGTCTGCGAAGCTGATGTCCTCGTCGATCCAGAGGCCTTCTACCTGGTGGAACATCGGCGAGTGCGTTGCGTCCGAATCGACGCGATAGGTGCGGCCCGGGGCGATCACCTTGATCGGCGGTGAGTGCATCCGCGCGTAGCGGACCTGCATGGGGCTCGTATGGGTGCGCAGCAGCAGCTGCAGTCCCGCGGAATCCTTTTCGTCGACGTAGAACGTGTCCTGCATCGACCGGGCCGGATGGTTCTCGGGATTGTTGAGCGCGGTGAAGTTGTACCAGTCGGTCTCGATCTCCGGGCCGTCGGCCACGTCGAAGCCCACCGAGCGGAAAATCTCCTCGACGCGCTGCCACGTGCGGATCACCGGATGGATGCCGCCCGGCGTGCGCCCCCTGCCCGGCAACGTGACGTCCAGAGCCTCTTCCGAAAGGCGCGAATTCAGCTTTGCGTCGGCCAGTGCCGCGCGGCGCGCATCGAGTGCAGTTTCCAGGCGTACTTTTGCCGCGTTGATGCCGGCGCCTGCGGCCTTGCGCTCGTCGACCGCGAGCGCGCCGAGGCCCTTGAGCAGCGCAGTCAGCGCGCCCGCCTTGCCGAGATAGCGCGCCTTGGCATCCTCGAGCGCCGCCGGGTCGGCGGCCCCCGCGAACTCGCCGAGCGCCCTGGAAACGATGTCGTCTACGTTTTCCATCTGCACAAAAGAAAAGCGAGGGCCGCGCCCTCGCTTTGATTACGCCGGGTTGGCTCGCTCAGGCCCCGAGGTTGGCCTTGACCTGCCCGGCGATCTTCGCGAACGCCGCCTTGTCCAGCACCGCGATGTCCGCAAGCATCTTGCGGTCGATCTCGATGTTGGCTTTCTTGAGGCCGTTCATGAAGACGCTGTAGGTCATCCCGTGCGTGCGCACCGCCGCGTTGATGCGGGCGATCCAGAGCGCGCGGAAAGTGCGCTTGCGGTTGCGGCGATCGCGGTAGGCATACTGCCCCGCCTTCATCACCGCTTCTTTCGCGATTCGCCATACGTTCTTGCGGCGGCCGCGGAACCCCTTGGCGAGGTCGAGGACTTTCTTGTGGCGCGCGTGCGCCGTTACCCCACGTTTGACTCTTGGCATTTGTCCTCTCCTTTACGCGTACGGCATCATGGCCTTGACGGCGACCATGTTGCTTGCGTGAACCGCGGTGCCGCCGCGCAGGTGACGCTTGCGCTTGGTCGACTTCTTGGTGAGGATGTGCCGCAGGTTGGCGCTCCCGCGCTTTATGCTGCCGGAGCCGCGCATCTTGAACCGCTTGGATGCGCCTTTCTTAGTCTTCATCTTGGGCATGAATGGCCCCCTTCTTTCTGATTTGTGACATCAGGTGGCCCGCTTCGCGTGCGCTTGATACCCGGTAGTCACTTGTATTCCCCGCTCGCGCAGGGTCTGCTGCTAAATCACGCTGCCGCGGGCTTGTCCTCGGCAGACTTCGCTGGCGCCGCGCCTTCGACTTTCGGCTTCTTCGGCTTGGCCGCCGCCACTTTTACTTCCTTTTTCTTCGGCCCCAGCACCATCACCATCTGGCGGCCTTCCATCCTGGGGAAGTTCTCAACCACCCCGTGCTCCATGAGGTCGGCCTTGACCCGCTCGAGCAACCGCACGCCGAACTCCTGGTGCGCCATCTCGCGGCCGCGAAACCGCAACGTCACTTTCGTCTTGTCGCCTTCCTCGAGGAAGCGGATGAGATTCCGCAGCTTGATCTTGTAGTCGCCCTCATCCGTCCCTGGGCGGAACTTGACCTCTTTGACCTGGATCTGCTTCTGCTTGAGCTTGGCTTCGTGCGCCTTCTTCTGCTCGCGGTACTTGAACTTGCCGAAGTCCATGAGCTTGCACACGGGCGGGACGGCCAGCGGGGCGATTTCGACCAGGTCGATCTCTTTTTCCTCCGCCATCCGCATCGCGTCGCCTATCGACACGATGCCGAGCTGTTCGCCTTCTTCACCCACGAGACGGATCTCGGGGGCGGTAATCTGGCTGTTCAGACGTTGCGCCTTGCTGCTTTCGATCGCGATGAGTGCAAACTCCTCTATTGGCGGCACCTTGCCGGTCGCCGCGCTGACCGGGCGCAGCCACTTGGCTGCGCGAAAAAATCAGGCCGTGTTCACCACGCTTGTCTCGCTTTGGAGACGTGCGATGAAGGCTTCGAGAGGCATGGCCCCGAGGTCTTCACCGCCGCGCGTGCGCACGGCCACTGTCATAGCCTCTTTTTCCTTGTCTCCCACAACCAGCGGGTAGGGGAGCTTTTGCAAGCTATGTTCGCGTATTTTATAGGAAATTTTTTCGTTTCGCAAATCCGCCCCGGCGCGCCAGCCGGCCGCCCGAAGCGTGCCCGCGACGCCTTGAGCGTAGTCCGCCTGGTGCTCCGAAATGTTCATGACCACTACCTGTTCCGGGGCCAGCCAGAGCGGGAAGGCGCCGGCGAAGTTCTCGATCAGGATGCCCATGAAGCGCTCCATGGACCCGACGATCGCACGGTGGAGCATGACCGGGACGTGCCGGGCATTGTCTTCGCCGACGTATTCGGCCCCCAGGCGCTCCGGCATGAAGAAATCGACCTGCATGGTCCCGCACTGCCAGACGCGGCCTATGGCGTCTTTTAGCGAGTATTCGATCTTCGGGCCGTAAAACGCGCCGTCGCCCGGCACGACTGCGAAGTCGATCCCGGCGCGCTTGAGGGACTCCATCAACGCGGCCTCGGCCTTGTCCCACAGGTCGTCCGAGCCGATGCGCTTGGCCGGACGGGTGGCGACCTTGTAGATCACGTCCTTGAAGCCGAAGTGGGCGTAGACCTTCTGCAGCAGCGCTGTAAACGCCTCGCATTCCGCGAGGATGTGGTCCTCGGTGCAGAAGATATGGCCGTCGTCCTGCACGAACCCGCGCACGCGCATGAGCCCATGCAGCGACCCGGAAGGTTCGTTGCGATGGCAGCTGCCGAATTCGCCCAGGCGATACGGCAGGTCGCGATAGCTCTTCACGCCCTGGTTGAACACCTGGATATGTCCGGGACAGTTCATCGGCTTGACCGCATAGTCGCGGTTCTCCGACGAGGTCGTGAACATGTTCTCGCGGTAGTTTTCCCAGTGGCCGGTCTTTTCCCACAGGCTGCGGTCGAGGATTTGCGGGCAACGGACCTCGAGGTAGCCGTTTTCCCGGTAGACGCGGCGCATGTACTGCTCGACCTGCTGCCAGAGCGTCCAGCCCTTGGGATGCCAGAACACCAGGCCCGGCGCCTCTTCCTGCATGTGGAAGAGGTCGAGCTGTGTCGCGAGACGCCGGTGGTCGCGCTTCTCCGCCTCCTCGAGCATCCTGAGGTAGGCGTCCTGGGCCTCCTTCGTCGTCCAGGCGGTGCCG
>JANMDK010000178.1:0-19860 GCA_031376265.1 Pseudomonadota bacterium
GGCCGGCGCCGGACACTCCAGGCTCTCGCGGGGCTCGGCGCCTGTGCGATAGCGCCGGCTTTTGCTCAGGCACCGCTCTCGACTCGCAAACCCCCGGCCAAAGGATGGCTGCCAGTGGCCACGTTCTTGCGCGCGGCCGGCGACAACGAAGCGCAAGCTGCAGCGGCAATGCGGCAGATCGCCGAAAACTGGCATGAGGCCTACGCCCCGTTGCTGCTCGAAGCGCTGTCCTTTTCACCCTACCTCGGCGTGCATCGGGCCATCTTGGCGCTCCTGCAGGTGGCTTCCGGAATCCGCGGCGAGAGCCTCGACGCGCTTTACCGCTGGCAATGGTCGACAAATCCACTCGAACACCCGGCATATGCCGAGTTCAAGGCGGCGCTGTACGAACGCATCGATCCGCGCTTTCGCGAGTACTTCGACAACGATCCGAAGCGCACCATCCGGCTGGACGAGGTCCGCTGGGGCGGGGTGCCGCGCGACGGCATTCCCCCGCTCAAGAATCCCAAGATGCTTCCAAGCCGTGATGCCCGCTATCTTGATGACGACAACGTCGTGTTCGGCATTGCGATCGACGGCGACGTGCGCGCTTATCCGAAGCGCATCCTCGCGTGGCACGAAATGGTCAAGGACCGCATCGGCGGGCGCGAACTGAGCGGCGTGTATTGCACCCTGTGCGGCTCGATGGTCGTGTACGTGGCCCAGGCCGGTGGCGTGCATCATGAGCTCGGCACTAGCGGGTTCCTCTATCGCTCCAACAAGCTCATGTACGACCACGCCACCAAGTCGATGTGGTCCACCCTCGAAGGCAAGCCGGTCATCGGCCCGCTGGTGGGACGCGGCATCGAACTCGAACGGCTGCATGTGGTCACGACCACCTGGAAAGAGTGGCGCAGGCGGCACCCGGAGACGCTCGTGCTGTCGCTCGACACCGGCCACCAACGCGACTACGGCGAAGGCGTCGCCTACAACGACTATTTCTCGACCGACCGCCTGATGTTCGGCGTCCCCAAGCTCGACGGCCGCCTGGCCAACAAGGCCGAAGTGCTCGCCCTGCGTGAGGCCGGGGCGCGCGCCGATCCGCTCGCGATTTCGGCCGCGTACCTCGCCTCCCATCCGGTCTTCCAGGATCGCGTCGGCAATACGCCCTTCGTCGTCCTCACCGATTCGAGCGGCGCGAACCGCGTATACGAATCCGGCAAATACCGTTTTGCGACCTGGAATAGCGAGAATCTCGCGACCGACAGCGAAGGCCGCCAATGGAAGGTCGGCGAGGATGCGCTGACCGGCCCCGGCAGGCAGAAGCTCAAGCGCCTGCCGGCGCATCGCGCGTTCTGGTTTGGCTGGTACTCGGCCTATCCCGAAACCCGGCTGGTTAAATGAGCCTGCCAACCTGCGGTGCGGTAAAGTTCGTCCCCGGTAATGACAGCATTGCGGGATCAATTCAACTCACGAGGTCGACATGAAATTCGTTCACGCCGTGCTGGCAGCCTGCTTTCTTTTCGCATCCTTCTCCGCGACGGGCGCCGATGGGCTCGTCGCCGTCAAGAGCCCGCATGGCCCCAGGGAAACGATGGACCGCCTCGAGGCGCTGCTCAAGCAAAAAGGGCTGACAATCTTTGCGCGTATCGACCACGCCGCGGGTGCTGCAAAAATCGGAAAATCCCTGCGGCCGACCGAACTGCTGATCTTCGGCAACCCGCAAGGAGGAACGCCCCTGATGGAGTGCAGCCAGACCGCCGGCATCGATCTGCCGCTCAAGGCGCTGGTTTGGGAAGACGAGTCGCGCCAAATTTGGGTGGGCTACAACGACCCCGCGTATCTCGCGCGACGCCATGGCGCGTCGGCTTGCCCTGCGGTCGACAATCTGAAAAAGGCGCTCGCGGGTTTCATCGAGCAGGCGGTGGCGCCTTGACGGCCAATCACGCGCGCCCATCCAGGCGCTAAACGTGCGATAGCCTGCAGTCCGGCGTTATCATCGTCCCAATGCGAATCCTTTCCAACCGGAACCGCGCGGTGCACGTTGGCCCGCTTCCGATGGAGCAAGTGGCGCGCGCGGCCGAAATTCCGGATCTTTCCGCGATCCACGACAGGTTTCCCGCGCCAAGCACAACGCCGCTGGGCCGCATCGTCAACGAGTACATCGGCCTGTTCGAGCAATTCCGGACCGAGCCTCCCGCACCGGAACGCGCGCCCTATCCGCCCGATCCGCAACGGCTGGCAAACGAACTCAAGGCGAACTGCTACTTCCTCAACGCGTCGCTGGCGGCCTGCTGCGCGATCCCGGACGCGGCGTGGACCGGCGAGCGCATCGCGGGCCACGGCCACGCGCTTGCGATCGTCATCGAATTCGGGCGCGATCCAGAGCCCGGCAACCCAGCCGCGGAATGGGTTCGGGGCAGTGACTTCGACTGCGCGCTGTTGCGCGCCGCAGAGATCGCGTCGATAACGGCCGCCTTCCTGCGCCGGCTGGGCTTCGAAGCCACCGCGCACACTCGCGACCGAAGCGACGTTTCACATGCCAGGATTCTGGTAGCGGCGGGCCTTGCACGGTGGAAGGATGGCGCCATGGTTGCGCCTTTCCTGGGCCGGCGATTCGCTTCCTGCATCGTCACGACCGCCGAGCCGCTCGCGCCGGACCGGCCGCTCGCGGCGGGCTTTCTCGACGGAGGCTGGGGATGGTGGCTCGGCACCGGGGGCAGCGAAACCTGGTGGGAGCGCAGACTTGCGTCCAGCCGCCCCTCGGACGCAAGCGCCTTCCCGATGGAAGCGCTCCGCCGCGTGCCGCAAACGACCACGCTGATCCTCGAGGACGAAGTGCCGCGGGTGCCCAAGCGTGCGAATTTCTTTACCCGAGCGCTGAACGGCGACCTGGGCGACAAGGCGCAGCGCGAAAGGTGGCGCTTCGCGTACAAGACGCCGATCGCCGAAGCCTACGTGAAGCTGATCCGGGCGATGGTCCCGCGGCAGGACGGCGAGGTCGCCTCCGCCGGGCGGCAGGCAACCGGCGACCCGGCCGCAAACGCGCGCGCGATCAAGACGTTGATGTACTACCTCGGCGCCGACATGGTGGGCGCTTGCGAGGCGAAGGCCTACACCTGGTACTCGCACCAGGAAGACGGCACGCCGATCGCGCCGGGTCACCGCAGCGCCGTCGTGATGCTTGTGGACCAGGGTTTCGAAACCATGGAAGGCGCGTCGGGCGACGACTGGATCTCGGGCGCGCAATCGATGCGCGCCTACATGCGCGGGGGCGAGGTCTGCGGCATCGTCGCGGCCTTCATCCGCAGCCTGGGCTGGCCCGCGCGTTCGCAGACCAACGCCGACTCGGACGTGCTGCAACTGCCGCTCGTCCTTTTGGCGGGACTGGGAGAACTGTCGCGTATCGGCGAACTGGTGCTCAACCCGTTCGTCGGGCCGCGCTTCAAGAGCGCGGTGGTCACGACGGAACTTCCGCTTGCGTGGGATTCGCCGATCGACTTCGGCCTGCAGGACACGTGCTCGAAATGCATGAAGTGCGCGCGCGAGTGCCCCTGCAGCGCCATTTCCTTCGGCGACAAGGTGATGTTCAACGGCTACGAAATGTGGAAGCCGGATGTCGAGCGTTGTACGCGCTACCGCGTCACCAACCCGCACGGCTCTGCCTGCGGCCGCTGCATGAAGACCTGCCCGTACAACCACGAGGGCTTGCTCGCGCACCGCATGGTCCTGTGGGCGGCAATCCATCTGCCCTGGACGCGGCGCTGGATCGTGCGGTTCGACGACGCGATCGGCAACGGCTCGATCAACGCGGCCAAGACCTGGTGGACCGACCTCGAGATCGTCGAGGGCAAGGTGGTTAAGCCCAAGGGCACGAACCAGCGCGGGCTTTCGCTGGAAAAGGCGGCCACGACGCCTGCAGCGCACCGGATTGCCTACTACCCGGCCTCGGCGATGCCGGCACCGGACGCGAAGCAACCCGTGCCCGTGGATCGCAAGGCGGCCCTCGGCGTGCAACTGGAAACGCCGGCCGCGGCGCGTGCAAGGCGCGCCGGACAAGGGGGATGACGCGAGCTTTCGGACCATCGAACGAAGCGGTGCCGGCTTCAGATCTCCTCGAAAAACGCCCGGATCTCCCGCGCCAGCACCAGCGGCTGCTCCATTGCGGCGAAGTGGCCGCCTTTCTTCTCGACCGTCCAGCGCCGGATATCGGAATACGTTTTCTCGGCCAGTGCGCGCGGCGGGCGGATGATCTCTTTCGGGAATTCGACATAGCCTGTGGGCACGGTGACCTTCTCGCCCACCGGGATCGGCCACGGGCCGTGCATCCGCGCGTAGTAGGGCCAGAACGACGAGCCGATCGCACCGGTGAACCAGTAGAGCGAGATGTTCGCGAGCAATGCATCCCGCGATACTGCGTTCTCGATCGTGCCCCCACAGTCGGTCCAGCTGCGGAATTTCTCCGCGATCCACGCGGCCAACCCTGTCGGCGAATCGGTGAGCGCATAGGCGAGCGTCTGCGGCCTGGTGCCCTGGATCCATTGGTAGCCGGTTTCCTCGCGCAGGAAGTGGGCGAGCTGCGCCTGGTATTCGGGGAAGGCCGCGGCCTGGTCCGGCTCACGCCGCACGGCGAGAAAATTGAGGTGGATGCCGGCAATCCTTTGCGGATGGCGGTGACCGAGGCACGAGGCGACGAACGCGCCCCAGTCGCCGCCCTGCGCGCCGAAGCGTTCGTAGCCCAGGGCGGTCATCAGCTTCGCGTAGAGATCCGCGATCTCTTCGATGGCGAATCGCCGTTGGCCCGGTGCGTACGACAAGGTGTAGCCCGGCAAGGACGGCAGTACTACCGAAAAGCGTTCGGTGAGCAGCGGGATCAGCTGTATGAATTCGAGCACCGAACCCGGCCAGCCGTGCGACAACAGGAGCGGCAGCGCATCGGGCTTCTTGCAGGGGATGTGAATGAAGTGCAGGTCGATGCCGTCGATTGCGAGCTTGTATTGCGGAAACGAATTCAGTCTCTCTTCTTGCGCGCGCCAGTCGAAGCCGTCGCGCCAGTACGGGACGAGCTCTTTCATATATGCGAGGCTCGCTCCCGTGGACCACGGCTCGATTGGCGGCTCGTCCGGCCAGCGAGTGTGACCGAGGCGCTCGCGCAGGTCGGCGAGGTCGGCGTCGGGGACGGAAAGTCGAAAGGGTTGTGGCGTCATGGGCGTCTCCCGCAATCGCTGGGGTTGAATGCATGGGTTAAAGTATCGCGGGCACTCTAACAAACACAACGACGCCCGTCGGAGACAACCATGAAGACCCAGCCTGCAATCTCACGCCGCCTCGCGTTTGCATTTTCCCTCGCGATTGCGGGATCGGCTTTCGCACAATCCGATTTCCCGTCGCGCCCGGTGACTTTCGTCGTTCCGTTCGCTCCCGGCGGCGGGACCGACATTTCCGCGCGAACGCTTGCCGCCCGCGTCGGGACGAAATGGGGCAAGTCGATCGTGGTCGAGAACCGCAGCGGCGCCGGCGGCATCCTCGGCGCCGAAGCGGTCGCCAAGGCGAGGCCCGACGGCTACACGCTGCTGGTGGCCAACGTCGGCATCACGTCGATCAACCCGGCGCTTTACTCGAAGCTTCCGTACAACCCGGAGACCGCATTCACGCCGGTCTCGCTGGTTTGCGAGCTGCCTTTCGTGCTGATGGCGAGCCCCTCTTTCCCGCCGAATTCAATCAAGGAGCTCGTCGCGTATGCCAAGGCGAGGCCGGGAACGGTGACCTATGCCAGCTCCGGCAGCGGCGGTTCCCCGCACCTCACCGCGGAAATTTTCCAGCAGTCGACCGGCACCTCGATGACGCACATCCCGTACAAAGGCGGTGGCCCCGCGATGGTCGACCTGATGGCCGGCCACGTGAACCTGCTGTTCGCCTCAGTGCTCGAGGGCTCCGGGCATATCAAGGCTGGCAAGCTCAAGGGGCTCGCCGTCACGCACGCGAAACGCAATCCCGCGTTGCCGGAAGTCCCGACGCTGTCCGAGGCGGGTGTGCCCAAATCCGAATCGGGATCGTGGATCGCGATCCTCGCCCCGGCAGGCACGCCGCCGGCGGTCGTGGATGCAATCAACGTCGCGATCCGTGAGGCCGTGAGCGATCCCGCGGTCAGCGAGAAGCTGGTCGGGCAGGGGGCGGTGCCGCAGGCGAGCGCACCGAAGGAATTGCAGGCTCTCATTGACGCGGACCTTGCCCGCTACGGCCGGATCATCCGCGAGAAGAACCTCAAGGCGGAGTAGCCCGGCGCCGTACCCCGGCGCTGCGTCGCGTGTCAAAATGCCGTTATGTCCGAATCACGGCAATGGGCATTTCCCGGCGCGTTGCAGCCCAAGGCGTCCGAAACCCAGTTCGACCTCGAGCGGGCGATGGACGCCGTGGTGCTGGTGCGGTCGGAGATTCCCGAAGATGCGTTTACCGCGGGGGTGCTTGGCACCGAGCGGGCCGGCTATGGTGTTGTCATCTCTGCCGACGGGCTGGTGCTCACCATCGGCTACCTCATTACCGAAGCCTCGCAGATCTGGCTGACGACCAATCGCGGCTCGGTGATCGCCGGCTACCCGCTGGCGTATGACCAGGCCACCGGCTTCGGGCTGATCCAGCCACTCGGCCGCCTCGACGCGCCGCACCTCGCCCGCGGCCTCGCCGCTGACGTGCGCGTCGGGGACTCGGTGTTCGCCATCGGCCATGGCGGCGTCGGCCATGCGCTCAAGACGCGCCTCGTCGGAAAACGCGAGTTCGCCGGCTATTGGGAATACCTGCTCGACGAAGCCCTGTTCACCGCCCCCGCGCATCCGCAATGGGGCGGCGCCGCGCTGCTCGATGCGCAGGGCGACCTGATCGGCATCGGATCGCTGCTGGTGGAGCAGGAAACCGACGGCAAGTCGGAGCACGCCAATATGTTCGTGCCGATCGACCTGCTGGCGCCGATCCTCGACTCGATGCTAAAGACCGGCCGCGGGCCGAACCCGCCGCGCCCGTGGCTCGGCGCTTACACGCAGGAGCACAAGGGAAAGCTGGTGGTGGGTTTCCTTGCGCCCGGCAGCCCGGCCGACCGCTCGGGCGTCCGCGTGGGCGATGTCGTGCTCGGCGTCGGCGAGCAGCGTGCGTCCGATCTCGCGGATCTATTGCGCTCGGTGTGGCAGCTTGGCCCGGCCGGCGTCGAAGTGCCGCTGATCGTGTCTCGCGGCGGTGACGTTCTGCGCAAGGTCATCCGTTCGGCCGACCGCAACGACTTCCTCAAGAAGCCGAACCTGCAGTAGTCCCCTGCGGCGCTACTGACATTTATTCGCTCAAACCCTAGGTCTGGCGAGGTTCTCCGGGGAACTTACTGACATTTTCTGCGCGGTCAGCGCCCGGTGAAAGCGAAGTCCACCTCCGGCTCCATGCCGCTCACAATCCTCGCGATCGACTTGCCCGAGCCGCACGAATGCGTCCAGCCGAGCGTCCCGTGGCCGGTATTGAGGAAGAAATTCGGCAACCGCGACTTGCCTATGATCGGCACGTTCGACGGCGTTGCCGGACGCAGGCCGGTCCAGTACTGCGCCTGCTCGGTGTCGCCGGCGCCGGGGAAAAGCTGCTCGACCCGCTTCACGATCGCTTCGCAGCGCACGCGGTTCAAGTCCCTGTCGTAGCCGTTGAGCTCCGCAGTGCCGGCGATGCGCAGCCGGTTGCCGAGGCGCGAGAACACCAGCTTGTACTCGTCGTCGGTCAGCGACACCCGGTGCGCCATCGACTCGTCCTTCACCGGCAGCGTGACCGAGTAGCCCTTGGCCGGATAAATCGGAAGGCGGATGCCGAGCGGCGCCGCGTAGAGCGGGCTGAACGAGCCCATCGACAGCACGTACGCGTCGCCGCGGATGCGCAGGAAGCGCCCATCCTTGTCGGTGGCTTCCACGTGGTCGATCTTGCCGCCGGCTTCGCGCAGCGCGGTGATCGTGTGGTTCATGAGGAATTTCACGCCGTTGGCCTCGCAGAGCTTCACCAGCTCGCGCGCAAACAGGTTCGCGTCGCCCGACTCGTCCTCGGCCGTGTAGGTCGCACCGGCGAGTTGCAGGCGAACGTGGGCGAGAGCGGGCTCGATTCGCACCGCCTCGTCTGCGGAGATCACCCGGCGATCGCACCCGAGGGCGCGCATCTGTTCCGTGGGACCGAGCGCGCCGTCGAACTCGCGCTTGTCGGTATAGAAATGCAGGATGCCCTGTGAGCGCTGGTCGTAGGCGATGCCGGTTTCACTGCGCAGCGCCTGCAGCATCTCCCGGCTGTAAGTCCCCAGGCGAACGATCTGGCCAATGTTGTGTCGCGTGCGCTCCGGCGTGCACTCGGCGAGGAATTGCAGCACCCACAGCCATTGGCGCAGGTCCGAGCGGATGCGAAAGAGCAGCGGGGCGTCTTCGCGCGCCAGCCACTTGAGCACCTTGAGCGGCGCGCTGGGATTGGCCCAGGGCTCCGCATGGCTGACGGAAATCTGCCCGCCGTTGGCAAAGCTGGTTTCGGCGGCCGGCGAAGCCTGCCGGTCGATGACCGTAACTTCGTGGCCGAGCTGGTTGAGATAGTAGGCGGAGGAAACGCCGAGGAGGCCGGAGCCGAGGACGATTGCACGCATGGGATGGGAGTTTGCGCCTTCGGTGACCGGTGCGAACCGGTCTCTCCTGCACGGTGCGATTGTATAAGATTCGCGCGAAGGAGATCCGATGAACGCACGCCTCGCCACGTTTTTCGCCGTCCCGCTGCTGCTGGTCGCCTTCGGGCTGCAGGCACAGTCCTATCCCACCCGCCCGGTGCGGCTCATCGTGCCGTACCCGCCCGGCGGCGCCTCCGACCTGCATGCGCGCCACCTCGCGGCGAAGATGGGCGAGCTCGGCCAGCCGCTGGTGATCGAGAACCGCGTCGGCGCCGGCGGGAACGTTGCGTTCGACTACGTGGCCAAGGCCGCGCCCGACGGCTACACGCTGCTTTGGGGCGCGGGCTCGATGACGGTCGCCCCGGCGCTGACGGCCAACCTGCCGTTCGACGTGGTCAAGGACTACGCGCCGATCTCGCTCGTGGTCGTGGTGCAGAACGTGCTGATGGTTCCGGCAAATTCGCCGTCGAAGAGCGTCAGGGATTTGATCGCGGCGGCCAAGGCGCAGCCCGGCAAGCTCAACTACGCCTCGGCCGGCGCCGGCGGCATCCCGCACCTGACGATGGAGTTGTTCAAGAGCATGACCGGCACGGACATCGCGCACATCCCGTACAAGGGCGATTCCCCTGCGCTAGTCGACCTGATGGCCGGCCGCACCGACATGTACTTCGCGACCATCGCCGGCGGGATCCAGCACATCAAGTCCGGCAAGGTGAGGGCGCTCGGCGTGAGCGCGAAGAAGCGCGCGGTTACGCTCCCGGAAGTCCCAACGCTAGATGAGGCCGGGGTGCCGGGCTACGAGGTCGTGTCCTGGTTCGGTATCCTCGCGCCGGCCGGCACGCCGCGGGACATCGTCAACCTGCTGCACGGCCATATCGCCAAGGCCGTCGCTCAGCCCGACTTGCGCGAAAAGTATGTCGGCCTCGGCTCCGAGCCGACGACCAACACGCCGCAGGAATTCCACTCGCTGATCCGAGACAGCGTCGCCAAGTTCGCCCAGATCGCGAAGGGCGCGGGCATCAAGCCGGAGTAGTTTCCTCCGGCTCAGGAGGCGAGCAGCCCCTGGTTGGCGCAGATGTCGCGCAGCTGCGCGAATTGGCGGATGGTCACGCCCCGATAGCCGAGTTCCACGAGGCCTTCCTCCTGCAGGCGCTTGAGTTCCCGGTTCACGCTCGGCCGCGCCGCACTGAGCATCACCGCGATCTCGGACTGGGTGAGCCGAAGGGTTGCGCCGTCGCCCTCGGGGAGCCCCCCCGGCGCGGTCGCTGCGAGCGTGCAGAGCTGTCGCGCGAGCCGCTGCCGCAATGGCACCAGCGCGAATTCATCGACCGCGGTGTAGGCCTTGCGCAGGCGGGTGCAAAGCAGCCGGGCGAAGTGGCCATACAGTTCCGGGCTCGCGTCGAGAATTTCCAAAAAGGCGCTACGTGGGACGAGAAGGACGTCGGTGCGCCGGTGGGCCTGGGTGTCGTGGACGGAGCCCAGCCCGTCGATCGCCGCAACGAGGCCCCATACGTAGCCGGGCTGGATCAGCGAAAAGACGACTTCGTGCCCGTCCGCGGCGAGGGTAGCGCTGCGGATGGCGCCGCGAATGACCACCAGGAGGCCCTCGGGCGGCACGCCTCTCGCCGCGATGAACTCGCCGTTCTGGTAGCGCCGGAAACGGCTGATCCGCGCGAATTCTTCAAGTGCCTCGGCCGGGAGATCCTTGAACCAGGCGTTGCCTTTGAGGATCGCCAGCCGCCATTGGGAATCATGTTCGGCCATGCCCGATTGTAACCTTCGTGACAATTCCGCGACTCGGCAGCCCCTACGATTTGCGGTCGTGCATTCCTCCCCCAGCCCCGCTCGCAAAGACAGCCCGGAAGTCGCCGAAGGCCTGGGTCCCCGGCTGGCCACATGGGCGGCATGCCTGCGCTACGAAGACCTGCCCGAATCGGCGGTGCGAAGCGCCAAGCGGCTCCTGCTCGACACGCTTGCGGTTGCCTGGGCCGGCTCAAATGCCGACGGCATCGCAGCGCTGCAGGGGTACGCCACCACGCAGGGGGGCGCGACCCAAAGCCGCCTTTGGGCCACCGGCGATCGTGTCCCCGCGCCCCAGGCCGCCCTGGTCAACGGCGCACTCGCAGCTGCGCTCGATTTCGACAGTGTCCACGACGAGGCCACAGTGCATGCGGACATCGTCGTGGTGCCGGCAGTGCTGGCGATCGCCGAGCTCGAGAATCTCGACGGCAGGCAGTTCCTCACCGCCTATGTGGCCGGGGACGAGCTTTTGGTCAGGCTCGGCCTCGCGATCAAGACGCATCCGGGATGGTTCTACACGTCGGCGCTCGGCGTTTTTGCGGCTGCGGCGGCCGCGGGTCGCGCGCTTCGCCTCGACGCAGTAGGCATACAGAACGCGATGGGCATCGCGCTCAGCCGCGCGGCCGGGACGCAGCAGGCCCTGGTGGAGCGGGCAACGACCAAGCGCCTGCAGTCGGCTTTCGCAGCCCGGGACGGCGCCGAGGCGGCGCTGCTCGCCCAGTGCGGCGTGACCGCGCCGGCGCAGATGTTCGAGGGCGCGTGCGGGTTCGAGTCGCTCTATACGGCGCTCGACCATGACCGAATCCTCGACGGCCTCGGCAGGGACTACTTGTTTTCCTCGCTGACGCTCAAAAAGTACGCCAGCTGCTTCTGCAACCACGCCGCGATCGAGGCGTCGCTCGACGTTGTCTCGCGCCAAGGCGTCAGGGCCGCGGAAGTCGAATCGGCAACGGTGCGCATCTCGCCTTTCATGGCGCGGCTGGTCGGCGCCGAGTTCACCCCGGGCGGCAATCCGCAGGTCTCCGCGCAGTTCAGCGTGCAGTATTCGGTGGCCAGTTCGCTGCTCAGGGGGCGGTTCGCGGTCGGCGACATCCACCCGGATGCGGTGGGCGACGCCGACGTGGGCGCGCTTGCGCGACGCATCCATGTCGAAGTGGACCCCTCGGAAACCGGCAAGTTCGCGCCTGCGACCGTTACAGTGAAGACAAAGCAGGGCCGCCAGGTCGAGGCGACAGCGACTGTTTTGCCGGGAACGCCGGATCAACCGCTGTCGGACGAGGAGCACCGTGCCAAGATAGCCGGGTGCTTCGCGAGCGGTGCGCGGCCGATGCCGCCGAAGCAGGTGGAAGCGCTGGTCGAAAGAATCCAAAGCCTCGAGGCGCTTCCATCGATGCGCGACCTCTGGAATCCCGAATAAAGGAGTGCCCATGAACCACTGCTTCAGATTCGCGCTTGCCCTGGTCCTCGCCGGCCTCCCGGCCATGGCGTCCGCGCAATCTTTCCCCGACCGGCCGGTAAAAATCGTCATCCCGTATGCCCCCGGCGGCGGCACCGACAACCTCATCCGCACGATCGCGCCGACAATCAGCGCGTCGCTGGGCCAGCAGCTCGTGATCGAAAACCGCCCGGGGGGCAACTCGATCATCGGCACCGAGCTCGTCGCCAAGGCGCCGCCCGATGGCTACACGCTGATGGCCACCGATACCGCGGTGCTCGTGAATCCGGGCCTCTTCCGCGCCAAGATGCCTTTCGACACCGCCAAGGCGTTCTCCGGCGTGACGATGATGGCTTATGCGCCAGTGTTGCTCGTGGTGCATCCGTCGGTGCCTGCGAACACGCTTCCCGAGCTGCTCGCCCTGGCTCGCGCGAAGCCCGGCTCGCTCAACTACGCCTCGGGCGGCTCGGGCACGTCGACGCACCTTGCCGCCGAGCTCATGAAGCTCGCCGCCAACGTGGACATTACGCATATCCCGTACAAAGGCACCGGCCCGGCGATGACCGACCTGCTCGGCGGGCAGGTGCACATGCAGTTCGCCGGCATCAGCTCGGCCCGAACCCATGTGGAGGCCGGCAAGCTTCGCGCGCTGGCCGTCACCAACGTCACGCGCAATCCGGCAATGCCCAGCGTGCCGACCTTCGAGGAGTTCGGCCTCAAGAACGTGGATGCGGATTCGTACTGGGGCGTGTATGCGCCGGCGGGGACGCCGCCCGCGGTCCTCGCGATCCTGAACAAGCATTTCGTTAATGCGGTGCGCAGCCCGGTGCACGCGGAGCGCCTTGCATCGCTCGGTTACCTGCCGTTGGCGAATACGTACCAGGAGCACACGCAGCAGATGCAGTCGATGATCGCGCGTTGGACCGAGGTGATCGATCGCCTCAAGATCAAGGCGGAATGAGCGTGACGAAGCTTGTTGCAGTCGTTTCTGGAGCGACAGCAGGCATCGGCGAAGGCATCGCCGCGCACCTGCTTGGGGCCGGCGCGACGGTGATCAACGTCGACATAGCGAAGCCTGCTGCCACGCCCGCATCTAGTCCTTCGTGCGACTACCACTTCGTGCAGTGCGACCTGACGGACGCGGCGGCGACTCGCAAAGCGGCTGCGGAAATCGCCGGGCGCTTCAAAGTCAACGTGCTGGTGAACAACGCGGGCTTCCCTACGCCCGGCATGCTCGAGGAAGTCGACGACAAGGCGTTCGACCACGGCGTCAACCTGCACCTGCGCGCGGCGGTGATCTTCATGCAGGCTTTCCTGCCGTCGATGAAAGCGCAGAAATTCGGGCGCGTGGTGAACATGTCCTCGCGCTCCATCCACGGCAAGAAAGCGCGCACCGTCTATTCCGGGACCAAGGCCGCGCTGGTGGCCTTCACGCGCAGCTGGGCGCTCGAGTTCGGCGAGTTCGGGATCACGGTGAATGCCCTGTCGCCCGGACCGGTGCTGACCGAGCTCTTCAAGAAGAACAACCCGCCGGAAGTCGCTAAGAAGCTCGTCGAGAACTGCATCGTCGGCCGCGGCGGCACGCCGGACGACGTCGCCCGCGCGGCGATGTTCTTCATTTCGCCGGACAACAGCTATGTGACCGGCCAGCTTCTGCACGTGTGCGGCGGGGCTTCATTGGGAGGTGCGCCATGGTGAGATCGAAAGTCGTCCTGCTGGCCGTCCTGGCCGGACTCGCGCTTGCTGCGAACGCGCAATCGAACTGGCCGGAAAAGCCGGTGCGCATCATGGTGCCCTTCGCGCCCGGCGGGCAGACCGACATCGTCGGCCGCATCCTTGCCGAGAAATACACCCAGGCCTGGGGCAAGTCGGTCCTCGTCGAGAACCGCATCGGCGCGAGCGGCAGCATCGGCACCGAGGCGGTGGCCAAGTCGCCGCCGGATGGCTACTTCCTGCAGATCGCGGCGATCAACACGCATGGCGCGAACCCGGCGCTGTTCGGCTCCAAGCTTCCCTACGACCCGGTCAAGGACTTCACGCCGATTATCTGGGCGGTGTCGAGCATCAACGTGCTCGTGGTCAATCCCGCTTCGCCGTTCAAGAACCTGCGGGAACTGATCGACTACGCCAAGGCGAATCCCGGCAAGCTCACGTTCGGTACGGCGGGCAGCGGCTCGTCGATGCACCTCTTCATGGAGGTCCTGAAGATGGTGACCGGCGCGGACATCACCCATGTGCCCTACAAGGGGAGCGCGCCCGCCGGCCAGGACGTCATGGGCAACCAGATCACCATGGTGTTCGACTCGATGCCCGGCGCCTGGCCGTTCGTGCAGTCGGGGCGATTCAAGGCGCTCGCGGTCAGCAGCGCGAAGCGCTCGCCGGTTGCGCCGGACGTCCCGACCGTGGCCGAGCAGGGCGTGCCCGGCTACGACTACGTGTCCTGGCTCGGCGTCGTCGGGCCGGCGGGGATGCCGAGGGAGCTGGTCATGAAGATCAACGCCGACACCAACCGCATCCTGCAGATGCCGGAAGTGCGCGAGCGCTTCGACAAGCTCGGCACCTCAGCCGTCGGCGGCACGCCGGAGGAATTCGGCGCCTATATCCGCAACCAGGTCGCCACCTGGCACAAAGTCGTGAAGGCCTCGGGTGCCAAAGTCGAATAGCGTGTCGATGAACGCGGCGATGAAACGGGCGCCCTGCGTGGCGATCCTCGGCGCCGGCCGCATGGGCGCCGACATGGCGATCGCGTTCGCTCGCCAGGGATGGCGCTGTGAAGTGACGGAACCAAGCCCCACGATGCGCAAGCGCGCTACCGCGTACTGGGCCAAGGAATTCAAGCGCCTGCGGATAAGCGCTGCGAAGAAGCAGATCACGCTTCACGAAGGCCACGAAACGGTCGATTGGAAGGCGGCCGATCTGGTCGTCGAAGCCGTCTTCGAGGACCTCAAGCTCAAGCACCGCCTGCTGCGCGACATCGAGCCGCGCGTGCGTGCTGACGCAATCATCGCCACCAACACTTCCGGCCTGCGGGTGCAGGATGTCCTGAAGCCCCTGAAGCGTCCCCAGCGCGGCGCGGGGCTGCATTTCAGCGTGCCGGCCCATGTGATGCTGGTCGTCGAAATGACGCGTGCCCCGAAAACCTCGGATGCCACGATGAAGCAGCTGCTTGGCTGGATGGATGCGATGGGCAAGGTTGCGGTCGTCCTGAACCGCGATGTGCCCGGCATGCTGATCAACCGCATCCAGCATGCGATGTATCGCGAGATCTACCACCTGATCGACTCGGGCGTCACGACGGCGGTGGACATCGACCGCGCGGTGCGCTTCGGCTTCGGATTCCGCTACAACATCATCGGTCCCGTGGTTTCGCGCGATATTCACGGGCTGCCGATCCACCTTGCGACGGCCAAGAACCTGTTGCCGACCCTGCACAACGGCCGCAAGCCGAGCGCGACGCTCGAAAAGCTAGTCAAGCAGGGGCATCATGGCGTGACGACCGGCCGCGGGTTCTATGAATGGGATCCGAAAACCGTCGGCAAGCGCCTCACCGAATTCACGCGCCTGCTGGAGTCCGGGGTTGCCCGGATCAAGCGCCGCGGCCAGCCTACGGAGTTCTGACCATGGCGCGCATTCCGCCGGCCGAAGCCAAAGATAATCCCGAGCTCGAGCCGATCTACGCCGAGATCAAGGCGACGCGCGGCTTTGTTTCCAATGCGCTGCGCTCGCTCGGCCACTCGCCCGGCGGCCTGGTGCACTTTGCGCGCGTCGGCGAGTACGCCAAGTACAAGACCGATCTCCCGGAACGCTTGCGCGAACTCACGATCCTAACTGCCGCGCGCGGCATCGACTACGCCTGGACCCATCACAAGTCGCTGGCGGTGCAGACGGGCATCGATGCCGGTGCGGTCGACCAGATCGGCGAAGGCAAGGTGCCTCCGGTGCTGCCCCCGAAGGAGCAGGCCATCGTCGCCTTCGTCATGGCGCTCGGCGACCTCAAGGTGACGGATGCGATCATGAACGCCATGAAACAGCATTTCTCGCCTCGCCAGATCGTCGACGTGGCGATGTCGGCGACCTACTACGGCGCGCTCGGGCGCATGGTGGTCGCACTCGGCGTGGACCTGGAAGATGCCGCGACGCTCGATACCGAGCGCGACTGGCAAAAAGGGCGCACGTAGCACCAGACGCCCGACCAAAACAATCCAAGGAACCGGAGAACTACCCATGAAATTCGTGTTGCTTTCCCTGATGACGGCCATCGGCCTCTTATCGACCTTGCCAGCGCATGCGCAAGCCTGGCCCACGAAGCCCGTGCGCATGATCGTCCCGTATCCGCCCGGCGGCGCGACAGACATCCTCGGGCGCCTGGTCAGCGCGAAGCTCTCGCCGATGATCGGCCAAACGGTGGTGGTCGAGAACCGCGCCGGGGCCTCGGGCAACGTCGGCTTCGACTACGTGGCCAAGTCCGCCCCGGACGGCTACACGCTGCTCACCGGCACGGCCAACATCACGATCGCGCCGGCGTTCTCGTCGAACCTGCCGTTCAACGTGCTGACCGACTTCGCGCCGATCTCGCAGATCGTGTCGTCACAGAATTTCCTTGTGACCCGGCCGACCCTGGCGCCGAACAACATCAAGGAGCTGATCGCCTACGCGAAGGCGAATCCCGGCAAGCTCACCTACGGCTCCTCCGGCATCGGCACGCCCTTGCTATGCATCGAGATCCTCAAGAACCTGGCCGGCATCCAGATCCTGCAAGTGCCGTACAAAGGCGACGCGCCGGCGCTAGCCGACCTTATGGGCGGCCAGATCGACATGTATTGCTCTTCGATCACGGGCCAGGTCGGCTTCGTGCGGGCCGGCAAGCTCAAGGGCCTCGGCGTGACCTCCAAGCGGCGCGCCGCCTCGATGCCCGACGTGCCGACCATCGAAGAGGCGGGCGTGCCCGGCTACGAGCTCTCGTCCTGGTACGGCATCCTCGCGCCCGCCGGCACGCCCCGGCCGATCATCGACCAGCTGAATGCCGCTATCGTGAAGATCGTCGCGATGCCCGACGTGCAGAAAGTCATGGTCGACGGTGGCTCGGACCCGCAGTCGAGCACGCCGGACGAGCTCATGGCCCGCATTCGCGCGGACGTGGCCAAGTTCAGCGCGCTGGTCAAGGCTTCCGGGATCAAGGGAGAGTAGGGCATGGCGGGCCGTCTCGAAGGCAGGGTGGCGTTTTTGGTCGGCGGCGGCGCAGGCATCGCCAAGTCCTGCGCCGCGATGTTCTCGCGCGAGGGCGCGAAGATCGTCGTGGCGGACATCAATGCAAAGACGGGGCAGGCGACGGAGGACGCGGTTGTTGCGCAGGGCGGCGAAGCGATGTTCGTGAAGATGGATGTCACCGACGAAGCAAGCGTGAAGGTGGCCGTCGATGCCGCGATTGCGAGGTTCCGCAAGATCGACACGCTCTTCAACTCGGCCGGCGGGTCGCTGCCGGAGGATTCGCCGATCCCCGAAGTGGACATGGCGGTGTGGGACCGCACCATGGTCCTCGACGTCAAGGGCACCATGCTCGCGTGCCGGCATGTGATCCCGCAGATCGTCGCGGCAGGCGGTGGCTCGGTGGTCAATATGTCGTCTGGGGCGGGACTGCGCGGTTCGAACCCCGCGCATATCTACACCGCGGCCAAGGGCGCGATCATTTCGCTGACGCGCTCGCTGGCCGGCACTTACGCAAAGAACAACATTCGCGTCAATTGCATCTGCGCGGGCCGCACGAATACCGAGCGGGTCATTGCGACTTACGGCATGCCCGGCAAGCCCGGCAGCGCGCCGGACAGGCAGAACGTGACCGAGCAGCTCAAGACCTACCCGTTCTGGATGGGCGGGCCGGAAGACGTCGCGGCGATCGCGCTTTTCCTCGCCTCGGACGAATCGCGCATGATCACCGGCGCCGCCATCCCCGCGGATGGCGGGAGATCGGCGTACTGAGCGGCTTACTGTTCACGGAGAATTCATGGCGTCCCACATAGCAACCATTGGTTTCGACTTCGACGCAATGTCCGGCTTCATCTCGCGCGGCCTGACCAGCCCGACGCCGATCTCGCGCGGCGAATTCGGCCCGGTCGCGGTGCCGCGCATCCTCGACCTGCTGAAAAAGTACAAGATCCGTTCCAGCTGGTTCGTCCCCGGCCACACGCTGGAGACCTACCCGGCCGAGTGCCGCATGATTTTCGATGCCGGCCACGAGATCGGCCACCACGGCTGGACGCACATGCCGCCGAACGACATGACGCGCGAGCAGGAAGAGAGCGGCCTCATCCGCGCCAACGAGCAGATCAAGAAGCTTACCGGGCGCTATGCGCGCGGCTACCGCTCGCCTTCGTGGGACCTTTCGCCGCACTCGGTCGAGCTGATGCTCAAGCACGGCTTCTTCTACGAATCGAGCATGATGGGCAACGACCATATGCCCTATCGAATTCGCCAGGGCGACGTGATCGAGCTCGAGAAGCCCGCTGTCTTCGGCAAGGAAACGAAGCTCATCGAGATGCCGGTGAGCTGGACGCTCGACGACTACCCGCATTTCGAGTTCCTGCGCACCAAGGCCACCGTCCTGCAGGGCCTCATGAATGCCGAGTCGGTGCTCGGCAACTGGATCGCCGATTTCCGTTACATGAAGTCGATTACCGACTGGGGCATCCTCAATTACACCTTTCACCCGTTTGTGATCGGGCGAGGGCACCGCATGATTGTGCTCGAGAAGCTCTTCCGCATGCTGGCCGAGGAGGGCGCCACCTTCCTGGCGATGGAAGATGCCGCCGACCTCTACGACAGGAAACACCCGTTCAAAGGATAAGGACAGTTATGCAGACCTTCACTACGCGCGACGGCCAGAAGCTGGCGTACTACGTCGACGACTTCACCGATCCCTGGACGCAGCCCGACACGCTGCTCCTCCTGCATGCGGCCATGGGCAATTCGCGCCGCTGGTTCAAGTGGGTGCCGAAACTCGCGCGCAAATACCGCGTGGTGCGCATGGACCTGCGCGGCCACGGCGCATCCCAACAACCCAAGGAAAACGAGCCGTTTACGCTCCAGCACCTGGTGGACGACGCGATCGAGCTGCTCGACCTGGTCGGTGCAAAGAGCGCCCATATCGTCGGCAACTCGGCGGGCGGCTATGTCTCGCAGCAGCTGGCGATCCATTACCCGGAGCGCGTCAAGACGCTTTCGATCTACGGCTCCACGCCTGGCCTAAAGAACAGCCATGCGCTGACCTGGATCCCCAAGGTGAAGGAGGTCGGCCTCAAGAAATTCCTCGCCGACACTATCGACGAGCGCTTCGATGCCAAAGCGGACCCGAAGCTGGTGAAGTGGTTCATCAAGCAGGCGGGGTCGAACGACCCGGCGTTCATCGCGCGCTTCGTGACCCACATGACCACGCACGATTTCATGGACGACGTCGGCAGGATCAAGGCCCCGACGCTCATCGTCGCGGCCGGCAAGGAGAAGATCGGCCACGCCAGCGCCTACGACGACATGCACAAGCGCATCAAGGGCTCGAAGCTCGTGCTGTTCGACACCGGCGCGCACAACATCTGCGATGGCTATGCCGACCAGTGCGTCGACGGACTGCTGGACTTCCTCGCCGCTAATTCTAAATAGGGTCAGAGTCGATTAAGCCCGCAGCGACCAGGATCGCCGCGCACTCGGCCAGTTCTTCCTTCGACGGCGCGCCCAACGGCGGCCGCGTGCCGCCGGTGGCCATGCCGAAAAGGCGCGTGATTTCCTTCGACAGCGCGATGTGGTGGAAGCCGCGCGCGAAGTAGCGGCTCTGCAGCTTGGCGGCGATTTCCATGATCGCCCGCGTTTCCGCCTCGGCGGCGGCATAGTCCTTGCGCCGCACGGCGTCCATGAATCGCCCGCAGCGCGGATGCGCCGCGTTCTGCACGAACAGCGGCCGGGAAGAGCCCAGCGTGAAGTCGGGCGCCCGATCCGCGAA
>JANMDK010000030.1:0-3253 GCA_031376265.1 Pseudomonadota bacterium
GGCACCGCCTCGGTATGCAGCCAGAACTGGTAGATCAGGTTCGCGGCGAACACCAGTCCGACCGACAGCGGGTGGAAACCGATGAGGCAGACCGGGACGAGGAAGAGCCACGGGCCGGCAACCAGGTTGGTCCAGCCGAGCCGGTAGGCGACCGAAAGGGTGATCTGCTGCGCGGAATGGTGCACGGCGTGCTGCGCCCACATCCAGCGGATTTCGTGGCTCATGCGGTGCAGCCAGTAGTACGCGAAGTCCACCGCGAAGAAGAGCGCGACCCAGCTTTCCCATCGATCCATCGGGATTTCGAACGGGCGCAGGCTGTACGCGGCGAAGTAAACCGCAAGCACGATCGCGGCAAGCACGCCCTCGGTGGCCAGCCGCCCGACGGCGACGACGACGTTCGACAGCGTCTCGCGCCAGCCGTAGTCGCGATGCAGTACGAATCGATAATAAGCTGCCTCGGCAGCGATCAGCGCGATGAACACGGGGAACACCAGCAAGTAGAGTTTGATCGGGGTCATGGGAGAATGTCCGTGAAAGTTTGGAATCTCATTTAGGAATACCAAAGGGAAGAAACTGCCAATGTCTTTTTTCATCACACTGCTCGAGATGACCGACGCAAGCCGCAGGGATCTCGAGGCGCAGCCGAAGATCCACTCGATGATTCATCACGGCCTGGACCTCGCCGAGTACCGGGCCTTCCTTCACGACCTGTATCACATCGTCTGGCATTTCTGCCCGATCATGTGTGCGGCCGCCTCGCGGTGCGACGACCGTTTCAGCGTGGTGCGCTACGAACTCTATGAGCGCATCGAGGAAGAGAAGGGCCACGAGCAGTGGGTTCTGGACGACATCCGGGCGATGGGAGGGGATGTCGATGCTGCCTGCTCGCAGCCGCCAAGCGTGCCCATACAAGCGATGATCGGGTTCAACTACTGGGCTGCGGAACGCCAGCACGCCTGCTCGGTGCTCGGGATGCTCTATACGCTTGAAGTCGTCTCCTCGGTGTACGGCGGAAGGGTTTCCGATGCGATTGCGCGCGCGACCGGCCGCGAGGTTGCCGACGGCGGGTTCCAGTTCCTGAGCTCGCACGCCTCCATGGACCAGGACCACATGGCGAAGCTCAACCAGCTCGTGAAAAAGATCGACGATCCTGCGGCGCAGGCCGCGGTGATCAATTCCACACGGGTGAACTTTTTTCAATTTGGCCAGGAGTTCGGCAGCGCGGGATTCGCTTCGCTGATCGGCGGCTAGCCGGCCAGCGCCAGCGCGTCGGCGGTGACGTCCTTGACGTCGCCGTGCTCCATGCGCCGCATCTGCGAGCGCACGATCCGGCTCATCATCTTGAGGTCGCGGTCCTCGAGCCTGAGCGCGGCGTCCACCCAGGTATCGGTGATCGCATCCAGCTCCTCGCGCGTGATCGGGTGCACGTGCTGGCGCGCGCGGTACACCGCGGCGTAGCCGTTGCGGCGCTTGGCGGCCTTGCCGATCCATTCGTTGACCGCAAGTTCTCCCTGTCCGTCGGGCGCGATCACGTCGACGATGCCCATTTCGTGCAGCGTCCTCGCGGGCAGGATGCGGCCCGAGAGGATCAGGTCCTCGGCCGCGCGCATGCCGATCCGGCGGGCGAGCAGGCTGTAGGCTCCCATGCCGGGAAACAGGTTGAAGAGGATTTCCGGCAGGCCCATCTGCGCGCTCTCTTCCGCGACGATGACGTCGCTCGTCAGCGCCGTTTCGAAGCCGCCGCCGAGCGCATCGCCCTGCACCAGCGAAATCGTGGTCAGCGTCGGGCTCGAATAGTTGCGGATGCGCGGGTAGACGTTGTCGATGCAGAGCTTGGCGTAGTGCGCCAGCGCTTCGCGGTCGCGGGACTTGATCAGCAGCACGAAGAGGGCGAGGTCGCCGCCGAGATTGAATACGCGCGGGACCCTCGAGCCGACGACGTAGAAGTTCGCCTGGTGCATCGCACCCTGGAACTGCACGTGCCCGGCGTTGGTTTCGAGCAGCGTGTCGTGCATCCGGATGTCCTTCAGCAGCCCGAGGCTGAAGCAGGGCGTTCCGCGGGGAGTGAAGTACCCCCAGATCGTTCCTGAGGCCGGGTCGAACTCGGCCTGGTATTGCGTATTGGTCTTGCCGTATGGCGCACGCGCCATGGCGAATGCTGCTTCGCGCACTGTGTTCATGATGTGATTTCCTTCCTAGTGAGGCCTCCAAAAGGAGGCGTTTGCCCGGTCCCGGATCTTCACGAAAAACATGAGGATTCGGGCGCTCCCGAGAACAATTAGACGCTGCTTCAATGGGTTGCGCAATGACAGATTTTTACAATCGGCGCGAGCAGGCGACGCTGTTGCGCGGCAGCGACGAGGTCGGACGGGGGGGTAAAACGGGGTTAGAACGTTCAGGCGGCTTCGGCCGCCGTCCCTGTCCTGAGGAACACGCCTTGGCCAAGCAGCGCCCGCTGTAGCTCGCTTACGTCGATCGCTCTGGGAGCAAGCCCGCGGTTCGCGGCGATTGCCGCGGCCGCGCCGGCGGCCTGCCCGGTGATCCAGCATTGCGGGATTTCGCGCAGGAAGGAATGCGAAGTCGCGTCGCAGCTCAGGTGGCGGCCGCAGGCGAGCACGCCATCCAGCGATTCGGGCACCAGGCTGCCGTAAGGGATCGAAATGTTCGGGAATTTCGGCGAAAGGCACGGGGACACGCCGATTTCGTCGCGATGGGTGACGCCGGTCGGCCAGTGCGCGCGGGTCACCTTCGAAACGCCCGCCAGGCGGCGCGCATGCCTCACGCCGAGCTGCGGCGCGCCGTAGAGGAGAAAAGCATCCTCGAACCCGGGCGCGTTTTCGCGATAGAAGTCCAGGTGCTGCGCCATGAGCTTGCGCGAGCGGATTTCAACGGTGGTCAGGTCGTCGACGTCGAGCGCCGAGAACCCCGACTGGCGCGGTCCCATGTAGAGCGCAATGTCATTTCGCCACGAGACGAATGGTTTCTCGAAGAAGTGCAGGCGCTCCCGCCCCAGCCGCATGAATTGCGCGAACTGCTCTGGCTGCCCTGCCTTGAACTCGATCCAGCGCGTCATGTCGACGCCGCCGAAAAGCCACGCGGTGTTCATGCAGTGATGGATGTCCGATTCCTCGATGTCGGTTTCGCTGCGCGCGCCGGCCATCGCATGCAGGTCGCCGTCGCCGGTTGCGTCCACCACCACCTTCGCCCGCACGGCCTGCCGGCCGGACTTGCTTTCGAAAATCGCGCCGCGCAC
>JANMDK010000096.1:0-1963 GCA_031376265.1 Pseudomonadota bacterium
AGAGGTCGGTTTCCAGTTCGGTGATGCGGCTGGCTTCCTCCTGTTTGCTGATCGGCAGCTTGGGCGGCTGTTCGCGCAACGGCGCGCGGCCCGCCTTGTCAGCCTCTTCAAACAAAATCAAGAAGCAGGGTTCGGGCAGGTTCTTGAGCGGGATGATTTCCAAATTGACCGCGCGGGTCTCGCCGTTCTGCTTGACGCGGACATTGTCTCTGCGCGTGGTTTTGTTTTCCTTTTTGGCTTCGTTGATCGCGGCGCGCAGCGGAAGCATCAGGCCCTCGCGCGCCATCTTCAGCACGTTGAAGCTCGCCTTACCCACGGGGGGTTCGAGGAACGCTCCGGTCGAGCCGCGAAATTGCAGAACCTGCATGTCCGCGTCGATGAGCACGCTCGGTGGCGCGAACTGATTGATGGTGATGCGGTCGGCCTCGCGCTCAGCGGTCATCGGAATTGGTGAGTGGCTAGTGGTGAGTGGCGAGAAGGGAGCAACAGGCTCACCTCTCGCTTTCTTCTCATCACTCGCCACCCGCCCCTCACCACTCGCTTCCTCCTCGCCCCTCGCCACTCGCCACTCGCCACTCTTGCTGTGAAACGCCGGGGTCGGGGCCGCCTTCTTGGAATAGATTTTGTATTTCCGGTCCACCGGCTCAAACAGTTCGGTGTAACCGCCGACCGATTCCGACGCGCCCAGCAGCAGGAACCCGCCGGGCTTGAGCGCGTAATGAAACGTGGGGATCGCTTTCTTCTGCAAGCTCGGTCCGAGGTAGATCAGCAGGTTGCGACAACTGATGAGGTCCATCCGCGAGAACGGCGGATCGGCGAAGAGATTCTGCCTCGCAAAGACGACCATCTCGCGCAGTGACTTGCTGACGCGGTAGCCTCCCTGCTCCTCGACGAAGAACCGCCGCAGACGCTCGGGGCTGATTTCATCCGAGAGACTCTTGGGGTACAGCCCGAAGCGAGCCTTATCCAACAGCTTTTCATTGAGGTCGGTGGCGAACACTTGCAGGTTGCGTCCGCGCGGTGCCTTCTCCGCCGACTCCATGAAAGCGATGGCGATGGAATACGCCTCTTGCCCGGTGGAGCAACCGGGCACCCAGACGCGAATGGGATCGTCGCCGGGTTGCTTCAGGAGGTTGGGCAGAACGTCGCGCTGCAGAGCCTCGAACGCTTCGGGGTTGCGGAAGAAACTCGTCACGCTGATGAGCACGTCGGTGCAAAGCGCATCGAGTTCCTTGGCGTTGCCTTTCAGAAAAGCCGCGTAGTCCTCCAACGTGTTCTGCTGACTGATCACCAGACGCCGGGCGATCCGCCGCTCGATCGTGCTGGGCTTGTAAAGCGAGAAATCCACGCCCGTATGATTGCGCAGCAGCGACAGAGTTTTCATGTAGCCGTCGTCCGCGCCCTTCGTCGCCTTGGACTCGGCCTCCTCTCCGCGACCGCGCTCGGCACGCGCCGGCAGTGTCCCCGTGCGCGGCGATCCCTTCTTGCCGGAAGGCAACGCCGGGTCATTGTCCTGGTGCGCTGTGGCCTCTTCGAGATCCTCTGGCGCACGGGCCGTGAGTTCGAGCGGCTTGCCGACAACATACGGATGCTTCGCAATCCGCGCGAGTTCGAGCGCGATGTCTGTCGGCGAAAGCACGAGGTCCACGCATCCCGCCGCCACGGCGCTGCGCGGCATCGAGTCGTACTTGGCCGAATCATCCTGTGCGAAGGTGATCCCGCCCTGAACCTTGATCGCTTCCAAACCCAATGTGCCGTCGCTGGCCGTGCCCGACAGCACCACGCCGATGGCTCGCTCGCGATGATCCAGCGCCAGCTACTCAAAGAAGGAGTCGATGGGCCGATGCGGCGTGCGCGTCTTCGGTCGCGGCTGAAGCTTCAGCATTCCCTCGGAGATGCTCAGGTTCGTGTCGGGCGGAATGATGTAAACGTGGTTGGGCAGGACCGGCTGGTTGTTCGTGAC
>JANMDK010000180.1:0-19647 GCA_031376265.1 Pseudomonadota bacterium
CGATGCAGTAACCCTGGATCATGGCGATGATCGGCTTGCCCATGGCCCGCAGGGCGTTGCGTGCGTTGTCGGCGAACTGGTGGAACTTCTCCTCGGCCTCGGCGCTGTTGCGCGCGGATTCGAATTCGCTGATGTCGGCGCCCGAGGCGAAAGCCTTGCCGCCGGCGCCGGAGAGGACAACGACCCGCACCGCCTCGTCCCTGCCGAAGATTTCCGCCGCGGCCTGCACGCCGGCCCACATCTGCATCGAGATGGCATTGCGCTTTTCCGGCTGGTTGAAAGTGATCCAGCCGATGCCGTCGCCGCTGCGCGCGAGGATCTTCGGGGTGGCCAGTTCCAGCGTGCGCGTGGGTGTAACTGTGGGTGCGTTCATGCGGGAGATTCTATGCCAGAACAATCGAAACGCCGGGGCGCCCTGCGAACTTCCCGGCTATCATCGCCCGCTCGATTCAGCGCCTCTCCTCAAGGCCGACATGCGACTCGCCACTTTTGCCCTCAAGACGAACCCGAACTATCCGCGCCTCGGCGTGGCCTCGGGCGACAAGATGCTCGACCTCGCGCACTGCGCGCTGTCGGTGCAGACCATGAAGGAATTGCTCGCGCTCGGGGCCAAGGGCCTCGACGAAGTGCGCAGGCACCTCGACAAGCCCAAGGCCGGCAGCCTGCGCGAGATGAAGGAGATCAACTTCCTTCCGCCGATCCCGGATTCGGACAAGTTCCTCTGCGTCGGAAAAAACTACCGCGCGCACCTCGAGGAGCTCAAGCGCACCGACCTCATCAAGGAGATGCCGGGCGAGCCGACGGGGTTCGTGAAGCTCAATTCGTGTCTCGTCGGCCACGAGGCCGAAGTCGAGCGGCCGGTCACGGTGACGCATCTCGATTACGAGCCGGAGCTTGTTTTCGTCATCGGCAAGCCTGTGTTCGGCGGAAAAAAAGCCGATGCGTTCGATTGCGTCGCCGGCATCACGATCCTCAACGACCTCACCTGCCGCGACACGCAGAAAAGGGAGGTGGCTTCGGGTTCCCGCTTCTGGACCGCCAAGAACGCGCCGGGCTTCGGGCCGCTGGGGCCCTACATCATCACGATGGACGAAGTGCCGGACCCGTACGACATCTGGGTCACCTGCAGCGTCAACGGCGAGCAGCGCATGCGCGTGAACACCAGCGACCAGATCTGGAAGCTGCCGGACATCATCGAGCACTTCTCGCGCCTGCTGCCGCTGCATCCCGGCGACATGTTCTCCACCGGCGCGCCCGGCGGCGTTGCTGTCGGCAAGCCGAATGCCGAGGCGCTCTTCCTCAATCCCGGCGATGTGGTCGAGTGCGCTTTCGAGAAACCCGCCATGGCGCTCCGAACCAGAATCGTTGCGCCGAAATAAATGGGGTCAGAGTCGATTTTACATGAAGCCTTTCGAGATTGGATGATCGTCGCGGAAAATCGACTCTGACCCCATTTATTAAAGGAGAAGTCATGAGCACCATCACCCGCGGCGACCCGCCGGGCCTCAGGAATGTCCGCAAGACCGTCTATCACCACTACATCCGCGTCGACAACCCGAAGTCGCTGATCTTCCTTTCGGGACAGCTGGCGCGGGACGCCCGTGGCAACCTCGTCGGCAAGGGCGACATGGCCGAGCAGACCCGCCAGTGCATCCGCAACATGCGTACCGTGCTCGAGGCCGCGGGCGGCACGCTCGATGACATCGTTTCGATCGTGGTCTACACGACCGACATGCGCGCTTTCAAGGAGATCGTCTCGGCGAGGGAGGAATTTTTCGTCGCCAAGCTGCCGACGAGCACGATCGTCGAAGTCAACCATCTCGCCGATCCGGGGCTCATGATCGAATTCCAGGCGACCGCCGCGCTATGAAGAAGCTGCTGCTTGGGTTTGTGGCGCTATGCCTGTTCGCTGGTGCTGCATCAGCACAGCCGTATCCCTCGAAGCCGGTGCGCATCATCGTGGCCTACCCGCCCGGCGGCGGCACCGACGTGCTGGCACGGCTGGCGGGCAAGTACCTCAACGACTCGATCAGGCAATCGGTGGTGATCGAGAACCGCGCCGGCGCTAACGGCGGCATCGGCCTCGATTTTGTCGCCAAGTCCACGCCCGATGGCTACACGCTGCTGGCGATTGCCGCGGGCCCGCTGAATGAGGACAACCTCAAGCTGTTCGCGCCGGTCACGCTCTTCGCGGCGCCTGCGTACATCCTCGTGGTGAATCCTGCGGTTAATGCCGCGACGCTCAAGGAGCTCGTTGCGCTGGCCAAGGCCCAGCCGGGCAAGCTCGCCTATGGCTCGACCGGCGGCGGTGCGGCGTCGCACCTCTCGGCCGAACTCTTCAAGGCGATGGCGGGCATCGACCTGCTGCATGTCCCCTATAAAGGCGTCGGCAACGCGGTAACCGATCTCCTCGGCGGCCAGGTGCAGGTGATGGTCGCGCCGATGCAGTCGGTCATCTCGCACGTGAAGTCGGGCAAGCTGCGCGCGTTGGGCGTGACTGGAAAGAAGCGTTCGCCGGCGGCGCCCGAAGTGCCGGCGATTACGGAAGCCGGCGTTCCCGGCTACGAGGCGGTGGGCTGGTTCGGGCTGGTCGCGCCGGCCGGCACACCGAAGGACATCGTGGCGATGCTCAACCGCGAGATCAACCGCATCCTCCAGGTGCCCGATGTGAAAGCGCGCCTCGTCGAGCTCGGCGCCGAGCCGGCAAGCACCACGCCGGAGCAATTCCTCGATTTCATCCGCAGCGACAACGCGAAATGGGACAGGCTGATCAAGGAAAGGGGGATCGTGGTGGAGAAGTCGCCGTAGGTGCGGCGCAAACCCCATTGGCAGAAAATAGACCCATGGAATTCAACGTCGTAGACGCGCAGATCACGCCGCAAGGGCGGCTGGAGGTCCTGTCGCGAAGCGAGGTCGGCCGGCTGCTCGATACCAGGCAAGGCGGCCTGTACGGCCTTTTCCGCAACTGCGCGCTGGCCGTGCTGAACAGCGGCCTCGGACTGGATGACGGCAAGGAGCTGCTGGAGCGCTACAAGACGTTCGAAATCACCATTCGGCAGCGCCAGCGCGGGATCCTGCTCGACCTCAAGGGCGCCCCGGCCCGGGCTTTCGTCGACGGGCAGATCATCAAGGGAATCAACGAGCACCTGTTCGCGGTCGTGCGCGACATCCTCTATGCCGACGACGAGATCAGGGGCAACGCGAGGCTCGACCTCGCGACGTCCGAAGGCGTCACCGACGCGGTGTTCCACATCCTGCGCAACGCGGAAATCCTCAAGCCGACGGACTCCCCGAAGATGGTCGTTTGCTGGGGCGGCCATTCGATCTCGCCCGAGGAATACGACTACACGAAGGAAGTCGGCTACCAGCTCGGACTGCGCGGCATGGACATCTGCACCGGCTGCGGACCGGGCTCGATGAAAGGCCCGATGAAGGGCGCGGCCATCGCGCATGCCAAGCAACGCGTGGACCGCGGCCGCTACCTCGGCTTCACCGAGCCCAGCATCATCGCCGCCGAATCGCCCAACCCGATCGTCAACGAGCTGGTGATCCTCCCGGACGTGGAAAAGCGCCTCGAGGCGTTCGTGCGCGCGGGTCACGCCATCGTCGTCTTCCCGGGTGGCGCCGGCACGGCCGAAGAGATCCTCTACGTGCTCGGCATCCTGCTCCATCCGGACAATGCGGGGATTCCGTTCCCGCTGGTGTTCAGCGGACCTGAAGGCGCGGAGCACTACTTCAACCGGTTCGACGAGTTCGTCGGCGCAACACTGGGACCCGCTGCGCAGCGCCGCTACAAGATCGTCATCGGCGATCCCGGGCAGGTGGCCCGCGAAGTCGTCGCCGGAATCGAGTTGGTGCGCGCCTTCCGCAAGGAGAACAGGGACGCTTACTACTTCAACTGGCTGCTCAAGATCGACCACGAATTCCAGCGGCCCTTCATTCCTTCGCACGCCAGCATGCGCAGCCTCAACCTGCGGCGGGACCAGCCGGCGCACGAGCTGGCGGCCAACCTGCGGCGCGCGTTTTGCGGTGTCGTCACCGGCAACATCAGGGAGTACGGCATCCGCGCCATCGAGGAGCACGGCAAATTCGAGATTCGAGGCGACCCGGAGATCGTGAAGCTGATGGATTCGCTGCTCTCGTCGTTCGTCGAACAGAAGCGCATGAAGCTGCCGGGCCCCGCGTACGTTCCCTGCTACGAGATCGTTGCCTAGTCCGGTCCCCTGCATCCGGCGGGCGCCGGGACCCTATTCCATCCTGATGCCCGCCTCGCGGACGAGTTTCCCGAAGCGCTCGAAGTCGGCCCGGTTCATCGCGCCGAACTGGTCCGAAGTCAGCGCGCCGGGCTCGCCGCCCAGCGCATTCAGCCGTTTGCGCACGTCGGGGAGCTGCAGCGTCTTCATGGTTTCGGCGTAGAGCTTCGCAAGCACGTCCCTGGGCGTGCCCGCAGTGGCGAAGAGGCCATACCAGGTCGCCATCTCGACGCCCGGCACGCCCGCTTCGGCAAGCGTCGGTACGTCCGGCAGCTCGGCCGACCGCTGTGGGGTCATCACGGCCAGAGCCCTGACCTTGCCGGACTTGATGAAGCCCATGGCCGAGGAAGTGGTGTCGAAGCTGAGCTGGATCTGGCCGGCGACCAAGTCGGTGAGCGCCTGGCTCGAGCCCTTGTACGGCACATGGACGATCCGGGTGCCGGTCGCCTGCGCGAACGCTTCGCATGCGAGGTGCTGCGTGCTGCCGATTCCAGATGAACCGCACGAGAATCCGCGCGGTGACGCTTTTACCAGCGTCACGAGATCCTTGACGCTGTTCGCCGCGACCGCGGGCCCGACCACGACCACGTTTGGCACTATGACGATCAGTGCAATTGGGGCCAGGTCCCTGATCGGGTCGAAGCCCAGTTTCATCAGGTGCGGCGCAATGGCCTGCGCCGTGTTCGTGGCAAGCAGCAGCGTGTAGCCGTCCGGGGGTGCCTTGGCCGTGATCTCGGCGGCGATCGTATTTGCCGCGCCGGGACGGTTTTCGACGAGGAACGGCTGGCCGAGCGCGGCCTGGAATTTTTCGGCCAGCATCCGCGCGATGATGTCCGTGCCGCCGCCGGGCGAGGCGCCGACCATGATCCTTGCCGGCTTGGCCGGCCAGGCCTGCGCAAAAGCGGGATCGCAAACGAGGCAGAGCACGAGGCTAGAGATCAGGATGCGGAACATCGGTGTCACTCCGGAGGAATGCGGATTCTACTTGCTGGCGTAAGATCCGCTGCAACCCCGGAGGAGGGAGCCATGAAAACAGTCCTGCGTGTAATCGCTTGTTCCGTCGCGTTCGCACTCGCGGGGCTGTGCCAGGCGCAACCCTATCCGAACCAGCCGGTGCGCCTGATCGTGCCGTTCGCCGCCGGGGGGCCCACCGACGTGATCGCGCGCGTCGTGGGGCAGAAGCTCACCGAGAGCCTCGGCCAGCAGTTCTATGTGGAAAACCTTCCCGGCGTGGGCGGCAACACCGGCACTGCGCGGGCCGCAAGATCGCCGGCCAACGGGTACACCCTTTGCGTGACCAGCACAGGTTTCATCGTCAATCCGCTGCTGTACGTGAAAGGCGTTCCGTATGACCCGGTCAAGGATTTCGCGCCGATCACGCTGGTCGCGGCTTCGCCCAACGTGCTTTCCGTAAATCCGGCCGTGCCTGCAAAGACTGCGAAGGAACTCATTGCGCTGGTGAAAGCGAACCCGGGCAAGTACAGCTTCGCGCAGCCGGCCACCGGCTCGACGCCGCACCTCAATGGCGAGTCGTTCAAGCTCGAGTTCGGCCTGGACCTCACGATGGTGCCTTTCAATGGCGCCGCGCCTGCGGTGATGTCGACAGTAGGAGGCCACACGCCGATCGCGTTCACTGCGCTGCCCTCCGCGATTGCCCAGATCAGGGAGGGCAAGCTGCGCGCGCTCGCCGTATTGAGCGACAAGCGCGCAATGGCGCTGCCCGACGTGCCCACGGCGACAGAGGCGGGAATGCCCGGCCACGAGGGCGACACGCTCACCGGGATTGTTGCCCCGATCGGGACGCCCAAAGAGATTGTCGAGCGGCTCTACGCCGAGATCAGGAAGATCGCGGCAATGCCGGACGTGAAGGAGAAGCTGGAGGCGCTCGGATTCAACCCGGTCGCCAACCGTCCCGAGGAATTTGCCGAGCGCATTCGAAGCGAATCGGGCCGCTGGGCCAAGGTGATCCGCGAGGCGAAAATATCGATCGAGTGAGCGAGTGCCGGGAAGCGCGGGGGCGACGATCCGCGACCCGGGAGGGCTCAGAACACCAGCTTGAACGCCTTTCCGTTTGCACGGCGGTAGACCGAAAAATCGTTGACATCGATGGTGGCGATGGCGCCTACCCTAAGAAGTTCGCCCTGCACGAAGAGCGTTGCATCCGCATAGTCCATCGGCAGGTCCGCGTAGCGTTCCAGAGTCGCCGCAATTCGGGCTTGCCCTTCGGCATCGAATACAAGCGGGCCCGTGTCAAGCAGGACGCTTGCCACGCAAGGCCGCCTTTACGTATTTCGAGTGCTGCTTGGCGACGTTGCGTCGCGGATCGCGGTCGATGCCGATTACGCCCATTGCATGTGCGATTTCGAACGCAGACTGGCCGCCTTTGCGCTGCGCAAGCCGGTCACGAATCAAACCGCGCACGATCTCGGCCTGGGGAGTGTTCTGTTCCGCGCTCAGGGCGCGCAAGCCCGATTCGAGTTCGGCGTCCAGACGGATTACCAAAGGCATGCGGGCCTCCAGGATGATTGCACAAGCGAATACACAAGCGAATACAAGTTTGGCACATCAAGCCTTTCCGGGCACCGCCGCACGCGCGGCATTCCCCAGGTGCATTCCCGAGTCGAGCAGGATCAGTTCGCCGGTGACGGTGCTTGCGCCCTCGATCAGCCAGAGGATGGTTTCGGCGACGTCTTCGGCGCTGCAGGCCCGGCCCAGCGGCGTGGACTTCTCGTAGCCGGACTTGAGCGATTCGTAGGCCCCCTGGCCGATGCCGTCGGTAAACCAGCGCGTGGTGATCAGCCCCGGGCAGACCGCATTGACGCGGATCTCCGGCGCAAGCGCACGGGCGAGATAGAGCGTCATCGAATTTACGGCGCCTTTGGAGGCGATGTAGGGCACCGAAGAGCCAATGCCGAGCGCGCCGGCGATCGAAGACACGTTGACGATCGTGCCGCGCGCGGCCTTGAGGTGCGGGGTGCAGGCGCGGACCATCTGGAAGGTGCCGAGCACGTTGACGCCGAGGATCTTCTGGAAGATTTCCGCATCGAGCGCGTCCCAGTTCGCCGCGCCGGTAAAGGTCGAAACGCCTGCGTTGTTGACCAGCGCGTCCAGGCGCCCCCACTTCGCCATCGCCGCCGCGGCGAGTGCGCGGCAGTCGGCATCTTCGGCGACATCGCCTCGCATCAGCAGCGTGTCGGCGCCGGCGCTTCGGCAAGCGGCCTCGGATTCTTTCGCTTCGCGCTCGCTTTTCGAATAGTTGATCAGCACGTCGTAGCCGCGCTTGGCGAGGGCGAGCGCGGTTGCCGCGCCGACGCCCGTTGCCGAGCCTGTAACGATCGCTGCCTTGCGCTTTCCCTTTATCGACTCTGACCCCATTTATTGCTCCTCAGCCGGTGTTCAGCGCGCCGCCGCCGTCCACGAGCAGCGACACGCCGGTGATAAAGCCTGCTTCGTCGGAAGCGAGGAAGAGCGCCGCATTCGCCACGTCCCACGCGGTGCCCATCTTGTGGCGCAGGGGCACCTTTGCATCGCGCATCGCTGCAATTTCCGCGCGGCTCTTGCCCGTGGCCCGCGCCCGGGTGTCGACGGCCATCGGCGTGTCCATGAGGCCGGGCAGGATCACGTTGGCGCGCACGCCGTATTCGGCATTCTGGATCGCGAGTTGCTGGGTGTAGGCGATCATCGCCGCCTTGGTTGCCTTGTAGGTCACGAGCGGGTACTTCTCCACCGCGGCGAGGGACGAGATCATCAGGATGCAGCCCGAGCGCTGCTCGCGCATGATCGGCAGCACGTGCTTGCAGGCCATGATCGCGCCGCGCAGGTTGATCGCGGTGACCCGGTCGAAGGCTTCTTCGGTGATTTCGGTCGGCGAGGCATCCCCGCCGGCAATGCTCACGCCGACGTTGTAGTGCAGGACGTCGATGCGGCCCCAGCGCGCCCTGGCCGCTTCTATTGCGGCTTTGAGCGTTGCTTCGCGGGTCACGTCGGCTTCGAAGGCGAAGCAGTCGTTGGGAGTGGACTTGACCATCGAAACGGTCTCCTGCGCCGAAGCCAAGTCCCGGTCGACGGCCATGACTTTGGCGCCTTCCTCGGCGAATCGCAGGACCGTGGCCCGGCCGTTGCCCATGCCGGTGCCCGGCCCCTGGCCGGCGCCTATGACGATGGCGGTTTTTCCTTCGAGGCGCATGTCTCGTCTCCCAACGGTGCAGTTGTTCGTGAGCGTATGGTAACCAACGCGTAGTCAAACATCCCATTCATCTATGTTCGCCAGCCGACAGCCAGGCCGCGAATCGGCAGGCACACTGCAGTCATATTCTGCGGTTTGAGGGTTTCAAGCCGCGCAACCCATAAGGAGAATCACCGTGGCGAACATCATTGGGGCAGGACTTCTCGGACTTCCGGTTTTCGTAATGGGCGGGCTGCTGGCCCTCTCGCTGGTCGTTTAAGCACCGTCCTCCCAGGAAGGCCGCCTCCCGCGAGGCGGCTTTTTTTTCGCCCTCGTTTTCTGCCCTCCTGCGCTAGGATTCGGGGATGCGCACACTCCTCTGCAATGCCACGGTGATCGATTGCGTCAACCCGACGCCGATCCCGAACGCCACTGTAGTCATTCAAGACGGGCGTATCAGCCAAATACTGACAGGCGGCCAGAAAGCCGCTGCCGGGGACGCCGAAACGATCGATTTGGCCGGCGCCTACCTGATCCCGGGCTTGTGGGACGTCCACATCCACCCGGACTACTTCCCGTCGCTGGCCGACATGCCGCTCGCGGATCAGGTGACCCTCTTCGGCCACAAGATGACGCAGGCGCTGCTCGAATCGGGCATCGTCGGCCTGCGCTGCGCCGGGGCGCACCACTACATGGACGTGGCCTGGAAGCGCGCCTACGACTCGGGGCAGCACATCGGCCCGCGCCTTTTCGCCAGCGGCCATTTCATCACCACCACCGGCGGGCATTTCCTTACCTCAGGCCATGCGATCGAGGTCGACGGCCCCTACGGCTACGTCAAGGCGATCCGCGAGCAGATCAAGAACGGCGTCGACCACATCAAGCTCAACCTCTCCGGCGGCATCATGGGCCCGGCGTGGGACCTGCATAAGCACTCGTTCCTGCTGGACGAAGAGCTCAAGGCCGCGTTCGACATCTGCAAGAAGCGCGAATTCAAGGTCATGGCGCACGCGACCAACCCCGAGTCGGTCAAGGCCGCCATCAAGATGGGCGCGCACACCATCGAGCACGGCTACATCCTCGACGACGAGTGCATCGAGCTCTTCCTCAAGCACGATACCTGGTACGTGCCGACGCTCGCCATCAGCCACCTTACCCCGACCCAGGCGACCAACGAGTGGGAGAGCGCCTGGACAAAGCAGCGCAACCTCGCCCACGGGCTGTGCTGCCGCGCGGACGCGGCCAGCGACGTCCACATGAGCGGCTTCCAGAAAGCGCTCAAGGCCGGCGTGAAGATGGCCGTCGGCTCGGACATCCGCCCGCTCAAGGACGCGGCGCTGCTCGAGATGGGGTTGTGGGCGCGCGACGGCGCGACGCCGTGGCAGGTCCTGGTCGCGGCCACCAGGCACGGGGCCGAAGTCTGCGGCGTAGGCGAGGACATGGGCACCGTCGAGGTGGGCAAGCGCGCCGACCTCATCGTGGTGGAAAAGAACCCGCTCGAGAACATCAACAACGTGCGCAAGCTCCAGCTCGTGCTCAAGGACGGGCGCGTGGTCTCGGACAAGCGCCGCCCCGCAAGAACTCCGGCGAAGCCACGCTGATGCGCGTCGCGGTCATCGGCGCCGGCATCATCGGCGCCTGCATCTCGTACGCGCTGGCGAAACGCGGCGCCGAGGTCACGCTCATCGACCGCGACGAGCCCGGGCGCGGCTGCAGCTACGGCAACTCGGGTGCGATCAGCGCGGGATCGGTTGCGCCGGTGGCGATGCCCGGCGTGCTCGCGTCCGTGCCGAAGATGCTGCTGGACGACGAGAGCCCGCTGTTCCTGCCGCTCAGCTACCTGCCGCGGGCCCTGCCGTGGCTGATGCAGTTCGTTGCTTCGGCCGCGCCGGCGCGAGTCGAGGCCTCGGCGAAAGCGCTGGATTCGATCCATCGCGGCGCCGTGGCGAAGCATGTCGCTCTGGCCGCCGAAGTCGGCGTGCCGGAACTGATCCTGCAGCGCGGCCACCTGCATCTTTACCCGGACGAAGCGGCCCTTGCGAAGGACGCGGGCGGCTGGCGGATGCGGGAGGCTTATGGCTACATGTGGGAGCGGCTAGATCGGGACGGAATCCTCGCACTGGAGCCGAACGTCGGCGAGCGCTATCGGATCGGCCTTTACCTGTCGGATCACGCCACGATCCTGAATCCGCTGCGCTACGTGCAGGCGATCGTGAAGGCGTTTGCATCGAAGGGGGGGCGGGTCCAGCGCGCCGAGGTCCGCTCGCTGGTGGCGTTGCCCGGAGGGCGTTGGCGCGTAGAGGCGGGCGGCGCACCAGAGGAATTCGATCATGCGGTCGTTGCTGCCGGCGCCTGGTCGGTGCGGCTGCTCGACGCGATCGGCCTCCACGTGGCGCTGGAGAGCCAGCGCGGCTATCACGCGCAGTTCCCCGGCGCTTCCGGACTCGTCTCGCGCACCGTGATCCTTGCCGACAAGAAGATCTTCGTTACGCCGATGGAAGAGGGGTTGCGATGCGGCGGCACCGTGGAGATCGCAGGGCTCGACCGTCCGCCCGACCCGCGCCGCGGGGCGGTGCTCGAAAAAATCGTGCGTGAGAATTTTCCGGGCCTCGAAGGCATCAAGCCCAGCACCTGGATGGGCCATCGGCCGTGCCTACCGGATTCGGTGCCGGTCGTAGGCCCTGCCAAGGACAGGCCGGGCCTCTGGCTGGCGATCGGTCATGGCCACCTCGGCATGACGGATTCGATCGCTTCGGCCGAGCGGATTGCGGATGCGATGATTCCCGTAAACCAGATCAAGGAAGGGTCCCGATGAAAACATCCCTGCGGGCTTTGCTCGCCATCCTGATGCTCGCCTTCGCGTATGCGGCCAACGCCCAATGGCCGACGAAGCCGGTGCGCTTCGTCGTGCCATTTCCTGCCGGTGGCTCGACCGACGTGGTTGCGCGCCTGATCGGCGAGCACCTGCGCCAGTCGCTCGGCCAGACTTTCATCATCGACAACCGCGCCGGCGCCGACGGCACCACCGGCTCGGACGTGGTCGCAAAGGCCGCGCCCGACGGCTACACGATGCTCATCGGCACGAGCAGCACGCACGCGATCGCGCAAAGCCTCTACGGCAAGCTGCCTTACGACCAGGTCAAGGATTTCGCGCCGGTCACGCTGATCGGCTCGGCCACGATCCTGCTGGTGGTGCACCCCTCGGTGCCCGCCAAGAACGTGCCGGAGCTGATCGCGCTCGCGAAAGCCAAGCCTGGCACGCTCAACTTCGCCTCCTCCGGCAACGGCGGCGTCTCGCACCTGACCGGCGAGTACTTCAAGTCGCTCGCCGGCATCCAGATGCAGCACGTGCCGTACAAGGGCGACACGCCGATGATCACGGACCTCGTCGCCGGGCGAGTCTCGCTCGCCTTCGGCACCGCCGTGGCCTTCCTTCCGCACGTGCAGAAGAACGCGCTGCATGCGCTCGCGGTCACCAACGCGAAACCTTCACCGGTGGCGCCCAACCTGCCCACCGTGTCGCAGACGCTGCCGGGCTTCGAGGCCCTCCAGTGGTTCGGCCTGCTCATGCCGGCCGGCACGCCGCCGGAGATCGTGTCGCGGCTTCAGGCGGAAACCGTCAAGGTGCTGCGAGTGCCGGAAGTGCGCGATCGCCTGCAGGCCATGGGCATCGAGATCGTGGGCAACTCGCCCGCGGAGTTCGCCGCGTTCATGCGCGAGGAGAGCGCGAAATGGGGCAGGATCGTGAAGGAATCGGGCGCCAAAGTGGACTGAGCGCCGCGCAAATAAATGGGGTCAGAGTCGATTAATGGGCGTCGAAATTCGACTCTGACCCCATTTATTCTTCAGCATTCGTTTACGTAGAATCAATACCGGCGCGGGTTACAGGCCAATCCGTATTACGGTTTTGGTATTGATCAGCTATACGCCGGGCCCCTCCGGCGGGTACTTGCGGAACTCGGCGGTCTGCTCCAGCCGGGCCGAAAGCTCCGCCAGCGCAGGATGCTTCGCCGCAGGAACGATCGTGGTGAGCATCGACTGCGTGAATTGCCACGCAACCGCGGCGGTGATCGAGGCTTGCGCATGCGCGTTCGAGAAAGCCACCACGCGGCTCTGCACTTCCTTTTCCAGCCCCGCATAGGCGGCCAGCAGCTGCCCCGTGACGCGCTCCATCCACGGCTCGTACTGCGCTTCCTTCGGCCGCAGGTTGCGCTCGTAGACGATCTGCACGCTCTTGTCGCACGCGGCGAGCGCCAGGCTCACCGCGCGGAAGTCGTGCTGCCTCTCCATGGGGTCCGCCGGCCAGAGCGATTTCGTGTGCTTCGCCTCGACGAACTGGATGATCAGCGACGAATCCATGATCGCTTCGCCGTCGTCGCACACGAGCGTCGGTGCCTTGACCACCGGGTTGATCGCCTGGAATTTCTCGAAGGTGCTGAAGACAGAAACGGCTTCATGCCGGAACTTGACGTTGAGCGCCTCCAGCGAGATCGCGGTGCGCCTCACGTAGGGCGAGTCGAGCATGCCGATGAGCCTCATGGCGGTAGCCTCCGTTGGGTCAATCCTTGACGCGCGCGTCGATGCGGCGCGCGATGTCGCCGAGCGCCTGCCTGGTGTCGATGCAAAGCGCGGTCTGCGTCTCCAGGCCGTAGCTTTCGCAGAGCCGGTGGGTGTCGGCCTGGATGACCACCGCCCGGCGCGCGCCGCGCGGCACCAGCACGAACGTCGGAACGGCGATCACGCCATGGCCGATCGCGAGCAGCGCAAAGAAATATTCCTCGGCGCCGTTCGCGCCGGCCTGCTTGCTGGCGGTCCAGCCGAGCTTTGCGCGCGCCGCGGCGTCAAGCCGGGGCGCAGACTGGGAGAGGAGCGCCAGCACCGCATCCAGCGCGGGCTGCGCGCCCGCGGCAAGCTCGCGCACCCGGCGCGCCTCCTTTGCGCAGACGCCGACGAGGAGGCCACCCGCCTGGTTGGCCCTGGCGATGAGGTCGAAGCCGGCGGTGCGCTCGCAGCTGACCTGCTCGAACTGGTTCATCGCCTTGCCGTAGAAAGCGAACGGCGTCTCGCGGCCGGGCCAGAGTGCGAAGCGCGGCGGGTCGAAGAACGCGACCTCGTCGATCTCCCTTGCGGCGAGCGCGTCGAAGCCGGTGCCGGGCACTGGCCCCGGGCGGGCCGCGGCTGCGGTGCGCCTGGCTCCGGCGGACACGAGGCTCTTCGTCATCCCGGCGTCACGCCGGCGCTCCGCGAGCATCTGCGCGGTCATGCCCTGGCTGTCCGCGGCATCGACTTCGGCACCGGCTTCGAGCAATGCCGAGACCACGGTCCCCATGCCGCGGCGCGCTGCGAGCGGCAGGGCAAGCCGATCGGCCGGCGTGACCTTGCGGTCGCGTCGAACCAGGGCGAGGGCGAGGTCGTCGCGATCCATCTCGATCGCCGTCGCCAGCGGGCCGCGGCCTTCAGTGCCCGCCAGGGTGGCACCGCGCCCGACCAGCAGCGCGATCACCTCGGTCTCCTCGCGCCGCGCCAGGCCGAGCGCGCCCGAGCGGCCCCAGCCGCCATGGTCGATGTTGGGATTCGTGCCCGCGTCGAGCAACTGCCGGACCTGTTCGAGCTTCTTCTCCCGCTCGAGCTGCCGACTGAAGAGCACGGTGGCAAGCACTGTGTAGCCGCTCGCGTCCTTGGCATTGAGGTCGCGAACGCAGGCCGTCGGGCTCGGCCCCGGACAAGGGAACCCCTGACCCGGCACTTGCGCGTTGGCTGCGCCGGCCAGCGCTGCCAGCAAGCCAAGCGCAGCCAGCGTGGCCGGGTTCATCTCGGCGCGGGGGCCGGCGCGGCGCGTGCAGGCGAGGCGGCTTCGAGGGCTGCGCCCGATGTGGGCGCGCGCTCGACGCGAAGCGGCATCTGCGGGCGCACCAGCATCGGGATCATTCCCGGCGGGAGCTGCATCGGCGAGGCCGCTTGCGGCCCGCGCGCCTTCATCGCCAGGGCGAATGCCTCCCTGGTCTTGGCAAGCTCGTCGCGCAGGCGGACACCGGACTCCTTCTCGACTTCGAGAAAGACCTTGGCATTGGCCACCTCGGTCTTAAGCTGCTCGAGGCTCTTTTGCTGTGCGGCGGATTCCGCGCGCAGCGTCTCGACCGACGCCTCGAGCGGCTTGATGCGCGCCTCGGCCTGCTGCAGCTTCGCGTTGGTCGCCGCAAGCTCGGCCCGCGTTGCTTCGAGCGCCTGGTGCTTGGTCCAGGCAAAGCCGCCGATGGCCACGGCAATCAGCAGGGCGATTGCAATCAGGATGTTCGATTTCATGCCGCCCCTCCCAGAGGTGGTTTGAACGCCTGAATTCTAGGCCCCAGGGCCCAGGGCCTGCTGTGGACTATCGCACGGCCTCGAGCACGGCCCTGATTTTCTCGAGCAATTGCGGGTTGCGTCCCGGGGTGCCGGTGACGAGCAGCGCAATGTTGTCGGCAATCGTCTCTTCGGGGTGGATGACGTAGCTCGTATTGCCGCCAAGCCGCGTGAGGTACTCATGTGTCCCGTGCACGATGTGCCAGGCCGGTTCGCCCTTGCGCATCACGGCGCGGCTGGCGAGCCCGTCCTGGGTGGGCTCCACCTCGAGCAGCCGCACCTGCAGAACGCTGAAAAAGGTCTCGCCGGGCGCAAGCGTGGTCCGCGAGGCCACCAGCACCGGCGCAACCATGACGGGGCGCCCCTCGATCGGCAGGCGCATGCCGTGAAGATTCTCCGGCGCATCGGGGTTCGCAATCCGCGCGGCGGCCCATGCCTGCGGGAAGGCGAGCTTCGGCATCGGCTCGAACCCGATCTCGGCATACAGGCGGGTCGCAAGCGCAGGCGCGTGGCGAGCGGCGACATGCCAAAGCTCGTGCGCGAGCAGCCGGCTGTCGGGGAGCCCAGGAATCTTCATGCCGAGCGGGAGGATGATCGCGTTGGCGCGCGTGTAGGGCGCGCCGGCCATTTCCCGGCCGTTCGTCGCGATCAGCAGCACTTCGGGTGGAAGCGGAATGCGCAGCGCCGCGAACGAGGACGCAAGGCTTTCGAGGGCCGCGCGCCAGCGGTCGCGCTGGTCGGCCGGCCACGCAATCACCGCATCGCCGTTCCAGCGCCGGAACGCATCGAGCGAAACGGGCGACCCGCTCTGCATGATTGCGCTGCGCTGGAACGCGCTTGCCGCTGCAACGTAGTCGTCGTCGGCCATGAGGAGTGCGCGCCCGGCCTCGGGCGTCGTGAAACGCACGCGGGTGCCGGGAAAGCCGTCGAAAACATCGGGGGAAGGCTGCGCCCACGAAACACGCGCGAGCGTTGCACCGAGGGCGAGGAGGAACGCGCGGCGGGAGATTGGGAGCATCTGCATCGCCCCGATTCTAGTGGCGAACCTGCGTTCGACGCCGGGATCCCTCGCGGGTAGAGTCGCCGGAAGGAGGCTTCACATGTTCAGGCCGAAGAAAACCGTGGGACAGATGGTCGAAGAAGCGCAGGCGCGCATCGAGAACCTGAGCAACGCGCAGCTGCAGGCGGAGATGGCGCTCGGCGAGGTACAGGTCGTCGACATCCGCGACGTGCGGGAGCGGAAGAACCTGGGCTACATCCCCGGCTCGGTTCATGAACCGCGCGGCATGCTCGAGTTCTGGCTCGACCCGACTTCGAAGTACTACTCCGGCAAGATCGACCCGGAAAAGCGCATCGTCCTGCATTGCGCCGGCGGCCATCGCTCGGCATTGTCGGCCGTCGTGCTCAAGGACATGGGCTTCCCGGACGTGGCGCACCTCGAGCCGGGGTTCAACGGCTGGGCCGCGGCGGGGTTGCCGGTGGAGGGCGGGAAGGCGAAGAAATGATTCCGGCCAGGCCGTAGTCCCTATCTCGCCAGCATCGCAAACAAAGCGATTCCAACCGCCGCCACGGACGCAACCACGGCAATCACAGAAAACAATACGGCACGCCGCAGTTTCGTTTCCGCAAGCTCGGCCGCCTCTTCCAGCGCAGTCACGGTGCGCTGAAGCTGGGCTGCAAGATCCTTGATATGCGCTGCGTTCTGAGAAGCGGCTGCCTGCAACTCGGTGACCTGTTGCTGGAGCAGGGCGGCCTGGCTGACGGCTTCCTCCGGCTTCTTCTTCGTGAACACCGGTGCGGCGGCCGAAAAAATCGTCCCGACGTGCGGCAGGACGAGTTTAAGAGCAGGGATCAGCCAGGCAGCCATTGTCAGGCCTCGATTTTCATGAGGGGGACAGAATACAACGCGACGGCGAAAGGCCTAGCGCACGCGCGAGAGGCGCGAACGTGCCGCGTGCAGGAGGACCCTGGAATAGAGCTTGTGGAATCCGAGCAGTGCCTTGAAGACGACGCCCATGCGCGCTTTCCCCGAGGCCCTGTCGACGACGGGGACCACGGCCGAACCGAAATAGAGGCGCGTGGTGCCCGAGCCGATCGGCTCGACCATCAGCCACGATCTCGTGCGGCCGTGGATGTCGCACATGAGCAGTTGGTTCGCGTTCCGGTCTTCTACCCGCCAGGCCGCGAAGTCCGTCAACTCGCCACGGGACAGCTCACGGACCTGTGCATCGGTTGACGGCTTGGACAGAAACCACGCCAGCAGCAACCGCTCCATCCTAAAAACCGAACCCGAGTAAAAAGCCTCGACGAACTCCCGGTGCGAAACGGGTTTGGCGATCTCGGCCGTATAGCAGTCGGTGTAAGCGCCGGAGTGCTTGTATTTCGAGAGGAGCGCGTGGTCCGGCAGCGCGCAGGCTGCTATGGGGGGAAGCACCTACAATAGTGTTGGTCTGCGGCGGGCCTGCGCAGCTGCGCGCATTCGTACAGCGCGGTCGGACCGTCTGCAGCACCTACAGTTATGCGTCACTGAGCCTCGCCCTCCAGTAGCCGGGTTTCCGCTTCGTTGGCGAGACGGCAACGATATAGACCTCGTCTTCATTGTGCAGGTACACCAGAGAGAACTTGAACTTCCGGTCCACAATCCGGCGCGTCTTGTGTTTGTACTTCGGCCAAGTCTCGGGCGTGGTGGCCGCATGTGTCTCGGCGGCGTGAACCGCTCTGTCGTAGTGCTCCGCCAACCTAGCACTGATGGCAGCGTAGTACTCGACCTCGTGCAGAAACTCGGCGCGAGCCTCTGGGTGATACCGGACCGTTCTCACCGCCGGATCAGACGACGGGCCTCCGCGTGAACCTCTTCGGCCGATATGAGCTTGACAGCGCCGGACTCGATCTCTGCGACCCGGCGCTCGATCTCGCGATCCCAGGCGCTCTCAGCTTCGGTATCGGACTCTCCTTGCAGCGAGTCCAACAGTTCCTCTACGAGGCGCGCTCGATCCTCGGCGGACAAGGTCTTGGCGCGAGCTGACAGTTCCTCAACTAAGGTGGACATAGTGTGCCCTCCAGCGGCTACCAGTACAGTTTACAGGGACGGCGTACAAGACGGTTGCTTGTGACGCATAGCCTGAAATAGGTTGCCAAAACGACGCCTTGCAAAGCGCCGATTTCGTTGCGGGATGGTCATCTTTCTTCGGGTTCAACGCGTTAGCTCTCCTGCGGCATTAAAAATACCTTTTATTCGCCCGTCTCGCCACATTGCCGGTTCCGGAAAGTAGCGTTTGATTGGATATTTCAAGGGTAAATGTACCGGTATCAGCACAAAATTTCCTTAAGAGCCAAGCTGGCTGCGGAGATTGAAAATAATTGTTTCTAATTCTCTCCATTATAACTATCTACTCCGCCTTCACGCCGGTCACCGCCACGACCTTCTTCCACTTCTCCACATCCGACGCGATGAGCTTCGCATAAGCCTCCGGCGTATTCCCGCCCGGCTCGGCGCCGAGATCCAGCAACTGCTTATCCATGCCCGGCTGCTTGAGGATGGCGGCAACGTTCGAATAGAGCGAATCCACTACCGCCTTGGGCGTTCCCGCGGGCGCCAGCAACCCGAACCATGCCGACACTTCGTAGCCCTTTAGTCCGCTCTCGTCCATGGTCGGGATCTCCGGCGCGCCGGGAAATCGCTTGAAGGTCGTGATCGCGATCGGGCGGATCTTGCCGGAACGGATGTGGCCGATGGAGGAGGGCAGGTTGTCGAATCCCATCTGCACCTGGCCGCCGATCAGGTCGATGAGCATCGGCCCCGCGCCCTTGTACGGGATGTGCGCGATGTCGACGCCGGCCATGGCCTTGAGCAGCTCGCCGCTCATATGGGGCGAGCCGCCCTGGCTCGTCGAGCCGAAGTTGAGGCTGCCGGGCTTTGCCTTGGCGAGCGCAATGAGCTCGGTGAGGTTCTTTGCAGGCACGGCCGGGTGCACCGCAAGCACGTTGGGCGTGCTGCCGACGATCGTCACCGGGTAGAAATCCTTGATCGCGTCGTAGGGCAGCGTCTTGAAGAGCGCGGTGTTGATGCCGTGCGAATTCACCGTCCCCATGAGCAGCGTGTACCCGTCGGCCGGCGACTTGGCGACCGCCACCGAGCCGATCGCGCCGCCGGCGCCGGGCCGGTTCTCGACGACGAACGGCTGTTTCAAGCGCTCGGTGAGCTTGTTCGCGATCAGGCGCGCGAGGATGTCCGTCGTGCCCGCGGGCGGGTAGGGCACGATGATCCTCACCTGCTTGTCCGGGTATTGGGCCGCTGACAGCCCGGCGAAGCCGGTTGCCAGCAGGGCGAGCAGTGCGCGCGCGATCGGTTTCATTGATGTCTCCTCACTATGGTTTTATTCATATCCACCGGTTTTTTGCCGCGTGGTCTCTCGCGTCCACCTCGAACCGGTTGTCGAAATAGGGGCGCCGGCCGCACACCAGCTCCCAAAGGCTGGCCAGCGGGTAGGCGACGAAGAAGAATAGCCCCCATCGCTCGTACTGCCGCACATGCGCATGCTCGTGGGAGCGGAGCAGGTCGAGTTCATGGGTTCCGCGGGCAACGACGACGTGGCCGAACGTGATCGCCCGGAAGGGCCACAGCAGTTGCTTGTTCTCATCGGGGCCCTCGTACAGCGGGTTGGCGACCTCGATCACGCCGTGCACTACGCGTGCGCGCGCGCCGAAAAGGAAAGTCGGCGCCACGAGCAGCAGGCCGACGAGCGTGCACGGCGAGGCCCAGGCGTAACGCGCAAACCGGAGCAGGCGACTTGCCGAAAAAGGGGCCAGGCTCAAACCTGACGTCGCTCCGCGCTTGTCAAAAAGGGGCCAGGCTCAAACCTGACGTCGCTCACGCTTGTCAAAAAG
>JANMDK010000102.1:0-8606 GCA_031376265.1 Pseudomonadota bacterium
GGGCCGGTCCCACTGTTCGTGGCTTGGGAGGCCGGGACGAACCCGCCCGCGCGGACGTCGAAGACGTAGACCTCGCCTTCCTCGATCACGTAGTGCCAACCGTGAAGCGCGAGCCCGCCGGCTTCGACCCGCTCGCGCACCATGGGGTAGTCCATGAGGCGCTCGAGCTGCAGGACGACCGCGCGCTGCTCCGTGCGGCGAAGCGCTTCGGGGGTGGCGAGCACTGGAAGAACGGCCTCGCGCCCGAGTTCCAGCCACGCCGTAAGGTTGACGGCCTCGGCCGGAACGCCTTCGTAGAGCGCGCGAATTCCGCCGCAGTGGCTGTGGCCGCACACGACGATCCGCTTCACGTCCAGGCTGAGCACCGCGAACTCGATCGCCGCGGCGGTGCCGTGGAAACCGCCGGCCCCGCCGTGCGGAGGCACGAAGGCGCCGACGTTGCGCACGATAAACAGGTCGCCGGGTCCGCTCCCGGTGAGCATGTACGGCACGACACGCGAGTCCGAACAGCCGATGAAGAGGATCGTAGGATGCTGGCCGCCTTCGACCAGGTCGTGGAATCTTGCCTCGACGCCAGGGAAGGTGTCGTCGTGGAAGCGGCGCAGCCGGTGCAGGAGGTCGTCCGGCATGCGTCAGTGGGGCACTCGCTTAACCTGCGGCTTGGGCGTCGATGCGAGAGTCGCGCGCCTTCCCGGTCATGAGTAACTCGATCAGATCGGCCACCGGCCTGATCTCGGTGCCGAAGGGCAGCGACTCGCTGCCCCTGAAAAACAGGCCTTTCTTTACATCCCCATTGAGCGCGTGGGCAAGGCGCGTGTCGATACAGAACTGGCCCATGCTCCCGATCCCGTCGCGCAGGCCGCAGACGGCCAGACAATTGAGGCCGGGGACGCATCGACGGGGGTCGGCTTTCGCGTTGGACTGCAGCGCTTTCTCGCGCCGGAGGTAGTTCGATAACCAGGGGGTACGCACGGCGCGCGCGGGCAGGCCCGCGACACTCATGAAAGTGACTATGTCGGCAGGTTTCGCTTCGACGAGGACTTTCTTGAATTTTTCATGCGCGTCGCCCTCCACAGTCACGGCAAACGGCGTACCGGCCTGGACTGCGGAGAAGCCCAGCGCCAGCAACGACCGCACCTGCTCATGGCTGTTGATGCCGCCCGCGCAAATCAACGGAATTCGCGTGCGTTCTAGCTGAAGCGTTTGCATGACTTCGAAGATCCCGGCAATCACCGGTTCGAAATCGAAACGCGGATCTCCTACTTCCTCCAAACGCGTCGCGCCGAGGTGTCCTCCCGCGTAGCGGGGGTGCTCGATCACGATGGCATCCGGAGTGCGGTTCTTGCGCATCCATTTTTTGAGCACGACATTGACGCCGCGCGCGTCGGAGAGGATAGGAACGAGCGCTACGTCCGGAAAGTCCCGGGTGAGGTCTGGGAGGTCGAACGGCAGCCCGGCCCCCATTACGATCGCATGAGCGCCGCTCTCGCAGCTTTGCCGCACGTAAGCCGCGTACTCGGATACCGCCTTCATCACGTTGACCGCAATCGCGCCACGACCGGCCGCGAGCGCGAGCGCCCCGCGGATCTCGCGGTCGAGCGCGACGAGATTGAGCTTGTCCAGCGCCCGCCTGTCGGTGCAACCCTTCGCCTGCGCGAGCAGGTCGGGATGATGGTGACGCAGGTCGACGCTTGAGATCGTGCCGAGCGCCCCAAGGCTTGCAACGCCGCCGGCAAGCCGGTGAGCGGAGACCCCTATCCCCATGCCTCCCTGGACGATCGGGAGAAGCGAGCGCCCGCGCAGCCGCCACCCTGGCAGGCTCACTGCCTGATTCACGGACATGCTTGCTGCCGGATGGATTCGATCGCCCATCTTTCAGCCGTTCCCGTTACACGGCTTTGATCTGCATCAACCGGACTGCGAACGCAGAGCAGGGGTGCGCATTGAACGTGGAAAATGCTGCCACTTTTATGCCGACCCCCGCGCCGCTAGACGCTCTCCGAGACATTTACTGCCAAACAGCCGGCGCGCACTGCCTTCAGGTTTTCGGACGCAGCAGCATGTTCGCGTAAGCGATGGCGAACAGGCCGAACGCCGCGCTCCATGCGGCGCCGGCCACCCATATAACGACCAGCGCATCTGCCCCGGCAAGCGGCGAGCCGACGCGCAGCAGAGCGGCCAGCGTCACCAGCGCATAGATCGCAACGGTGCTTGGCCCCGCCCGCAGCGCGCGCCCGGTGTGCCCCAGCGTTGCGCGCGTCATCACCGCGAGCGTCATCGTGCCGACCGCCCCTGCAGTGAGCGCGTGCAGGGCCGCGCTCGCCGGCAGGAGCGGGTGAAGGCCGTTGATTCCGAGCAGCACAAGGCCCAGTGCCAGCCAGCCATAACCGAGGTGCAGGATGAACACGAGCGGCTCGCGCAGCGTCGCCAGGCCGCACCACCGCGAAACGCGGAAGGCAGCCGCGCATCCGGCAAGGAGTAGCAGCCAGGGGGTTGCCGCATTCCCGGGGGCCGCCACCCACGCGACGAGGCCGACCACGGTCAGGACTAGCGCTGCCAGGTCGGCTTTGCCGGCCTGAGCGGGGAGGCGGCCATCGGGGCGCGCCTTGGCCAGCCAGTTACGCGTGAAGCTCGGCACGATTCGACCGCCGACCAGGGCAATCAGCATCAGGATCGTCGCCATGCCCAGCCGGTTTCCCAAGGGCGCCGTTGAGGCGAGGCCGAGCGCTTCGAGATGAACCAGTGCGGAGCCGAACAGGAGAAGCGATAGTGCGACCACCATCGGCGCGTTTCGCCAGTTGCGGCCGGCGACCAGCTCGCGTGCGATGAGCGCGACGAAGGCGACCGGGAACGCAAGGTCGACCAGCGCGGCTGTTGTTGGGCCGAGCGAGCCGGAGTACAGCACCGCCAACCGCCCGGCCAGCCACAAGGTGGCGAGCGCGGCCAGCGGCGCGCCTCGGATCGGCAGGCGCCCCGTCCAGTTCGGGATCGCAGTGAGCAGGAATCCCGCCACCGTCGCGAAAGCGAATCCGAAAATCATCTCGTGCACATGCCAGACGGTCGGCGAGAGCGCGCTGGGCAGCACTGCCTTGCCTGTGTAAACGCAAAGCCACACCGGGATCGCGATCGCCGACCAGACCGCGCCTAGAAAGAAGAATGGGCGGAAACCAGCGGCGAAAACGCTGAGGCCCGGCGGCTTTTGCGCCGCCGCGGTGCGGTCCTGGATCGGGATGGTGGCCATGGGTGCCTTCAGGCGAGAAGCGCGAGCGGTCCGGCGGGGTTGCGCGCAAGCGCGACGCAAACGATGTAAAGCGCGGCGCCAAGTGCGCCGAAGAACGCGATGGCCCGAACCTTTAATGTGGACCCATGCCGTAGCGCGATCGTTCCCAGGGTGATGTAGGCAAGCAATGCAACGACCTTGGCCGTCAGCCAGGCCTGCGCGATCGGATATTGCCCGCTGAGCCACGCCAGAGCGATTGCGCTTGCCAGAAGCACGGTATCGACCACATGGGGCGCTACGCGCACGAATCGCGCCTGCAGGTGCGGCGAGCCTCGCAGCATCAACACGCCTCGCGCAGAAAACCCGGCAATGCTCAGGACCGCGCTGCCGACATGGATGCTTTTGAGGGTCGCGTAGTCCATGCACCCAGTCTGTGCCGGCCGGTGCGACAGCGGTTGATGCAGGTCAAACCGCAACTCAAAGGGGGACTTGGTTCATTCATCCGTATTTGATTTGCGTCAAGCACCCCTCGGCCCGCTGCGGCGATAGTAGGACTGCGGATTTTCCAAAGACAGGAGGCACCATGCAAAAGGCCGTCGGCATCATCTACAGCGAGCACCGTACGATCTCCGCGGTCCTGAGCGGGCTCAAGTCTCTTGCGCAGCTGTGCGCCGACCCGACCGTCAGACCGGAATTTCCGGTGCTGCACGCGATGATCTACTACATCGATGCGTTTCCGGAGCGCGAGCACCATCCCAAGGAAGACCGCTACCTGTTCGAGCGTGTCGCTGCGCGCGATCCCGGGGCGAAGGCTCTGGTCGAGGCGCTCAAGGCCGAGCACGTGGTCGGCGCACAAATGGTCCGGGACCTGGAGCGAGCGCTGAATGAATTCGAGCTGACCTGGCCGAAGGGCGCTGGCCAGTTCTCGGCCGCGGTCGACTCGTATGCGCAATTCCACTGGAACCACATGCGGCGCGAGGAGCATGAGCTCATGCCGATGGCCGAAGCGGCATTGACGCCCGGTGATTGGGAAGAGGTTAACGACGCTTTCGCCGCGAATAGCGAGCCGATCGGAAACCTGCCCAACACCGATTTCAAGGCGCTCTATCAGCGCATTCTTCACTTGGCGCCTGCACCCATCGGGCTCGGCGACCGCTGGAAGCGGGAGCACGCCGCCGCCCCGCCGAGCTCCCGGAGCTGAATCCCGCCGCGCCTATTTCTCCAGCCGGTAGTGGGAGCGATTCAGGTATTCGGCGATGTCGTCGAGCTCGGCCGGCGTGAAGCGCCGGCCGGTCTGCGCGGCCCGCTTGGCGATCTCCACCTTGAGCGCTGCGATCGAATCGATGATCGTTGACTTGCGGTCGTGCACCTTTTCGTAGTGGCAACCCCCGCAATACGTCTCGTAAGGAAGGCGGCCCTGCTCGGCATCCGCCGCAAGCACGCCGGTGGCTGCGGCGGCGAGCGCCACCACGGAAAAGAATTCAACAGGTCGCATTCGGATCCTCTCTTTTTGGGCAGCCATCGGGCCGCTCGTGCGGAACCAGCGTGCAGCGATTGATTTCTTCCGCGCTCCGCTGGAGGAAGCATGTGAAGGCGCTGGAAGCGGCTGCCAGGGCCCAAAAGGCGAAGAATGCGCCGGTATAGATTGCCAAGTGCCCGACGCCGGCAAGTTTCTCGAATAGGTGCAGGACCACGGGATCGAAAAAAGCGAAGAAAACCGTTCCACCAACTCCGCCGACGATGAACGACGGCCACAGCACCCAGATCGCTTTGCGCATGCCGGCCTCCTTTATCAGCCGCCAAGCCGGAAGGAAGGCTCCCGGCCGGACCACTCGCCCGCGAGGCGCCACGCGCCGCCGGGTCCTTCGACATGCACGTTCCAGCGGCCCGGGGGCATTTCCTGCGGCACGGCCGCCTCGTAGCGGCCTGTCCCGACGCGCGCAAGCCGCAGCGCCTGGTCATGACCGGAGCGCGTGGCATGCGCGAATCGAACGCTGAGCTCCGCCGGGTCGGCGCCTTGCAGGGTCACCGCAATGCGATGGCGATCCGCGGCCATCTCGATGCCCGCGGCGAGGCCCATGCGCGCCGCGTTCTCTTCACGCTTGAGGACCTTGTTTATGGCAAGTCCCTGCTTGTAGTAGTCCTGCGCGACGAGGCCGTCCGACGTCGAGAAGGCGATCCACGTGGTGATCGCCCCCGCGACCAGCACGGCGCCGGGCCCGGCCATCAGCAGCCACGGCCAGGGCTCGCGGTACCAGGGTTGCGACGTGGGTTGCAAAGCGGCAGGATCGACATTCATTTGCGCTCCTCGATCAGCTTCAGCGCACGATAAAGACGGACTTCTCGCTGACGACGACGTGCGCGTCGTCTGCGGACTCGACCACGAACTGCAACTTGTGGGTGCCGGCCGGCAGTTCGCCTGCCTTGGCGCGCACCTTGACGGTAGCCATGCTGGTGCTCGCGCCGGCAAGGGAGAACGCCGCTTCGCCCGCCACCTGCGCCTGATGCAGGCCTTCGACATGCACGAGGAACCGGCGATCCTTCTCGGCCGTGTTCATGATCTGCAGCCGGTAGACGTTTTCGATGAACCCGCCGGCGACCTCGCGCGAGATGGCGCCCCGATCCCGGATCACGTCCACCTTGAGCGGCACGCGCACCCAGAGGCTGGCGAAAGTGGCGAGGATGATCGCCCAGAGGATGGCCGTGTAGACGAGCACCCTCGGGCGTAGCGCGCGCCGCAGCATTTCGCCGCGCGAGAGTTTTTCCTCCAGCGCGCGCGAGGTCGAGTAGCGGATCAGCCCCTTGGGATAGCCCACCTTTTCCATGACCTGGTCGCAGCCATCGGCGCAGGCGGCGCAGCCGATGCATTCGTACTGCAGGCCTTTGCGGATATCGATGCCGGTCGGGCAGACCTGCACGCAGATGCCACAGTCGACGCACGAGCCCAGGCCGAGCGCTTCGGGGTCGGCGCTTTTCGAGCGCGAGCCGCGCGGCTCGCCTCGCTCCGCGTCGTAGGCGATGACCAGGGTGTCGCGGTCGAACATTGCGCTCTGGAAGCGCGCATACGGACACATGTACTTGCAGACCTGCTCGCGCATCCACCCGGCGTTGCCATAGGTCGCGAAGCCGTAGAAGAACACCCAGAAGGATTCCCACGGCCCGAAGGAGAGCGTGCCGGCCTCGGCCAGCAGCTCGCGGATCGGCGTGAAGTAGCCGACGAAGGTGAACCCGGTCCAAAGCGCGATCGCGCCCCACGCCGCGTGCTTGGCCGCCTTGAGGCCGACCTTGCGCGCGGTGAGCGGGCTCTTGTCGAGCTTCAGGCGCTGGTTGCGGTCGCCCTCGATCTTCTGCTCGACCCACATGAAGATTTCGGTGTAGACCGTCTGCGGGCAGGCGTAGCCGCACCACAGCCGCCCGGCCACGGCGGTGAAGAGGAAGAGGGACAGCGCCGAGACGACCAGCAGCGCGGTGAGATAGATGAAGTCCTGCGGCCAGAACACGAGCCCGAAGATGTAGAACTTGCGGTGCGCAAGGTCGAAGAGCACCGCCTGTCGGCCGTTCCACTCGAGCCAGGCGCCGCCGTAGAAGACCAGCTGCGTCGCCCAGACCAGCGCCCAGCGCCACGCGGCGAACCAACCGTGGACGGCGCGCGGATGGATCGTCTCGCGGATTTCATAGAGGCTTTGCTCCACCGGATCGGCCGGCGAGGCCAGGCCGATGCCGCGCGCATCGATCGCACGAAGATCAGCCACGCGCGCGGGGCTTCGCATGCCGCGTCACTTGGCGGGCGCCGCAGGCAGTCCGGGCGAATTCGCCGTCCGAGACAATCCGTACACGTAGCCGGTCAGCAGGTGGATCTTCGCTGCGTTCAGCAGCGTCTTGTGCGCAGGCATCTGGTTGTTGCGGCCGTTCGCGACGGTGTCGATGATCGTCGGCTCGCCGGACCCGTACAGCCAGGTCTCGTCGGTGAGGTTCGGCGCGCCGAGGGCCGGATTGCCTTTGCCCTGCGCGCCGTGGCATGCGGCGCACGTCTGCATGAAGATCTCCTTGCCGCGCGCCCGTCGCAGGCTGTCGCTGGTCATCCCGGAGAGCGACATCACGTAATGCGCAACATCCTTGGTGCCCTGCTCGCCCAGCGCGGCGCCAAAGGCGGGCATTACGCCGGCGCGCCCGTCGGTGATCGAGGCCTTGATGACCTCGGGCTCCCCCCCATAGAGCCAATCGTTGTCGGTGAGGTTGGGGAATCCCTTGCTGCCGTTGGCGTCCGAGGCGTGGCACTGCGCGCAATGGTTGAGGAAGAGCTTCTGGCCGGCGGCGCGCGCCGCGGGATCGGAGGCAAGCGCCTTCACGTCCTGCGCGGCGAATTTCTCGAAGATCGGGCCGAATTCCTTCTCCGCCGCGGCAATCTCCTCCTCGAACTGGCCGGCCTGCGTCCAGCCGAGCGAGCCCTTGTAGCTTCCCAGCCCGGGATACAGGTACAAGTACGCCAGGCTGAAAACGATGGTGATGTAGAAGAGCCACATCCACCAGCGCGGCAGCGGGTTGTTGTATTCCCCAAGGTCGTCGTCCCAGACATGGCCGGTCGTCTTGCCCGCTCCCTTTGCCTCCTTGCGCGTGCTCTGCTGCCAGAGCAGGACGCCGCAGGCGATGACCGACACGAGGGTCAGGATGCCGATGTAGAAATCCCAGAAGCCGCTGGTGAACTGGCTCATGGACGGCTCCCGCGCTCCTGCGGCGGGGCCGGCTCGTCGAATACGAGCCGGGCGTCGCTTTCGAAGCGGCCTTTGCGCGAAGGCGAGAAAGCCCACCACACGATGCCGAGGAACGTCCCGAAAGCGACCAGCGTGATGAGGATGCGGATGAGGTTGATGTCCATGGCGGGCCTCAGTTGGATTTCTTCAGCGACGTGCCGAGCACCTGGAGGTAGGCGATCAGCGCATCCATTTCGGTCTTGCCCTTGAGCGCCGCCGGTCCTTTCGCGATGTCCTCGGCGGAGTACGGCACGCCGACGAGGCTGAGGGCGCGCATCTTGGCGTCGACGTCGGCGGCGTTCGCCGGCGTCCTCAATAGCCACGGGTAGCCCGGCATGTTCGACTCCGGCACGACGTCGCGCGGGTTCAGCAGGTGGATGCGGTGCCAGTCGTCCGAGTACCGGCCGCCGACGCGATGCAGGTCCGGGCCAGTGCGCTTGGAGCCCCACTGGAAAGGGTGGTCGTAGACGAACTCGCCGGCCGTCGAGTAGTGGCCGTAGCGCTCGACCTCGGCGCGGAACGGCCGGATCATCTGCGAATGGCAGTTGTAGCACCCCTCGCGGATATACACGTCCCGCCCGGTGAGCTGCAGGGCGGTGTAGGGCTTGAGGCCGGCGACCGGCTCGGTGACCGAC
>JANMDK010000191.1:0-20855 GCA_031376265.1 Pseudomonadota bacterium
AGCGCAACTGAGCTTGCGCTGGGCTGCTGGAAGACGACGGAATTTCCGGCGCCGATCGAAAAGTTTTGCCAGTTGAGGATCGCGTTTTGAGAGCCCTGGTCGACTCGCATCGAGGTCGCGCTAGGCTGCGAAATCACCGCTGCGCCGGCGGCCACTTGTCCGCCGGTCGGGAGACCCTGCGCGTAGGCCGCCTGGACGGCCAGGCTGAGCGCCGAAGCCATCAGCACCGGGTAGGCGCCTTTTGCGGTGAATTTGGGAAGCGTCGAATGACGCGCTAAGCGACGGATTTTATTCACGAAAAACCCCCAGAGGATTGACACCCCACGATTCGAAGGTGAGGTGTCGGCAAAATACCTACAAACAGGGGGGGATATATACCACGCGCGGCCTCAAAAAGTGCATGAACTAGTGTGCAAAATGCTCACTTTCCCGGCGCCTTGATGGCGTTATCAATTTGGCCTATCCAGCGCGACTTTTTTTGGTCACTCCAGCCGGATGTTTGCCCGCTTCGCCACAGCGTCCCACTTGCGGATTTCCGCCTGAAGGAAGGCTGAAAATTCCGCCGGCCCGGCGGCCGAAACGGTGGCGCCCAATCCCGCCATCTTTTCCTGGATATCCGGCAGCTTCAGGATGCGCGCCAGTTCCGAGTGAATTTTGTTAACGATCGTCACAGGAGTGCCTGCGGGACCCATGACGCCGCCCCAGGAAAACGATTCGTAGCCCGGCACGCCGGCTTCATTCATGGTAGGAACATCCGGTAGCGAAGCGACCCTGGTTTTCGTCCCCACGGCGAGCGGCCGCAGCTTGCCCGAGCGGATATGGGGCGTCGCGGCCACCACCGTCGGCAACGTCATGGCCACCTGGCCGGACATCGCGTCCGTCATGGCCTGTGCATCGCCTTTGTAGGGGACCGCGGTAAGCGTGACCCCCGCGAGCGACGCCATAAGCTCCACGCCGAGGTGGTTCGACGAGCCGTTGCCGCCGTTGCCGTAGTTGAGCTTGCCGGGTTTGGCGCGCGCGTAATCGAGCAGTTCCTTCAGGGTTTTCGCTTCGAAACTCGGCGCGACCACGAGCACCTGCGGCACCAGCGTCGTCAGCGTGATCGCAGCGAAGTCCTTGATCGGATCGTAGGGAAGCTTCGAATAGATCGCCGGGTTGATCGCGTTCGGCCCGAGATTCGCGAGCAGCAGCGTGTAGCCGTCTGCCGGCTGCTTGGCGACGTGCTCGAGCGCAAGGATGCCGTTCGCGCCCGGCCGGTTGTCGATCACCACCGGCTGGCCCCACGACTCGGCCATCTTCTGGCCGAGGAGCCTTGCCGTCACGTCGGATGCGCCGCCCGGCGGATAGGGAACGACGAGCCGGATCGGCTTGGACGGATACGCATCCTGCGCCCGGACCGGCGATGTCGAGGCGAACACAGTGGCGCAGGCGAGCGCAAACATCAGTGCGCATCGGAAGGTCTTCATTGTCGTCTCCCTGTTTTTTGCTCTGGGTGCACGGCTATGATAACCGCCGGAACTGATGCGAACGACCGGCGATTTCGACTTCATCGTAGTGGGCGCGGGCACCGCAGGGTGCGTGCTCGCCGCGCGCCTTTCCGAATGCGGCCGGCATCGCGTCCTGCTCATCGAAGCGGGGGGCGAGGCGAGCAGCCCGTGGATCAAGGTCCCGATCGGCTACGCCAGGCTGTTTGGGGACAAGCGCTACAACTGGATGTATTCGACCGCGCCCGAGCCGATGCTCGGGGATCGCCGGCTCGAGCAGCCATGCGGCAAGGTGATCGGCGGCACCGGCTCGATCAACGGCATGCTGCATATCGTCGGCCAGCCTACGGACTACGAGCGGTGGCGCGACGCGGGTTGCGATGGGTGGGGCTGGGAGCAGGTGAAGCCGTGGTTCGGGAAAAACCGCCTGGCGCTTTCTGCCCCACCGCAAACGCATCCGCTGGCGGACGCCTTTATCGCTGCCGCAAACCAAGCCGGCATTCCACATAACGCGGACTTCAACGGTGCGGCACAGGAAGGTGCCGGCTACTACCGGCTGAATACAAGGAACGGCGTCCGCTCGAGCACCGCGAGCGAATATCTTCGGCCCGCGCGCCAGCGCGCAAATCTCACCACTTTCACCAATGCCTTCGTTACGCGCCTCGTGATCGAAGGGGGCGTGGCGACGGGTGTGGAGTTTCGCCGCGACGGCGTCGTTACACGCGTGTCGGCGAAGCGCGAGGTCCTCCTCGCCGGCGGGACATTCAATTCCCCGCAGATCCTCCAGGTTTCGGGCGTCGGCAAGGCGGGCGATCTCCAGTCGCTCGGTATTCCGGTTACTTTCGACCTCCCCGGCGTCGGCGCAAACCTGCAGAACCACTTTCGCGCGAGCGTCGTTTTCAAATGCCGGCAGCGGATCACGCACAACGACGTGATGGCGAGCCTGCCTAGGCGCATCGCCATGGGCGTGCAATACGCGCTGCTTCGGTCGGGTCCGATGGCAGCTGGAACTTACGCCGGCGGTTTTTTTCGAGCTGGACCGGAAGCCGCTACACCCGACCTCCAAACAACGCTCTGGACCTACAGCGTTGAACGCCGCGATGCGACCGGCGTCGTCTTGCATCCGTTTCCGGGGTTCACGCTAAACGCGGTCATCCTGCGCCCGCAAAGCGTTGGATCGGTCAGCCTGTCGAGCGCCGATCCGATCGCACCGCCGGTGATCCGCTACAACCACCTTTCTGCGCAATACGACTGCGGCACGCTGATTGCCGGGCTCCGGCTGATGCGAAAGCTGGCCGCAATGCCCGCGATGGGCCACCTGACCGGCGAGGAGCTGCATCCCGGCCCCGCCGCCGCGTCCGACAACGAGTTGCTCGGCTACGCGAGGCGCACCGGAAATTCGGTCTACCACCCGGTGGGGACTTGCCGCATGGGCACAGGACCGGACGCGGTCGTCGACTCTCGATTGCGTGTGCGCGGCATCGCGCGGCTCCGCGTCGCGGATGCTTCGGTCATGCCATGGGTCCCGTCGGGCAATACCAATGCGCCGACCGTGATGATCGCCGAGCGCGCGTCGTACTGGATCCTGAAAGACGCGGCCGCCGGCGTCTCCGCCTAGCTCGGCGCGCCCATCTGGCTTTGCAGGTAATTCTGCAGGCCGATGCTCTTGATCAGGCCGAGCTGGGTCTCGAGCCAGTCGATGTGCTCTTCCTCGGATTCGAGGATGCTCTCGAACAACTCGCGCGAGACGTAGTCGCCGACCGTCTCGCAATGAGCGATGGCCACCTTGAGGTCCGGGTGCGCGGCCTTCTCCATCTTGAGGTCGCACTCGAGCGCCTCGGGCACGTCTTCGCCGATCATGAGCTTGCCCAGGTCCTGCAGGTTCGGCAGGCCTTCGAGGAAGAGGATGCGCTCGATCAGGCGGTCGGCGTGCTTCATCTCGTCGATCGATTCGTCTTTCTCGTAGTGCTCGAGTTTCTTGAGGCCCCAGTTGCCGAACATGCGCGCATGCAGGAAATACTGGTTGATCGCGGTGAGCTCGTTGAAGAGCACCTTGTTGAGGTGCTCGAGGACTTTCTTGTCACCCTTCATGGCGCGGCCCTTCTGCATTCGGCGAAGTCGGAAAGTGTACAACCGCGAAGCGTTTTCCGGCGTATAGACTGCGCCATGAAATTCTTACATTGCACCGGCGCAGCGAGCCTCTGTGCTGCGCTCGTACTGGCGGCGCTTCAGGCATCTTGTACCGCTCTGCCGCCCACGCCACTTTCCGGCACTTCGCTCGAAGGCCGCATTCTCGACGTGCATGCGGGGCGCTTCGTGCCGAGGGACGAAATCGTTGCGCGCGCCATGAGGGCGCGCTTTGTCATCCTCGGAGAAGCCCACGACAACAGCACCCACCATCGCCTCCAGGCCGAAATCCTCGCGGCAATGGTTGGCGCCGGACGCCTGCCCGACCTGGCCATGGAGCAGCTCGACCGCGAGCACCAGCCAGCGTTGGATGCCGCGCGAGCGCTTGGGAAGCAAGACGGGAAACTAGACGCCGAAGCGCTCGCGCAGGCGGGTCGTTTCGACCGGAAGGGGTGGCGCTGGGCAGACTACCAGCCGCTTCTCGAAATTGCCGCTGCGGGCAACCTACGCGTCGTTGCCGCGAATTTTTCGCGCGACGAGGCAAGAGCACTGATGAAGTCCGGCAGACCGGCCGAGGGCCTGGCAGCGCTTGATCCCCAGGCGCGTGCGTCCCTGGAGAAGGACCTCGTGGAAGGCCATTGCGGTTTTCGTCCGCCGGACGCCGTGCTCACCGGGATGGTGGAAGCGCAGCGTGCAAGAGACGCGCAGATGGCAAAGACGCTTTCCGAAGCCGGGCCGGCGGGCGCTGTGTTGATCGCTGGCGCCGGACACGCCCGGCGGGATAGGGGGGCACCCGCCTACCTGCCGGCTGCGTTGCGCGACAACGTGCTCAGCATTGCCTTCATCGAAATCGAGCCGCAGGGCAGCGCGGATCTCGGGCGGTATGCCGGGCTGTTCGACTTCGTGTGGTTCACGGAACGGGCCCCGCGGGCCGATCCCTGCAAGGACTTTCGCCTGCCCGCGGGCAGGTAACGCCGTCAGGCCGCTTGCAGTTCCGCGACCCGCGCCGGGGCGGGAAGGGTTTCCTGGAGAATCTCGGCGGCCGCGTCGCGGCACCGGCCGCAACTGGCGCCAACCCCCAGCGAGCATTCGAGGTCGCTCATCGAGCAGCCACCCGCCTTCGCGCACTCACGAATCGCCCGGTCGGTGATGCCGTTGCAGATGCAGATGTACATACGAATCATTATCATTCACAGATATATAAATTGCAAGTTGATTGGAAGTTAGTAATCACTCTTCATAAACACAACTGAGAATAGCGCCCGCGGTTGACGCAGAACAGTAAGCTGACCTGACCGCATTAGAGATCTGCACGCAGCCCAAGGGCACTTAAAGGCGTGCCCGCAATCCAACGGGGAGAGGTAATCCCATTTGGCCGCTGTTTTCCATTCGCGATATGAAACGCTTCGGGCGCCCGCAGGTCCGGCGCGCACGGGTGCGCTCGTCGCCGTCGGCATGCATATCGTGGCTGCCGGGTTGCTGCTCACCTATGAGCCGGCGCGCACGGCGCTCATCGCGGCCGCGCCGATCATGGTCGAGCTGCTGGCGCCGCCCGCATCGGTGCAGAAGCCCGAGCCCAAGCTGGAAAAGCCGACCGAGCTGCCGAAACCGAAGCCGATTGCCAAAGCGCCCCCGAAGCCGGTGGCGCCGCAGCCGATCCTGACTGCGCCGGAGACCGCGCCCTCGCCGGTGTCCGCGCCGCCCCAGCCGTCGGCACAGACCGTGGCCGCCGCTGCAGACGCAGCGCCTGCCGCCGCGCCAGCCGGAGGAAAAGCAGGGCTCCCGGTCACCGAACCGATCTTCAACGCCGACTACCTCGAGAATCCGGCGCCCGCCTATCCCGCCATCTCACGCCGTTCCGGCGAGCAGGGCAAGGTGATGCTGCGCGTGCTCGTGAACCCTGCCGGCCGCGCCGACGACGTGCAGATCCGCGCCTCCAGCGGCTCGCCGCGCCTGGACGAAGCGGCGCGAGCAACCGTGCAGCGCTGGAAGTTCGTGCCCGCCAAGCGCGGCGACGAAGCCGTCGCCGCGTGGGTGCTGATCCCGATCAATTTCCGACTCGAAGGCTGACCGCAATGGAACCCGCACAAACCCTGGGCTTCGCGAATTTCCTCGCGCAGGCCGACCTCCTCGCCCGCGCGCTGCTGGTGATCCTCGTAGGCATGTCGCTCGCCACCTGGTACCTCATCGTGACCAAGGCGATCGCGTACTACATCGAGAACCGCAAGAGCACGCGCTTCCTGGAGATGTTCTGGGACGCGCCTTCGCTCGCCGCGGTGGAAAAGCACATCGGTGGGGGCCATCCCGACGAGCCGTTCTCGCACCTGGCCAAGCACGCGCTGGCGGTCTCGAACCACATGGCCCGGCCCGGCGCGCGCAAGCTCGAGGAAGTCGGCTCGTCGGCCGAGTTCCTCACCCGGGCGATGCGCCGAGTGATCGACGAGGACACGGCGCGCCTCGAATCCGGGCTGACCGTGCTCGCGTCGGTGGGGTCGACCGCGCCCTTCGTCGGCCTGTTCGGGACCGTGTGGGGGGTCTACCACGCGCTGATCGGCATCGGCCTCTCGGGCCAGGGCACGCTCGACAAGGTCGCCGGCCCGGTGGGCGAGGCGCTGATCATGACGGCGCTCGGACTCGCGGTGGCGATTCCCGCAGTGCTCGCCTACAACGCGTTCGTGCGCTCGAACCGCGTCACGCTCGCGCGCCTGGACTCTTTCGCGCATGACCTCTACGCGGTGCTGACGACCGGCGCCCATGTTGGCGAGCCTGCGCCGGCCGGTCCCGCGAGGACGCCCGGGCCCGGCGTCATCGCAAAGGCGAGCGCCTGACCATGGCCTTCGGCGGATTCAACCAGGGCGCGCAGAACGCCCCGATGGCGGAGATCAACATGATCCCGCTGATCGACGTGATGCTGGTGCTGCTGGTGATCTTCATCATCACCGCGCCGCTCCTCACCCACGCAGTCAAGATCGACCTGCCGAAAGCGTCTAGCACGCCGAACATGACCCGGCCGGAACACGTTTCGATCTCCATCGATGCGGCCGGCTCGGTGTTCTGGAACGGCGAGCGCACCGACCGCAGCGGGCTTCGCACCCGCCTCGCGTCGGCCTCCACGATCAAGCCGCAGCCCGAACTGCACCTGCGCGCCGACAAGGCGACGCCCTACCAGGCCGTTGCCGAGGTGATGGCGGATTCGGCCAAGGCCGGCATGACGCGCATCGGCTTCGTGGCGACGCCTGAATAAATGGAATAAATGGGGTCAGAGTCGAATTTCTGCTCAGACTCTCGAGGACCTGAGGCGTCGAGAGAGAATCGACTCTGACCCCATTTATTGAAATTCGTGAGATTTGTTTTGCAAGATCAGCCAGGAGAGCAGCTCCCAAGCCAGTTGATATAAAAGAACTAATATAAATGAAGCAGCACGACGCGTGCGCCCCACCGGCTGTTATCACACATGCGCATGTGGGCGGACTGCTAGACTGGCGTTTCCTTGGAGGAGGAAACAAAAATGAAAATCGAAGCATGTTTCACTGCGCGTATCACTGCGCGCATCGCCGCACTCACCGTATTGCTGGCCGTTTCCCAGGCCGCATTCGCCCAGGCCTGGCCAAACAAGCCGATCCGTTACATCGTTCCGTTCGCTGCCGGCGGAACCACCGACCTTCTAGGGCGAATGGTCGGCGCCAAGCTCGCCGAGGCGCTCGGCCAGCCGGTCGTGGTCGAGAACCGTCCTGGGGCCGCGGGCTCCCTGGGGGTAGAGATGATCGCGAAGGCCGCCCCCGACGGCTACACCTTCGGCGGCGGCACGATCAGCTCGCACGCCATCAACGTTTCGCTGTACTCGAAGCTGCCTTACGACCCGCTCAAGGATTTCACCCCGATCACCATGCTCGCGACCCTGCCGAACATGCTCGTCGTGCACCCGAGCCTCAACGTGAGCACGGTGGCGGAGCTGATCACGCACCTGAAGGCAAACCCGAACAAGTATTCCTTCGGCTCCGCCGGAAACGGCACCTCGCAGCACATGTCCGGCGAGATGTTCAAGATGATGACCGGCGTCCAGATGCAGCACATCCCGTACAAGGGCAGTGGCCCGATGATCCCGGACCTGCTGGCGGGCACGATCGCCATGAGCTTCGAGAACATGACCACGGCCTACCCGCCGGCAAAGTCCGGCAAGCTGAAGGCACTCGCCGTCACCACCAGCAAGCGCTCCTTCGCCGCACCCGAAGTCCCCACGCTCGCCGAATCGGGCCTTGCCGGCTACGACATCAGCTCGTGGCAGGCAATGTTCGCGCCGGCCGGGCTGCCGAGGGACATCCACATGCGGGTGTATTCGGAAGTGGCCAAGGCGCTCAAGTCGCCGGACGTGACCAAGCGCCTCAACGAGCTCGGCCTCGATCCCGGCGGCATGCCACCGGAAGAACTCCAGGCGCTGATCCGCAACGACATCCCGAAGCTGGGCAAGATCGTCCGCGACTCGGGCGCGAAAGTCGACTGACCGACCGGCAGCAAATGGGGAAGGGGTACGGGGAAACCGCTAGGTTGCCCTGTTCCGATTGTCGGGGGAACCGCCAGGCTCCCCTGTTCCGAGCGTTGGCGGAGGAACGCCGTCTTCCATGAGCGCTTTCAGGTTCCGCACATGGCCGAGGTCGCCGCTGGCGTTGAACAGCCCGGTGAGGAATTTCACCGCGAAGCGCGCGAAGTAGGGCATCTTCGAATTCGCCAGATCCACGGTGTGGGTCAGCACCGTGGTGTCCTCGTCGGCCTGCAGCTCGTAGATCTCCAGCATGTAGCCGCCAGGCTTGAGGTCGCCGCCGACGACCTTGCAGACCAGGCGCTTGCCGGGCTCGAACTCGACCAGCTCGGCATCCGCCAGCTGTTGCGACTTGCGCAGGCGATAGGCGATGCGAAAGCGCCAGCCGAGCGCCGGCGGCGAGACGATCATCGGAACGATGTCCACGATCTTGGGATTCCAGGCGATCCAGCCGCGCGGCTCGGACACCCATTGCCAGACCAGGGCCGGCGGCGCGAGGATTCGCGCGCGGCCCGTGGTGAGTCGCCAATTCATCCGGTGCGCGAGGTCCTTGTCATTCCGCGGGCGCCGATTCGGCCGGATCGAAATCCAGCTCGACCTTGGCGCCGTTCGGGTCGACGAAAAAGAGCTGCCAGGTGCCGTAGCCGGGGAGCTTGCGCAGCTCGTACGGGATGCCGTGCGACTTCAACCTGGCGACGCTCGCGGGAAGGTCCTGCGCGGTGAACGCCATATGATCGAGCACGCCTTTGACCAGGTCTTTCTTCTCCCGCCCGGCGATTACGTGGAGGATCGCGTCGCTGCCGCCGGCCGCATACAGCCACGCCCCCGGGAACTTGAAAGGCGGCCGCGGCCCGGCCGAGAACTCCAGATGCTCCTTGTAGAAAGCCAGCGTCGCCTCGAGGTTGTCTGTGAGGATGGTGAAATGATTCATGCCTGAGACGGCCATCGCGATTCTCCCGTTTAAGCCCGCGCCGGGGTCACGGCCGGCGCTGCATCATGGCCGGCCTTGGCGCGATCGAGCATTGTCATCGCCGAAGTGACCATCGTGGCCATGTCGCCCAGGTTGGCGGGCACGATCAGCGTGTTGTTGGTGCGGGCGAGCAGCGCAAAGGCGTTCACATAGAGTTCGGCCACCTTGAGGTTCGCGGCGTTCGTGCCGCCCGGACCGTTCATCGATTCGGCCACTGCCTGGATCGCCGCCGCGGAAGCTTCGGCAATCAGCCGGATGCGCGTGGCTTCGCCCTGCGCACGGTTGATCGCGGCCGTCTTGTCGCCCTCCGACTTGAGCACCGCGGCCTGCTTTTCGCCGTCGGCGACGTTGATCTCCTGCTGGCGCTCGCCTTCGGACTTGGCGATCAGCGCGCGCTTTTCGCGCTCGGCGGTGATCTGCTGCTGCATGCTTCGCAGGATCGCTTCCGGCGGCGTGAGGCTCTTGATCTCGTAGCGCAGCACCTTGATGCCCCAGTTGCGCCCGGCCTCGTCGAGCGCGTCGACGATCTGGCGGTTGATCACGTCGCGCGATTCGAAAGTCTTGTCCAGCTCCATCTTGCCGATCTCGGAGCGCAACGTCGTCTGCGCGAGCTGCACTATCGCGGTGATGTAGTTGGACGAGCCGTAGGAGGCCAATCGTGGATCCATGACCTGGTAATAGATGATCCCGTCGACCCCAAGCTGGGTGTTGTCCTTCGTGATGCAGACCTGCTCGGGCACGTCCAGCGGCACTTCCTTGAGGCTGTGCGTGTACGCGACACGCTCGAAAAAAGGGATGATCAGGTTGAGGCCGGGCTGCAGGGTCTCGCTGAACTTGCCGAGCCTCTCCACCACCCACGCCTGCTGCTGCGGCACGATGCGCACCGCCTCGATCACGAAGACCACAATGACCGCGATCAGGAAAATCGGGATCGCATACCCGCGGGTCGGCGGATAGGCCCCTGCCAGGACCGCAACGATTACCGCGCCGACCAGTTTTGGAAACATGCTCTCCCCCTTGGATTGCGTAAATTCCCGGGGCTCAGGCCGGACGCGTCCGGCTGACCTCGAGGCGGTGCCCTTCTAGGCGCAGCACATATAGGAGCGCGCCGGGCTCAAGTGCCCCGGCGCCGTCCACTTGCGCATCCCACGACGCGCCCCGATAACGCACGCGCGCAAGGCCACCGCCCTGGTCGACCCAGTTCTCGAAATTGGCCGGCTGTCCGGCATCGACCGACACCATCTGGTCTTTCGCGTTCTTCGCACGGTAGACATGCACGCCGTAGCAGCCGGCCGCGGCGATCAGCGTCGCGCCGATCGCCTGCACCCCGAAGCCCTGTCCCGCGTAAGCGATCGCAGCCCCGCCGAACGCGGCCACGCCGAGCATGAGCAGGTAGAAAGTGCCGGTCAGCAGTTCGACGATGACGAGGCCGAAGCCTACAACCAGCCAGGCGATGTAGTGTTCCATGGCGGACGTAGTGTCCCTCGCGGCGCTTCCAGGCGCAACCGGCGCTCCGGGTTCGCGGTCCGTGGATCCCCCATTAGAATGGCGCGCATGGAAACCGAGCGAATTGATTCCGCCGAAGCCGGCTACCGCATCGCGATCGACCTGCATCGCCAGCGATCCGCCGCGGGGTGGCGCCCGCTCGGCCGCAAGATCGGCTTTACCAATCGCAGCATCTGGCCGCGCTACGGCGTGTTCCAGCCGATCTTCGGCTTCGTTTATGACCGAACGGTGACGCTTGCGCCGGAAGGCCGTGCAACGATTTCACTCAGGGGCCTGGCGCAACCGCGCATCGAGCCGGAGATCTGCTTCGGCCTGAAGGCATCGCCGCCGCGCTCGAAGGACCCGGCAGCGATGCTGGGGGCGATCGAGTGGATCGCGCATTCGATCGAGATCGTGCAGTGTTCCTTGCCCAACTGGCAGATGAAAGTCGGCGACAGCACCGCGGCCAACGGCCTGCACGGCGCGCTGATCGTCGGGCCACAGATTCCGGTGTCGAAGTTCGCCGATGCCGTCCGCCGATTGCCCGCGCTGAAAGTCGCGTTGAAAAAGGGCGAAGCGGTGGTCGACCAGGGCGTGGGCGCCAATGCGCTCGACAGTCCCCTGCTCGCGCTGGCCCATCTCGTCGAATTGCTTGCCACCCAGCCGGACTTTGCCGGGCTCGCAGCCGGCGAAGTCATCAGCACCGGCACCCTGACCGACGCGGCGCCGGTTGCGCCGGGCGAGACCTGGTCCACGCAGTTCGAAGGGAATGCGCTCCCCGGCCTGACGATCCGCTTTGAGTAATCCCTCTCAGCCCCTGCCGCTGGCAGGCATTACCGTCGTCGCGCTCGAGCAGGTGATTGCCGCGCCGTTTGCCACTCGCCAGCTGGCCGAGCTCGGCGCGCGCGTGATCAAGATCGAGCGTCCTGGCGTCGGCGATGCCTCCCGCGGCTACGACACCACGGTCAAAGGGCTTTCTTCGCATTTCGTCTGGGTCAACCGCTCGAAGGAAAGCATTTCGCTGGATGCCAAGCACCCGGAGGCGAAAGCAATCCTCGCAAAGCTGATGACGAAGGCGGATGTCTTCATCCAGAACCTCGCGCCCGGCGCCGCAACTCGCCTCGGGCTCGGTGCCGAAGAACTGCGCGCGAAACATCCGCGACTCATCTGGTGCGGCGTTTCCGGCTATGGGGAAAACGGGCCGTACAGCGCCAAGCGCGCCTACGACCTGCTGGTGCAATGCGAGACCGGCATGCTTTCGGTCACCGGCACGCCTGAAACGCCGTCGAAGGCGGGCATCCCGATCGCGGACATTGCGGCCGGCATGTACGCGTTCTCCGGCATCCTCGCCGCGCTTTATCGCCGCAACGCCACCGGAGAAGGCGCGACTCTCGACATCTCGATGTTCGAATCGCTCGGCGAATGGCTCGGCTTTCCCGCGTATTTCACCGCGTACGGCGGCAACCCGCCGCCTCGCACCGGCGCCGCGCACGCGACGATCGTGCCCTACGGCCCGTTCAAGGCGGGCGACGGCAAGACGGTGTTCCTCGGAGTGCAGAACGAGCGCGAGTTCGCGCGCTTCTGCGAACAGGTGCTGGGACAACCCGGGCTGCCGAAGGATTCTCGCTTCGCCACTAGCAGCGCGCGAAACGAGCATCGCGCGGAAATGAATGCGCTCGTCGAAAAGGTGTTTGCCGGCATGACCGCGCCGCAGATCGTGGAGAAGCTCGAGGCTGCCGGCATCGCCAATGCGCGCCTCAACACGATGCAGGAATTCTGGGACCATCCGCAGCTCGAAGCGCGCAACCGACACCGGGCGGTCGATTCGCCGGCGGGAACATTCGACGCCCTGCTGCCGCCGATCAACATTGCCGGGCTTGCGCCCGCCATAAGCGCGGTGCCCGCAGTCGGCGAGCACACGCGTTCGATTCTCGGCGAGCTTGGCTACGACGCGCGCGAAATCGAAACCCTCTCCAAGGAAGGCGCCGTATGAGCGAAACGCAATGAGTGAAACCCATGGCACCCCGGAATTCGATGCCTTCACCGCCAAGTTCCGGGTCGCGGAGCTGGAGGTCAGGCGTTACAAGCATTGGACTTGGTCGGTGCGACCGGCGCAGGGCACGCTTGGCGCCTCGGTGATCTCGCTCAACCGTCCCGCGAAGCAATGGTCGGAGGTCGACGCGGGCGAAAACGCCGGCCTCTCGCAAGTGGTCCAGGACATCGAGGGCGCGGTTCGCAGGCAGTTCAATCACGACAAGTTCAACTACCTGATGCTCATGATGGTCGACCAGCATGTGCACTTCCACGTTTTTCCGCGCTATTCGTCCGAGCGGCAATTTGCCGGCCGCGGCTGGTCCGACGCGACCTGGCCGAAGCCGCCCGACTTGCAGGCGGGCGAATTCGCCGCCGACACGCTCATCGCCATCCGCGACGCGCTCAGGAACGGCTGAGGTTTCATTTACCCGCTGCAGGCCGGCAGCATCAGCGCCTGGAGCACGTCGCCGGTGGAGCGGTTCTGCACGAACGCGGCCACGCCGGAATTCTTCGGGATCGCGTTCGGCAGGAGCGGCAGGCTGCGCTTGTCCGCGACCTTGAGGTCGGCCCCGAATTCGATCGGGCCGATCCACTCGCGCACCACGTAATCGTGCGGCAGGGTCTTGCCCCTGTTCTCGCCGGCGACGACCTTGCTCATGAGCTTGTTCTCGAAGGCCGCGAGATACACCGCCGCCTCCGCGCGCTCCTGCGCCGAAAGCAGTTCCGCCGTGATCGTCACGACGACGCTGTCCCTGCCCATCGCGACCAGTGCGAGGCTGATCTTCGCGCGCGCCGGCTGGCTGTTGGCCTTCGCGACTGCGATTGCAAAGTCATTCGTGCCCCACTTGCGGAAGTCCTGGCCCTGCATGACCACCTGCGGCGTGTAGATGATCTTCGCGCGCTTGAGATCGGCGAGCTTGCGCTGGCGCGTGGCGAACTCGCGCTTGGCATACGGATCCTTCCAGCCGATGTAGTCCCAATAGTCGACGTGAAGGGCCAGCGGCACCACCTTGTCCGGCGTGTAGCCCTGCGACTGCAGCGAGGAAAGCCAGCGGTCGGCCGGCGGGCAGCTGTCGCAGCCCTCCGACGTATAGAGCTCGACCAGCACTGCCGTGCGCGGACCGCTTTGGGCGGTGCATTGGGAAGCGGCCGCCTGCAGCGAGAGGGCAAGAAGGCAAACGGCGGCCAGGGTTGGTAGCGATTTCATCGAAGGCTCCGGTTGACGGCGTTTCACTCAGTCATACGCTTGGTCGCGCGGCGGGTCAAAAGCCTTACGCAGAGGGGCCGCGCCTTACAATGGCGGCCTGCCGTGTCCCCAATCCCGCTTTTTCTCGCTTCGACGACCTGGAACTACGGCCTGGGGATGACGTACGTCGTCGTCCCGCTCTACGCCGCCTCGCAGGGCCTCACGGGCGTGGAGATCGGCTTCCTGTTCTCGATGCCCGTGTTCGCCCAAGTGGTGTTCAACCTGATTGGCGGCGCGTACACCGACCGCATCGGCGGCCGCAGGATCATGCTGTGGTCGTGCTTCCTGATGGGCGTCGGCGCGCTCGAGTTCGTCTTTGCGCAAGGCTTCTGGATGCTCTTCGTCGGGCAGGTGCTGCTGGTGCTGGCGCGCGCGACATTCTGGCCGGCCACCTGGTCCCTCGCAAGCGAATTGCCCGGCGAGCGGATCCAGCAGATGGGCCGCCTCAACGCGCTGACCAACGTCGGCCAGATCACCGGCACCGTGTCGGCCGGGTTCATCCTTGCCATGGCCGGGTTCACCGCATCGTTCCTGACGCTCGCGGCGATGGGATTCTTTTCGCTGTTCGCCGGCTTGCCCGCGAAGCAGCTGCCGCGCAAGCCCGTCGAGGCCGGCCGCAGCGTGTTCGCCAACTACGGCCCCCTGCTGAACCGCCCGATCATCTGGTACACGGTGTCCTGCGCGTATCTCTCGGCGCTGCCGTTTTCGCTCTCGATGTCGTTCTATCCGTTGCTGCTCAAGGATTACGGCTACGACTCGGAGGCCTCCGGCATCCTCATCGCGATTCGCGCGGTCGGCTCGATCGCAGCCGGGCTGGTGGCTTCGCGTTTCGTCAAGACCGGCGCGGCCAGCCACTCGCCGGTCATCGCCGGGCTCGCGGTGGCGTTGTCGGTCGGGCTGTTGCCGGCGCTCAACAACGTCTACTTCATCGGCGTGCTCATGATCGTCGTGGGATTCGGCGCAGGCATCATGACGCTCTATTTCCAGATCACGATGAGCGATTACACGAGCGCAGCCGAGCGCGGCTCGGCGCTGGCGCTCGGCGGGCTCGGCTGGGGCTTCTCGCACCTGTCGACACCGCTCGTCATGGGGTATCTCGCCGACCACATCGGCTTGGTGCCCGGCTTCTACGTTCTCGGCACGTTCGCCGTGGCGTGGACGATCACGCTTGCGATGTTGCGCACTCGCGCTTTTGCGCAACCCAAACCCGAAGGAAAGTGATGCGGCTCTCGGTGCTGGACCAGTCCCCGATCATCAGCGGCCACTCCCCGAAGCAGGCGATCGAGCAGACGCTCGCGCTGGCGAAGGCCGCCGAGCAGCTCGGCTATTCGCGTTACTGGTTGGCGGAGCATCACGCCATCGGCGCACTCGCCGATCCCTGCCCAGAGATCCTTCTCGCGCGTCTCGGCGCCGAAACGAAAACGATGCGCATCGGCACCGGCGGCGTGCTGCTGCCGTACTACAGCGCGTTCAAGACCGCCGAGACCTTCCGCATGCTGGAGGCGCTGTATCCGGGTCGCATCGATCTCGGCATCGGGCGCGCGCCCGGCGGCGACATGCAGACTGCGCGCGCGGTCGGCGGCGGCCGCATTCCCACCGCGGACGACTTTCCTGAACAGGTCTGGGAGCTCGTAGGCCATCTCGATGGCACGCTTCCCGACAATCACCCGTACAAGAAAGTGCGAGCAATGCCCGAAGTGCCGACTTCGCCCGAGATCTGGCTGCTGGGATCGTCGGACTACAGCGGACTGCTCGCGGCGCAGCTCGGCCTGCGGTTCGCATTCGCGCATTTCATCAACGCGCAGGGCGGCGATTCGGTCATGCGCGCTTACCGGGAGCGCTTCAAACCCTCGCCGCGCGAGAGCGAACCGCACACGATCACCTGTGTCTTCGTCATCTGCGCGAAGACCGACGACGAAGCCGAGCGCCTCGCGCGCTCGATCGACCTGCGCCGGCTGCACATGGCGCAGGGCATCGACTCGCCGGTGCCGACGCTGGCGGAAGCCGAGAAGCATCGCTTCACGCCGCAGGAAAAGGCGTACGTCGAAAGCCAGCGCCCGCGCGCCGTGATCGGCGGGCCGAGCAAATGCCACCGCGAACTCCTCGAGCTAGCGGCGCGCTACACCGCCGACGAGCTGATGGTGCTCACGATCACCGGCGATTACGCATCGCGACTCGAATCGTATGAGCTGCTGGCCAACGTATTCGGCCTGGGAAAGCAGCCGGCAGCGTAGAATCCGCCCCGGGAGTCGGCCAGACAGCCGCTGGGGAGCGAGGGCAACTTCGCGACCTGGAGGAAAGTCCGGGCTCCGCAGAGCAGGATGCCGGCTAACGGCCGGGCACCGCGAGGTGACGAACAGGGCCACAGAGACGAGTCCAGGGCACCGCAAGGTGTCTTGGGGTGAAACGCGGCAACCTCCATCCGGAGCAACACCAAATAGGCAAGCGTCTGAGGCCGGCTCGGCCAAGCTTGCGGGTAGGTGGCTTGAGCCGTGAAGTAATTCACGGCCCAGAGGAATGGCTGTTACGGTCCCGGGCCTTTACGGGTCCGGTTCCGACAGAACCCGGCTTACCGGCCGGCTCCTTTTACCCATATTTACTCTGGATTCGGGACATTGGGATAACTTTCCCCTTGCGCAGGGCATTGGGGCGGAACATAATTTTCGATCCTATTCCCTTGTCGGCCTCGCAAAGGCCGCCCCGCGAATGCAGCACAGGCTGAACCAGAACGACGTCACCAACCGCGTCAACGTCGAAAGCGCTCCGCAAGTGCGCGACGCCGTGATTGCGTTGTTCGCCGGCCGCTACCCGGGGCACGACTTCTCGCACCTTGGCCGCGCGTTCGACGACGTGCATGCGCTCTTCGAGGGCCGCTACCCGGGCTACCTCGCCTGCGACACGCTCTACCACGACATCCGCCACACGCTCGACATGACGCTCGCAATGGCGCGGCTCGTCGACGGCCACGACCGCATCAGCGCGCCGCAGGACAGGCTCGGCCCGCGCCGTGCCGCGATGGGCGTGATCATCGCGTTGCTGCACGATATCGGCTACCTCAAGCGCACCAACGAAACGGAGATCGAGAACGGCGCGATCTTCACCAAGATCCACGTCTCGCGCAGCTCGGATTTCCTCTTCAATTACCTCCCGAAAGTCGGCTTTGCGGCCGAGGCCGTCACGGGCTCGCGCATCGTCCATTTCACCGGCTACGAAATGAACGTCGAGGACATCGATGTCCGCGATCCCAAGGACCGGCTGATAGGCTGCATGGTTGGCACCGCGGACCTCATCGGCCAGATGTCGGATCGACTCTACCTGGAAAAATGCCGCGACTTCCTCTACCAGGAATTCGTTTACGGCCGAGTTGCACGCGAGACGATGCCCGACGGCAAGGAGATCGTGCGTTACTCCTCGCCCGAAGACCTGATCATCAAGACGCCGGGCTTCTACGAGTACGTTGCGCGTACTCGCATCCGCGACAAGCTCGATGGCGTGGACGAATACGCGGCCGCGCACTTCGACGGCCCGAACCTCTACACGCAAGCCATCGAGGGCAATTTCTCGCACCTGCGCGAGTTGCTCGAGACCGCGGACTTCAACCGCCTGCGGCGGCTCTGCTATTCCCTCTCCGCGCCCGTCCGGCGCGCAGCCTAAAGCCTCTTCCTGTTTTTTGCGGCGCCGCAGCATAGCGCGCCACACTGGTGCGCGCTTGCTGCTTGTGCACTTCGGCATGCGACGCAATGCGTGCGAGGCGGTGGCTTCCCCTATGAGCGCGGGCTGGCACGGCGGTTGCTGCCGGTGGTGCAGGCAACCATGCCTTACACAACCGAAAGCAAAATGATTGCGCCAATGCTCAAGCGCGTCGCAGGTGGATGCGGCGAATCGATGACCGAACCCGAGGCCTTCGACCTGTTCTCGGCATTGCTCGACGGGGGCGTGCCCGAAATGGAGCTCGGTGCGATTCTCACGGCGCTCGCGATGAAGCCGCTCGCCCCTGAAGCGTTATCGGGCTTCTATCGCGCGACACGGGTGCGGATCAAGCGCCTGCTGCCGCCATCCACGGCGCGACTGGCCCTGCGCCCGCTCGTGATCCCGAGTTACAGCGGCACCATCGAGCACCCCAACCTCATGCCGCTGATCGCGCTGCTGGCCAACCATTTCGGCCTGCCGGTCGTCGTGCACGGACCGCTGGAAGGCCATGGGCGCGTGGCGAGCGTGTCGATCTTCCGCGAACTCGGCGTGCTGCCCTGCGCGACGCTCAAGGATGTGCAGGCCGAGCTGGCCGAGGGGCGTATTGCCTACGTGCCCACCGGACTCATCGCCCCCGCTCTGATGCAACTGCTCGCGCTGCGCAGCCGGCTCGGCTTCGAGAACTGCGCGCATGCGGTGGCCAGCCTGGTCGACCCGTTCGACGGGCTGGGACTGAAGCTGCTGCCAACCGACAATGAGATGCAATCCGAGCAGATCGGCAGCGTGCTTCTGGGGCATGGGGACTGCGCGCTGCTGTTTCGCGGCGCGGAAGGCGAGGCCTACACCGACCCGCAACAGCGGCCGGCGATAGAGTATTTCAACGACGGCGCGCAGCAGACATTGTTCGAGGCGGAGCCGATGCCGGTGTTTTCGACGGTGCCGCGCAACCTGCGCCTGCCCGAGCATGCGGATGCAAAGTGCACTGCGCGCTGGATCCGCGATGCGCTGGCCGGCCGCGAGCCGTTGCCCCCGCCGATCACCAACCTGCTGGCCTGCTGCCTGTTCGGCGCGGGCTACACCGACGACTTCAACCTGTCGAAGGCGATCGTCGCGGTGCGCACCCACAGCTTGGCTGTCGCTTAGTCAGTCGGCCAACTACCTTCCATACAACACGCTCGGCAGCCACATGCCGATCGCGGGGAACTGGTAGAGCAGGAAAATCGCGAGCACCTGGATGCCCATGAACGGCATCATGCCCGCGAAGATCTGGTTCAGCGTCACATGCGGCGGCGACACGCCCTTCAGGTAGAACGCGGCCATTGCCACCGGCGGCGACAGGAATGCCGTCTGCAGGTTGAGCGCCACCAGCAAGCCGAAGAACAGCGGATCGATGCCGAAATGCGGCAGCAGCGGAATGAAGATCGGCATGAAAATGACGATGATCTCGGTCCACTCCAGCGGCCAGCCGAGCAGGAAGATCACGATCTGCGACAGAATCATGAACTGCACCGGCGTCATTTCAAGCGACAGCACCCACTGGTTGATGATCTCCTGCCCGCCTAGCAACGCGAACGCCGCGGAAAAAATGCTCGACCCGACGAACAGCCAGCACACCATCGCGCTGGTCTTCGCAGTAAGGAAGACGGATTCCTTCAGCATCGCGAAATTGAGCCTCCGGTAGGCGGCAGCCAGGATCAGCCCGCCCAGCGAACCCATTGCCGCCGCTTCGGTCGGCGTCGCCAAGCCGAACACGATGGTGCCGAGCACGGCGAGGATCAGCATCGCCAGCGGAAAGAACGACCCCAGCAGCATCTTGAAGATTTCCAGCCGGGCGAAGCTGAAGATCGCGTAAAAACCGGCGAGCACGACTGCGCACATGCCCAGTGCAATCCAGAAACCCGTGGGCGCGGGCAGGCGGGCCTGGGACGCCGCCGGCTTGGCTGCAACCGGCGCGGCCGGCTTCACCGCTTCGGCCGGCGCCGCCGCTTCGGCGGGCTTTGGCGAGTCCGCGACCTTTGCCCCTTCGCTGGGAGGTTCCTGCAACCCGCCTTCTTTCTCTGGCTCCTGCAAGCCGCCGGTTTCGGGTTTCTCTTCCTCGGCGACGCCCAGGGCCGCGCTACCCATCTCGACCACACCCTCGGCCACCTGCTGGACCGGAGCCGTCAAGCTCACGTATACGATCCCCATGATTGATGCCACCGCCAGCGCCGGGAGCAGCGCGATCAACAGGTGGTTGAGGAGCGTGCGCATCGGGACCGCGGCATTGCGCTTGCCCTTGATGGCGCCGATCAGCCCGGGCAGGACTGTGTTGCTGACCGTGTCAGATACGACTTTCGCGAACTCGGGCAGCGGCACACGCCGATCCTCGGCCGACAGCGGCGGGGCCAGGCCGGGCTTGAGCTTGGTGACGATGATGACATACCCGACGTACAGCGAAGCCAGCATGATGCCGGGGAAGAATGCGCCGGCGTAGAGCTGCACCACCGACACACCGGCGGTGGCGCCATAGACGATCAACAGCACCGAAGGGGGAATCAGGATGCCCAGGCATCCGCCTGCGGTAATCGCGCCCGCCGATAACTGAACGCTGTAACCCGCGCGCAGCATCGCAGGCAGCGCGAGCAGGCCCATCAGGGTCACCACCGCGCCGACGATGCCCGTAGCCGTGGCGAAGATCGCGCAGGTCACGATCGTCGCGACCGCGAGCGATCCCGGCACCCGCGCCATCGCCAAGTGCAGGCTCTTGAACAGTTTTTCGATCAGGTTGGCGCGCTCGACCAGGTACCCCATGAAAACGAACAGCGGGATGGAGATGAGCACGTCGTTCGACATCACCGAATAAGCTCGCTGCACCATCAGGTCCAGCGTCTGCTGCACCGCCAGCGCCGGATTCTGGCTGCGATAGGCGATCCAGGCGAACATCATGCCCATGCCCATGAGCGTGAACGCGGTTGGGAAGCCGAGCATGATGGCGACCACGATCAGCGCCAGCATCAGCAGGCCGAGGTGGCCGTTGGTCATCATCGACGGCGACGGCAGCAGAACGAACACCGCGACGACCACAGCGGCCATGATCGAGAGCCCGAACCATACTTCCTTTCTCACTTGTGGCTCTCCTTGGGATTGACGACAAAGGCGTCGAGCCTGGCGATGTCCTCGTCCTTGACGTTCACCATCTCCTTGAGCTTGTCGACGTCGACTTCCTCGACGTCCTGCGCCCGCCTGGGCCATTCACCCTGCTGCAGGCAGATGACGCAGCGGATGATTTCGACGAAGCCTTGC